>NZ_JAUSPP010000013.1:0-178377 GCF_030656585.1 Rhodonellum sp.
ATCATATTAAATATTTTTAGGGTTTATTGTAGCTATCGCAATTACCGGGCTTTGTCTGGTAATTGCATATTTACCCTTTAACCCGAAATATGCATTAGGCTTCCCAATATGGCTGTAACTATAAGAAAATCAGACTATTTGGATGATAATGTAAAGTCCAATATGTTGTAGTCTAAAACAGTAAACAACCGACTGATTATTAAGCAATTTCAGGCCGGAATAGAATTGATAATGCATTAAACGGGTTTAATAAAATATAGCAAATGCTCGAAAACATCAATAATTTAAGGATAGGAACCATGAATGGCAATTTTTCACTCACCTCACTTGTTTGGGTTTGTTCCTTCTATCTCATTGTTTGGACTCCTGGCAGTGCATATGCACAGAGCCCTGTTCCGACTTTGTTTTCAGCGGAAGATAATAAAGTGTATACACTTATCTGGTCTGATGAATTCGACAATGGGAACAAACCTGATTCTAGTAATTGGTCATATGAAATAGGTTTTGTCAGGAACAATGAGCTCCAGTACTACCAAGAAGACAACGCCGCTGTCCAACAGGGGCTTTTGATTATAGAAGGCAGAAGGGAAAAAGCAACAAACCAAAAATTCGATCCCAATAGCCAAGATTGGAGAAGAAATTCTGAATTCTCCCAATACACATCCTCAAGTATCAATACGCGGGGAAAAATGGAGTTTCAGTATGGAATCGTCGAGGTCAGGGCAAAAATTGATACTGCGATGGGCATGTGGCCTGCCATATGGACACTTGGCGTTTCAAAACCTTGGCCTTCCAATGGTGAAATTGATGTCATGGAATTCTACCGCAGAAATGACAACGCCTTTATCTTGGCAAATGCGGCATGGAAAGGAACCCAACCTTCTGTCCTGTGGGATGAAGCTAAATTTAAGATTGAGGGGTTTATTGAAAAAAATAGCAATTGGCCAAACGAATTTCACGTTTGGACTATGGATTGGAATGAGGGCAGGATTCTACTCTATCTGGATGGGGAGTTATTGAATGAAATAGACCTTTCCAAAACCATCAACCCAGATGGTTTCAACCCTTTCCATCAGCCCCATTACTTACTTCTCAATCTTGCTATTGGCTCAAATGGTGGAGATCCAAGTAACACATTGTTTCCCAAAACCTATGAAGTGGACTACGCAAGGGTATTCCAACAAAAAATAATCACGCAATGAAAAATATTAAACTACTCAGCATTTTATTAATCCTTTGGAGCTTAGGCACAGCCCAAGCAGAAGATTTGGAGGATAGGAAAGCTTTTATTTCCTATCTGACAAAAATCGCTGATCCAGTTTTGGTCAATTTAAGTCAGGACAAGTTAAAGGAAAATATGCCTATCGAAATTGCTCCAAATGCATATGGTGATCGGGATAAAGTCACTCACTTGGAGGCTTTTGGTCGATTGATTTCTGGAATGGCACCTTGGTTGGAGCTCGGTCTGGATGACTCGGAAGAAGGTGAGTTGAGAGAGAAATATATCCTTTTGGTTCACCAATCTCTCAAAAATGCAACCGACCCTAATGCCAAGGATTATATGAATTTCACAGAAGGGGGACAGCCGCTTGTGGATGCAGCATTTTTAGCTCAGGGATTGTTGAGAGCACCGACCCAGCTTTGGGATCGGCTGGATGCCCAAACCAAGAAGAATACAATCACAGCATTGAAATCCACAAGAACCATCAATCCTTATTACAGCAATTGGTTGCTTTTTACAGCCATGGTTGAGGCAGCGCTGATCAAGTTTGACGGTGATGGGGATTATGTCAGAATTTCCTATGCCCTCAACAAGCACAAAGAGTGGTATCTCGGGGATGGAGTTTATGGAGATGGTCCTGACTTTCACTTTGACTATTACAACAGCTTTGTCATCCAGCCGATGATATTGGATGTGACAAAAGCACTCTTAGAAGCAGGTAGCGGAAATAAAGCAGAATTTGAAATTTTTTTAAAAAGGGCAAGAAGATATGCAGCGATTCAAGAAAGATTGATTTCTCCAGAAGGCACCTATCCCGTGATTGGAAGATCTATGGCCTATCGCTTTGGTGCTTTTCAGGCACTTGCCCAAATAGCACTTTGGGAAGAATTACCTCAAGAAATTGCTCCACCACAGGTCCGTGCTGCCTTACTCGCAATTGTGGACAAACACATGGCGTCTGAGTCCATGTTCGATCAAAATGGATGGCTGAAACTTGGGTTCAACGGCAACCAACCCGAATTGGCAGAGCCTTACATTTCTACCGGTAGCCTTTATTTATGTGCAGAAGTATTCCTGGTTCTTGGATTGCCTGCGACAGCTGACTTTTGGGCAAAGCCAAGGGAAGAATGGACACAACAGAAAATCTGGGGTGGGAAAAAAGGAGTGATTGACAAAGCAATTTGAGATGATTCAGAGGATTCAAATATCATATTTACTATTTATTCTGATTGTCTGTTCCTGTCAGGCTCAAAAGTTGGAGAAAGCACCGATCACTGCGACTTTGGTCGGTGAGGGTTGGGCGAATAATTCTATCAATACAGTCATTTTCAGAAGAAATTCTTTGGACTCTGATGGTAAGAATCAATTTATCGCTTTCTATGATCAGGAGGGATTTGTTGTTCTTGGTAAAAGAAATCTGTCCTCGGAAATTTGGGAGCTTAAAAAGACAGCATACATGGGCAATGTCAAGGATGCACACAATTCCATCAGCATTGCGCTGGATGGGCAAGGGTATTTGCATGTTTCTTGGGATCACCATGACAATGAATTGCGATATGCCAAAAGCAAAGAGCCGTTAAGTCTTGAATTGGGAGATAAAGAATACATGACAGGACTTCAGGAATCAAAAGTCACTTATCCTGAATTTCACAGATTACCCGATGGAAATCTGATTTTTATGTACAGATCAGGAGCATCAGGAAGAGGAAATCTTTTGATCAATAAATATGATTTAAAGTCTAAATCCTGGCTTCAAATCCATTCAAATCTCATCGATGGAGAAGATCAAAGAAATGCCTATTGGCAATCCTATATCGATGATCTTGGAAACATTCATCTAAGCTGGGTCTGGAGAGAATCCTGGGATGTTTCGACGAACCATGACATGAGTTATGCAGTATCCAGAGATCAGGGAATGACATGGGAAAAGTCAACTGGTGAAAAATACATACTGCCGATTACCGCATCTTCGGCAGAATACGCATGGAAAATACCCCAAAACAGTAGCCTGATCAATCAGACCGGCATGTCGGCAGATAGGAAGGGGAATCCTTATATCGTTACTTATTGGGCTGAAAATGGGGTTCCGCAGCTACAGGTTGTTTTTTTGAAGGATGGAAAATGGGAAAAAGTAAGCCCTAACAATAGAACACAAGCTTTCTCTTTGGGAGGTGGAGGTACGAAAAGAATTCCAATTTCCAGACCTCAGATTCTTGTGGATCATCAAGAACAGATTTATATCATTTATAGGGATGAGGAAAGAGACAATAAGGTCTCTTTGGTATATCAAACCAAATTAGGATGGGACATTAGGGATTTGACCGAGCTTCCTGTCGGTCAATGGGAACCGACTTATGATATCTCACTTTGGAAATCCTCAAAATCACTCCACTTATTTTTGCAAAATGTAGCGCAAATAGATGGAGAGGGAATAGCAGATGGGAAATCAAGTCCTGTTCAAGTTATCGAACTCAATTAATATTATTCATATACTAAAGGTTAAAAAATGAAAAGGCTTTTCACATTGTTTATCTTACTTTCATCGATAATTTTTTCGAATTGTCAAGTTGAAAGAAAAAGCGTGGCAATCCAGGATAAAGATTTAAATTCCAAATTGGATGAAGTAATTTACCAAGCTTCGAATCAATATAAATTTATGATGGAAACCCTACCTGAAAATAGGTTTCCAAAGACATATCATGCTGATCAAGACAAACTTGAAACTTCCAATTCAGGCTGGTGGTGCAGCGGTTTTTATCCGGGATCACTCCTCTACATGTATGAGCAAAACAAGGATGTGGAACTTTTGGTGGAAGCCAATAGAATCATGAAAGTGCTTGAAAAAGAAAAATTCAATACCACAACTCACGATCTGGGCTTCATGATGTTTTGCAGTTTTGGGAATGCTTTGGAAATAGCTCCTGATGAAAGTTACAAGGATGTTTTGATCCAAAGTGCAAAGTCACTCAGTTCAAGATTCGATGAAAAAGTAGGCGTGATCAAGTCTTGGGATTCAAAAGAGGGAGATTACTTAGTGATCATTGACAACATGATGAATTTGGAGTTGCTTTTTTGGGCATCTCAAGAGACGGGTGATCCGACGTACAGAGACATCGCCATCAAACATGCTGACAATACGATCAAGAACCACTTCCGAGAGGATTATAGTACCTACCATGTGGTCAACTATAACCCAAAAACAGGGGGGGTAAATAAAAAGCATACCGCCCAGGGCTATGCAGATGAATCCGCTTGGGCAAGGGGACAAGCATGGGGATTGTACGGATATATTGTGATGTACAGGTTTACCAAAGACGAGAAATACCTCGATTTAGCGAATAACATAGCGAATTTGATCCTAGACCATCCAAACCTTCCAGAAGACAAAATCCCATATTGGGATTTCGATGCGCCAAATATACCAGATGCTTTGAGAGATTCTTCAGCGGGTGCAATCATAGCCTCTGCGCTGTTTGAATTGGCAACTTATGTTGATAAAAGTGCTTCAAAAAAGTATTTCCATAATGCAGAAATCATGCTTGAATCACTCGTTTCTGCACCTTATTTGGCCGATCCGAAGACAAATGGTGGATTTATCCTGAATCATGGAGTAGGTCATATTCCTGAAAACACAGAAGTAGATACACCCCTGACCTATGGGGATTATTATTTTTTGGAAGCAATCAAAAGATATAAAAATCACGTAAAGTCTATCTAATGAAATCCCACAAGAACTTTCTTTTCGACATACTTTGCATATGTCTATTGTCTCTGAACTCCTGCTCTAAACCCATTAAAACTGAAGCTTATTTATTCTCATATTTTATCGGGAATGGTGCAGGTCAGGAATCTGTCCATTATGCGATCAGTGATGATGGTTTCAATTTTCGGGCCTTGAATAATTACCTGCCGATTCTAGACAATGATGTCATCAGCAAGCAGGGGGGAGTGCGCGATCCACATATTCTTAGATCGGATGATGGTAAAAGTTTTTACATGGCGCTCACAGACTTATATGTTCCAAACGACGGCTGGACAAATGAAAGTATGATCTTGTTAAAATCAGATGACTTGGTCAATTGGACCCACAGCAATATTCATATTCCCACTGTTTTTCCTGAAAAATTCAGTGAAGTACGCAGAGTTTGGGCACCACAAACTATTTTTGATTCCAAAGCCGGAAAATACATGGTTTACTGGTCAATGCAGTTTGAAGGCGAGGAAGATATTATCTATTATGCCTATGCCAATAAGGATTTTACAGCTTTGGAATCCGAGCCTCAGCAACTATTTTTCCATCCAGATGGAAAATCTTGTATAGATGGGGATATCATTTTTCATGAAGGAAAATACCACTTATTCTTCAAAACCGAAGGTCATGGTAATGGACTCAAAAAGGCGGTTTCTGACCAATTGACTCAAGGATATGAAATACATGATAAATACCTCCAGCAGACCAAAGAGGCGGTTGAGGGATCCGGTATTTTCAAATTGAACGATTCTGATGATTACATCTTGATGTATGATGTTTATATGAAGGGTTCCTACCAGTTTACGAAGAGTACCGACTTGGAGGATTTCAGCATCATTGATGAGCAAATTAGCATGGACTTTCACCCTAGACATGGTTCTGTTCTTCCGATTTTTTTGGAAGAAAAAGAGAGATTGATCAATGACTTTGGCTATGCAGATGAGGTTGTATCAGGCAATCCAGTATTGAAAGGCTACTATGCTGATCCTGAAATTATCTATTCGGAGAAAGAACAGAAATACTTCCTTTATCCTACAAGTGATGGCTTTGATGGTTGGTCAGGAACTTACTTTAAGACATTTTCCTCAGAAAATCTCAGGGATTGGAAAGAGGAAGCGGTGATTTTGGATCTTCAGAAGGATGTGTCTTGGAGTGATAAGCATGCTTGGGCGCCTGCAATGCTTGAAGTCAAGAGAGAAGATGGATACGAATATTTCTATTACTTCACCGCAAGCCAAAAAATCGGTTTGGCAACTTCTGATAGTCCATCAGGGCCATTTAAGGATTCGGGCAAACCTTTGATTGACTTCAGGCCAGAAGGTGCTGGAGGTGGACAAGAGATCGATCCTGATATCTTCAAGGATCCAAAGTCTGATAAAACTTATCTTTACTGGGGGAATGGCTACTTGGCTGTAGTTCCTTTAAATGATGATTTGAAGAGTTTTGACAAAAAGCAGATAAAAATCATGACTCCTGACAATACTTTTAGGGAAGGTGTGGAAGTTTTCTTTAGAAAAGGAAAGTACTACTTCCTTTGGTCAGAGGATGATACAAGGTCTGAAAATTACAGGGTGAGATATGCTATCTCTGATTCTCCGATTGGACCATTGGAAATTCCGAAAAACAACCTGATTCTGAGTAAAAATCCAATATTGGGAATATATGGTACTGGCCACAATTCAGTAATCAATGTCAGAGATACCGATGACTGGATGATCGTATATCACCGATTCAAGAGACCTGAAGGTGTCAGAATGGGTTCTTCAGCTGGATTCCATAGGGAAATTTGTATTGATAAAATGGAATTTGATGAAAATGGCTATATCCTGAAAATCGAGCCTACACTCGATGGGATAACCCTCCGGTAAGCTCTCAAGCATTTTGCACAAAAGTCCAATACAAAAAAATGAATGAAATGAATGTGTGGACTTATCTGTCCAGGGGTTTTTCGTTATTCAAATACTCCTCCAAAGGATTGATTCCTTCCCAATTTCCCACGCTTTTATAAGGGATGAAATTGGCAAACAGTTCTTCTTTGTACCAGCCCAATTCCCGGGTTTTTTTGATGACTTCGCTGTGCAGTTTGCTTTTGTAGGCATACTGATGCATGAAGGATTGATCCTTCCAAATGCTGAAAGTGGCTTGCGTCAACAAAGGGAGTTCTCCGATACCTATTGAGAAAAGAAAGCCTTCATGGTCAAAAAGGTTGTCGGCCACGCGGGGCACATAGCTCCAGAATTTCGGAAGGAACCTCAGCTTTATCCGCGCCCGGGTGATCACCGCGATCAATCCGCCGGCGTAGGGCTGGAAGTTTTCGAAAGGCGAGACCCCTGACCACCGGCCATGGGCGGCCTTATTTTCCATAAAAATGGTCCAGGCTTCTGTGCATCGAGTATCAAATTCTTGATAAAAAGCCGAATTATCGAAGAAATCATTGGCATCAGACTCGGATTCCCAAACACCCAAAAAGGCATATACATTGAGATTCAGCATTTTGGAGAATCCGTTTTTGCCACCACTCCCCAGCATTTTAAAAAACGTCAAGCCCTTGATTTTTTTGAATCCCGCTAAGGACCGCTGCATCTGGGTAAAAATCCAGTACCTGTTTTTGCCCTCGAATCTAAAAATGGTGATGGTCGTGATTTGTTTGCTTTCCATAAGTGTTCCCTACCTAACGGATTTGAATTGGTTTTCTCTTTAAAAATCTACAAAAAGAAGATATTTTTTTCTGAATAAACGATCCCATTCATACTTCTTTCTCTTTCTAGGAAAAAATCCTTGGTCGCTTTTTCAGTCATTGTTTCACCAAATGAAAAAGGAGATCGGAAAGCATCGGACATGCTATTTATCGATTGTATTGTCCGTTCATAAAAATGTCAATCATAAAAACCGGTATTTCAGAATAGAGACCTAACTTTAATATTGGGAAATGAACCATTTCCCAAAGAATAAGCCTAAAAAACCGAAAATGATAAATTCAACTGTGGCCAAGCCAATTTCAATGATTGTCTTGATGTTCTCTTTTTTTTATTCCTGCACTTCCAAAACCCCGCCCAAAGACTTTGATCTGCTCACCGAAGAAGAAAGGAGGTTGCCGGAAAACGCACTCGCGGGAATCACCCTTGCCGAGGGTTTGGAGGCCAAGATATTCGCTTCTGAACCCACCATCACCAATCCCACGAATATCGACATTGACCACAAGGGAAGGGTTTGGGCCTGTGAAGCCTTCAATTACCGACCGGAAATCACAGGAAATGACACCAGGGAAGCAGGAGATAGAATCATGATTCTCGAGGATACCAATGGAGATGGTGTCCAAGACAAAAGCACCGTTTTTTATCAAGGTCCTGAAATCAGTTCCCCACTGGGAATCTGGGTGATGGGCAATCAGGCCATTGTTTCCCAAAGTCCATATGTATGGCTGTTTACCGACACCGATGGGGATGACAAGGCGGACAAAAAAGAGATTATTTTCCAGGGGATTTCCGGTGAGCAGCATGACCATGGCATGCATGCTTTTGTATTTGGCCCCGATGGCAAATTTTATTTCAACTTCGGAAATGAAGGCGGTCAGTTGAAGGATAGAAACGGGGAAATCGTAAAAGACATTTCCGGAAAGGAAATTTCCCCGGCAAATTACAGGCAAGGCTTGGTTTTTAGGTGCGATACGGATTTCACGAACATAGAGGTCTTGGGCCAAAACTTCAGGAACAATTATGAGGTGGCCGTGGATTCCTATGGCACCCTTTGGCAATCTGACAATGACGATGATGGCAACAAAGCTGTCAGGATCAATTTTGTAATGGAATATGGGAATTACGGTTATCAGGACGAAATGACCGGCGCGGGTTGGCGTGCCAACAGGACCAACAAAGAGGCGGAAATCCCACTTCAGCATTGGCATCTCAACGATCCCGGTGTCGTGCCGAATTTGCTTCAGACCGGAGCTGGTTCACCAACAGGTATTTTGGTTTATGAGGGAAGATTGCTGCCGGAGGTTTTTTGGGATCAAATGATCCATACAGATGCCGGTCCCAACGTGGTCCGGGCCTATCCTGTCACCAAATCCGGTGCAGGATACAAAGCAGAAATCGTCGACATCATGAAAGGAGACCGCAACCAATGGTTCAGGCCTTCAGATGTTGCCGTGGCGCCGGATGGTTCCCTGATGGTGGCGGACTGGTATGATCCGGGTGTGGGTGGACACCAGGTTGGTGATCTCAACCGGGGAAGGATTTTCAGAATCGCGCCGCCAAAAACGCCTTATAAGAATCCAGATTACGATCTCAAAACCGTGGACGGGGCATTGGAAGCCCTTCAAAATCCCAACCTTTCTTGGAGATACCAAGCATGGAATGCTTTGAACGGCATGGGCTCAAAAGCCGAGCAAGGCTTGTCGGAAATGTTCGAAAACCATGAAAATCCAAGGATGCGGGCAAGGGCATTGTGGCTCCTTGCAAAAATAGAGGGGAAAGAAAAAACCCATGTCGAAAAGGCCATTCAGGATGAAAATCCAGACATAAGAATAACAGGAATTCGTGTTGCCAGGCAAATGAAAATGAACCTCATTCCTTATCTGCAGCAATTGGTCGAAGACAAAGACCCCCAAGTGAGGCGCGAAGCTGCCATCGCATTGCGGTACAACAAGGCGCCTGAAGCGGCCGCACTTTGGACAAAACTGGCCTTGCAGCATGATGGAGAAGACCGATGGTATTTGGAAGCTTTGGGAATAGGAGCCGATGGCCAATGGGACAGTTATTTCGCCAATTGGGCCGAAGAAGTCAAAGACCAGGCACTTGCCAACAAATCCAACCGGGATATCATCTGGAGAGCCCGAACAGGGAAATCCATCCCGATGTTGGCCTCCCTGGCATCTGATTCTTCTGAGGAGATTGATCAAAGGCTCAGGTATTTCCGTGCTTTTGATTTCAATCCCGATGGGGAATCCAAATCCAAAGCACTGGTCAACATGCTGGAAAGTGATAAACGGCAACCCAGCCCAATCAATAAATTGGTTCTTGCCCATCTTGATCCAGCTTTCACCAGAAAGTCAAACCTTGCGATGATGGCTTTGAAAGGTGTTTTGAATGACGTGGAAGGCACCCAGGAATTTGTGGAAATGGTGCAGCGGTTTGAAGTGAAGGAAGAAAACCCAAGACTTCTGAAACTGGTCTTGGCAAACAGCGACAACAATATTGGTCGAAGTGCTGCCGGTACCTTGCTCAGACAGGGTGGTGCAGATCATGTAAATCAGGTGTTGGCTGGAAAGGATGAAAAACAAATTTTCGCAATGCTGCAAGCCATCAAAAGGGTTGGCTCAAAAGAATCCATCCAGATTTTGGAAGCCTTGACTTTTGACCAAAAGCAGCCATTGTCCGTGAGGCGGGAAGCAGCCGGGTCGATTGGGGGAAGTTATGATGGAGAAGGGAAAGTCTTGGAATTGTTGAAAGCCGAGAAATTCCCCGAAAACCTCAAAGCAGCCGCAGTGTCAGGGGTGAGCAATGCCTGGCGTAAAAGTGTGAGAATGGAAGCCGCCTCCTATCTGGACAACAACGACGAAGAAAATAAAACCCTTCCCATCAAAACCCTGATGGAGATGGAAGGAAATATAGACAATGGATTGATAATCTTTAAGAGAAACTGTTCCGTGTGCCACCAAGTAAATGAGATCGGATTGGACTTTGGTCCAAAACTTTCCGAAATCGGCAGTAAATTGCCTAAAGAAGCGCAATACCTATCCATTCTTCATCCAGATGCAGGGATAAGTTTTGGCTATGAAGGGTATATGGTTAAATTGAAAGATGGAAGTACACTGGGAGGAATAATTTCCAGTCGGACAGAAACCGATATCGACCTGAAAATGCCCGGAGGAACTGTCACTCCTCTGAAAACCAGCGATATCACCTCCATCACACAAATGGAAAACTCCATGATGCCTTCGGGATTGGAAAAATCCATGAGCAGTCAAGAGTTGGTGGATTTGGTGGAGTACTTGATGACTTTAAAAAGTAAAAGCCAGTAAAGATCAAATAGAGGCTTAAAGAACATGAATTCTCCATTTTCTAGCCTAGCAAAAACCTAACATAAACCAGCATGAAAAAAATCAACGAGAAGGAATCCAGAAGAAATACTTTGAAGAAAATAGCAGGAACGACCGCCCTCACATTCTTGGGCGCTTCGATTTCCCAGAGGATCCAAGCCTCGGAAGACAATATGCCTCAAGGCTTGAAAGGCCGCATCAACCACTCTGTTTGCCGGTGGTGTTACAACGATATCGAACTGGAGGACCTATGCAAAGCCGCAAATGAAATTGGATTGACTTCCATCGAATTGGTCGGCCCTGAAGAATGGCCAATGCTCAAAAAATACGGATTGACATCCGCCATGCCCTGGGGTGCGGGAATGGGCATTGAAAAAGGATTCAACAATCCGGAGTTTCATGACGAACTCGTGAAAAGCTATGAGGAAATGATCCCAAAGGTAGCCGCCGCAGGCTTCAAACAAATCATCTGTTTTTCCGGAAACAGAAAAGGTTTGGATGACCAAAAAGGAATCGAAAATTGTGCGATGGGATTGAAAAGACTGATGCCGACTGCCGAAAAACATGGCGTGATCATGTGCATGGAATTGCTCAACAGCAAGGTCAACCACAAGGATTATCAAGCTGACCATACCGTTTGGGGAGCAGAGATGTGCAAGGCCGTTGGGTCTGAAAACATCAAGTTGCTCTACGATGTCTACCACATGCAGATCATGGAAGGGGACGTCATCGCGACCATCAATAAATTCCATCCCTATATTTCGCATTACCACACAGGAGGCGTTCCGGGGAGAAATGAGATCGATGAAACCCAGGAACTTTATTACCCCGCGATCATGAAAGCCATTCTTGAGACGGGATACAAAGGCTTTGTCGGTCAGGAATTTATCCCAAAAAGACCTGATAAACTGGCCTCTCTCAAGCAGGGAGTGGAGATTTGTGATGTCTGAGAAGATTGTCCAATAAGGATTGAATGGGCATTGAGGGCTGGATCAAATCCGCTTTCAATGCTTTTTTTTATTTTCATAAAACAACCCCATTTTTGCGGACATGGAATTGAGCGATTTTACGGATGAGGATTTCGATGCGTTTTATCCCATCAAGATGAGGAAACTGTCGGCTACCCATTGGACTCCAGTGGCCATCGCCAGGAAAGCAATCGAGTTTCTGGCGGATCGTCCCGGTGTCAAAGTCTTGGACCTTGGTTCGGGTACAGGCAAGTTTTGTTTGGTCGCGGCAAGTCATTCACAGGCAAAGGTCACAGGTGTGGAGCAAAGGGAAAACCTGGTTCGCTTGTCCAGAAAAATGGCCGAAAATTACAAGATTGAAAACGTGGATTTTGTCCATGGGGATATCAAAACGATTGATTTTAAGGAGTATGATGCCTTCTATTTTTTCAATTCATTTGAGGAGAACATCAACCTGACCGACAAGCTTGATGCCGAGAATACCTATGATGTCCTCCTTTACCAAGAATATTGTCAATTTCTGCACGATCAATTTGACCTGGTCCCAAAAGGCACCAAGATCGTGACCTATTGCGGCCAGGACAAAGAAATCCCCGAAACTTACACCCTTGTCAAATCCCAGAACAAAGGAAAATTGAAGTTTTGGCAGAAGCAGGGGTGAAGCGGTTTGAAAAGCGAATTTTGAATTTATTGGAAATTGTATTCCAATTGTAGGATGGCGGGTTCATCTTGGCCTAATTCTGATAAAAAGTGACATGCAAAATTTTTTTGATAAAAATCTTCTAAACAGGTTTCTTGTAGGAGGGGAGATTTTTCAGTATCCATTATATGGATATCGAAAACCGGTGGAATCCCAAGATAAACCCAAAGAAATTTCATGATTATTTTTTGAATAAAGTTTGCCAAGAAACCTACTATCTCCGGTATTGAGCGAATTCACTAGCACCAATCCCTAAAAAACCACCTTCAAGCAGGATAGTACAGGGTGGTTTACTTCTCGAAAATAAATAACGTTGTTCTGCACAAAACAGGTGCTCATCTAAACTGAAATCGATGGTTTTCAATTTTATAGAATCGATGGAGTCATGAAAAGTCAGATGAATAACATTTTATCTGGCAGGCCTGATTTTTGGAATTGATAGAATTGGGAAGAATCCATCAAATTTGAAATCCAGCAAACTCAAGTCCATGAACATAAAACCTTTGTCTTTAGGCATTCTTTTGAGTCTTTGTTTCAGTTTGTCGGTCAATGCCCAGAATCAGGAGGGAAATCCAAAGCCCATTCAATTTAAAAAACAGCAAATAGCTTCCGAAAGCTATGAATCCGTAGGCGTTTTCGATGTCAATGGTGATGGAAAACCCGATATTGTTTCCGGCGCCTTCTGGTATGAAGGTCCGGAATATCTAAACCGACATTTTATAGGTGAAATAGCACGCCACGGGGAATATTGGGATGATTTTTTGACAATTCCAATGGATGTCAACGGCGACGGCAAACTGGATTTTGTAACGGGTGGCTGGTTTGGTGCAAACCTAAAGTGGGTTGAAAATCCCGGTGACAACTCACCTTGGGAGTCACATCTCATCGATCACACAGGGAATGTGGAGGCTGCAAGAGCTTGGGATATAGATAATGATGGACACTTGGAGATTTTCCCAAACAACCCAAATCAACCACTTAAATTTTATAAGCTGGAAAGGGATTCATCAGGAAAGCCTTTGGGTTCATTTGTTAAAATAGAAGTTGCAAAAACCCAAGACCATGGATTGGGTTTTGGGGATGTAAACGGGGATGGTCGTGGCGATATTATTCTAAGCAAAGGCTGGCTGGAATCTCCACGGGATATTTTAAAAGGAGAATGGATCATGCACCAAGAATTTGATCTTGGAAGCGCAAGCGTTCCGATTTTAGTGGTTGATGTCAACGGAGATTCAAAAAACGACCTGATTGTCGGCCAAGCCCATGGATATGGTCTGGATTGGTACGAGCAAATCATGGATACTTCCGGAAAAAGAGCTTGGATAAAACATGCCATCGATCCGGACAATTCCCAATACCACACCATGGAATGGGTCGATATTGATGGTGATGGCAAAAATGAACTGCTGACCGGAAAACGATACCGCGCCCACAATGGCAAAGATCCCGGCGCCAATGACCAAATAGGGCTTTACTATTTTAAATGGAATGGAAAAGAATTTGTCAAACACACTATTTCTTATGGTCCCTTAGGAGATGGAAAGGGAGCGGGTATTTATTTTTCGGTAACAGATCTAAGAGGATCAGGCCGGAAGGACATTGTCGTTGCCGGCAAAGATGGCCTTTATGTGTTTTTCAATCTTGGAAACGAATAAGTAAAAAGGAGATCAATTTATTGTTTTTCAACCAACTCTTTCGGGGAAATGTGCACAGGATCGGCTTCAGGAAAACAAGAAAACCCTTATTTAGGTAGAAATACAAATTGCATCAAGGTGATAAGGTATTGTTTTGATTATTAATATATTCAGTGTATTTTTTGAAGTAGTATTGAAATTTTTTTTGGTCTGAAAGGAGGTGGTAGATCTGTTTTGAAATTAGATCTAATCGAGGTGAAAAGGGTTATAGGGAAGTAAAAAAATGTGAATCACAAGGGATAGAAATGTTAATGGTCAATAACAAAATACAGCAAAAGATAGGGGTAAGCACCAAGGTCTTGATCCTATTGATACTGACTTTATGTTGTCTATCGTTTTCTATACCTGCTATTGCAGAATCCTCAGTTTTGGGTGGCGCGGAGACAAACAGCTTTTGGCTTTGGGAATTTTTGGGAAGGCTCCATCCCTTGGCAGTCCATTTCCCAATCAGTTTAATCCTGTTCGCAGCCCTGCTTGAATTGTTCACCTTAGGAAATTACCATTCCAAATTAAGGCCGGGCATAAATTTGCTGGTTTTGGCGGGTGCTGGTGGCGCTATTTTTTCAGCCGTTTTCGGATGGTTGTTGGCGGGTCATGAGGCCGTCGAAGGTGAGCTTCTGGACATTCACCGTTGGATTGGCGTAAGCACGGCCATTTTGAGCTTGGTGCTTCTGTTTTTCTTGAATTTGATTTGGAACAAAAATCAAATGAGCAGGATAAAGCCTTTCCGGGCATCCCTTTTTATCACTGCGCTGGGTGTTTCTGTCGCAGGGCACTTTGGTGCGGGTCTGACCCATGGCGAGGATTACCTGACGAGTGTGCTTCCTTGGAACAAAAATCTTGAATTTAAATCTGACAGCAACTTTGATTTGGTCGCTTACAAGTCTGATTCTTCCGGTTTGAGTGCCGAGAAAGAGCTTAAATTGATTGGCGAAGTCAGGATGATATTGGCACACAATTGCTACAAATGCCATAGTTCTGCCAAAATTGAAGGGAAGTTGAGGCTTGACGAAAAGGAATTTGCCTTCCAGGGAGGCGAATCGGGGCCGGTTATCCTTTCTGGAAATGTGGCCAAAAGCGAGCTGGTTCGCAGGATTAATTTGCCCAAAAACCATAAGGAAGCAATGCCTTCCAAAGGAAAAACATTAAGCAGTCAGGAAATAGCATTGATCGGTTTTTGGATAGAAAAAGGCGCGCCTTGGCCAGATGGTTCAGTACAACAATCCGTCTATCGGATAGCCAGCATGGAGCCTAGAATGCCTCAATTACCGGCAAGCACCGTTGAATTGAAAAACCCAATAGATCTATGGGTCAATGATTACTTCAAACAAAACAATATTGCCTGGAAAAATGATGTGGAAGACCGGGTTTTTCTGAGGAGAATTTATCTGGACATCATTGGTTTGCTCCCAAATCCTGAAGAAATAGATTCTTTTTCCAAAGATATCAGACCTGATAAGAATGAGATCTGGGTGAGAAAACTCTTGGACAGGAATGATGATTACGCCCAGCATTGGATGACTTTTTGGAACGATGCCCTTAGAAATGATTATACAGGCACTGGATACATCACAAAGGGAAGGTACAATATCACGGATTGGCTATACAAGTCCATCAAAAACAACAAGCCTTATGATCAGTTTGTAAGGGAGCTTTTGAATCCCACCGAAAGCTCCAAGGGGTTTATCGAAGGGATACGCTGGCGGGGAACGGTGAATGCCAGTCAGATGCCCGAAATGCAGGCTGCCCAGAATGTGGGGCAGGTGATTTTGGGCCTCAATTTAAAATGTGCTTCCTGTCATGACAGTTTTATCAGTGACTGGAAACTGGAAGAGGCCTACGCTTTCGCCAATATCTTTGCGGACACCACTTTGGAAGTGAGCAGGTGTGAGAAGCCCATCGGGAAATTGGCGGGGACCAGGATTTTATGGGAGGAGTTCGGAGAAATAGACAGCACACTCAACCGATCCGGAAAACTCGAGCAGTTGGCCGAATACCTCGTCCAGCCTGCCAATGGAAGGATGTACCGGACGATAGTCAATCGAGTTTGGAAGCAGATGATGGGTCGAGGAATTGTCGAGCCTGTTGATGAAATGGACAACGAACCTTGGAGTCAGAACCTTTTGGATTGGTTGGCTTCCGATTTTGTAGCCAAAGATTATGATCTCAAGGAATTGATTTTTCTCATTGCCACCTCAAAAAGCTATCGCTCCCCTTCTGTGGGATTTGAAAATCCGGGAATATTGATGGATGATAATTTTGCTTTCCAGGGAATGGTCAGACGGAGGATTACTGCCGAACAATTTTCCGATGCGGTCAGTCAGGTGATCAGTCCTGTTTTTGAGGAAAAGGAAATGAAGTACACTCCATTTGGATTGGTATCGGGTGAGAAATCTGAATTTGCTTTTGCCAGGGCATCGATGGTTGCCAACAATAATTTCCTAAAAGCTTTGGGTAGGCCAAATCGTGAAGTCGTCTCCACTGGCCGAGATTCGCAGGCGAGCTTGTTGCAGGCGTTGGAGTTGACCAATGGGGAGCGCTTGAATTCCGTTTTGAAAAAAGGAGCGATTGAGTGGAAAGAAAAATACAGAAAAGGGGATGTCATTATCCAGGAGGTGTACAGGAAATCATTCGGCAGGGAGCCAAGTCAAAAAGAGTTGACGGTTGCAAAAGCGGTCTTGGGGGATTCGCCTGAAGCCGGCGAGATTCAAGACTTCTTCTGGGCGGTATTGTTGCTTCCTGAATTTCAATTAATTTATTAGCGAGATCAAATCAATGGTAGAATCATGAGAAATGAATTTAACAGACGGGATTTTTTGAAAAAAACAAGTGCAGCAGCCATCGCCACCATGGCAGCAGGAGCGCCCTTTGCTAGTTTATTGTCTTCATGTGGAGGAAAACAAACCCTTGCGTCTACTGCTGACACCGTCATTCTTTTGTATATGGCAGGCGGGATGGCACATACGGAAACATTTGATCCCAAGAGATTTACGCCTTTTACAAAAGGAATGCAGTCCAATGAAGTTTTGAGCACATTTTCTTCTGTACCTACGATTTTAGATGGAATCCATTTTTCGGAGGGGCTGCAGTCCATCGGCAAAATCATGGACAAAGGTACTTTGATCCGCTCTTATGTAGCGGCTGATTTGGGGCATATTTTGCACACCAGACACCAATACCATTGGCATACCTGCTATGAGCCGCCACAATCCGTAGTTGTTCCGCACATGGGTTCTTGGATTGCGAAAGAATTGGGGTCGATGAATCCCGTGATTCCTCCTTTTATCAATATTGGTCAGCGCTTTACTGTGGGTGAAGGGGAGGAGTTAAAGGCTTTTCACAGTGCGGGATTTTTGGGGAGCGAATTCGGTCCATTTTTGATTCCTGATCCATCCGCAGGACTGGATAGCGTAAGGCCTCCGGTGGGGATGTCCATAAAAAGGTTTGAGGGCAGAAACCAATTGTACGAGAATCTGATCAAGGAAAGTGCTATGGGTGAATATGGGAGTGATTTCCAAAAAGAATCCCTCAAAAGGTCCATGGAACAGGCTTACATCTTGTTAAATTCCCCCGAGGCAAAAGCTTTTGACCTCAGACAAGAGCCTAAGAAAAGTTATGATAAATACAATACGGGCAAATTTGGATTGGGCTGCTTGATGGCTAGGAGGCTGGTGGATCAGGGTGCGCGATTCATCAGTGTGACCACAGAATATGAGCCGTTTTTTGGTTGGGACACACATGATAATGGCCACACCCGTCTCAAGGACATGAAAAAACTGATTGATTCCCCAATTGCCCAATTGATCAAGGATTTGGATGAGAGTGGAAAATTGGAAAGGACCATGGTAATCGTCGCAAGTGAGTTTAGTCGTGACATGATGATGGAAGGAAGGCCAGGCGCCAAAGTCCAGGACCAGGTGGATGTGCCGGACATCATCGAAGACATGAAAAATTATGGCATGCACAGGCATTTTACAGATGGAGGCTCGATGTTGATGTTTGGGGGAGGCATCAAAAGAGGCAGTGTTTATGGAAAGACTGCAGATGAAAGGCCCTGCAAAACCATTGAGAAGCCGATCAAGATCGACAGTGTCCACCAAACCATGTATCATGCCTTGGGAATTGGCGCGGATACGAATTATGAAATAGAGCAGCGACCATTTTATACTACGCCGGATGGAAAGGGGAAGGCGGAAATGGAATTGTTGATAGGTTAAAAATGTGTATTTATATCCAGATTTTTTGCGAACAGCAACCTTTTTTTAGGGAATTAGTAAAAGTCCAAATCCTACGCTATCGGGGCGAGGTTATCATCCCTCCATATAGGTTGGAATATGTTGGGTTTTCCCCAGCAACATTTGGGATTTCTTTTTTAACCCGAATTCTAAGAGAGTGGAAAAGTAACGTAAAGCATCTAATTGGAATTATGGATTCATATTTCTATTTCGGACTCAAATTACAAAAAAAAACAGTCAAATTATTTATGTTTTAGGTTTCGCCAAATCGTTGCTATTCCTAAGTCCCCAAACAGTCTGATGTTCTTGGGATTTCAACCCTCATCAAAAATAACCTAGTGCTTAATATAGGTTTAACCCGAAATATGCACTAGGCTTTCTTAGGATATTGAAACCGAAAGAAAATCAGGCAATTGGGCGAATGATTCCTGATACCGATATGATGAATTCAAGAAAAGTCAGCAACTGACTAATTACCAGGTAAATACAGCATTGAATGGTGTTCGTATTGTATTAAATGGGTTTAATACAAAGTAAATTAGTTTAAGCGCACATTTATTTTAGGAGTTGATTGTTCAAAGATCTTCCGTATACAGGACAATACAGGATGGAATTGAAAATTATAATCATTTTTTAAGGGTTTAATTTCTATTCTAAAATCTTTAATTCAATATAATAGAAGAAAAGCGGACATCATTCCATTCTCTAGGCAACTAAAGACTAGAAACAATATAATAATTGGGGAATATATTGTTTGTCCATTCTTTGTTTTCTTCATAATCGATAAAAAGTAAATTATAAAATAGCTGAATGTCAAATTCGCAAAACAATTATTTATTGGAATGCAGGATAGTAAAGGACAGATAAAAAACATTAATTCTTTTTATTTATAAGATATTCTATTTGAAAACCATGCAATTAACAATTAACCCAAAATCTTATGAAAAAAGAACTTTACCAAGGATTAATGAAGCGGCTGATGGGAATCACCATTGCAATCCTCTTAGTAAGTTTCGCTTCCTATGCGCAGACGACTTCCATTACGGGAGTAATAAAATCACAAGGTGATTTGCAGACAATACCTGGTGTGTCTGTTTTGGTAAAGGGAACCCAAAGGGGCACCATTACCAATATGGATGGAGAATTCTCTCTACAGGTTGCTCCAGGTGAGACACTCGTCATCAGTTTTATTGGCTATGCTACCCAAGAAAGAATGCTTCCGGCTGGTATTACAAGGCTTGAAATCACTCTTGCACCTTCTGTGTCCGATCTTTCAGAAGTAGTCGTTGTGGGTTATGGAAGCCAGTTAAAGAGAGAAATTACTGGGTCCGTGCAATCAGTTGCAGGAACAGATCTAATGGATATTCCGGCACCTCAAATTACCCAAAAACTACAGGGAAGATTGGCAGGGGTTCAGATCAATCAAACGACTGGACAACCCGGAAAAGGAATGAATGTAAGGATTAGAGGACAGGTTTCAGTGTCTGGAGGCAGCCAGCCTTTATATGTGGTGGATGGATTTCCCATCACAGGAGATATCAATTCAATCAATCCTGATGAAATAGAGGATATTTCTGTATTGAAAGATGCTGCATCCACTTCCCTTTATGGCTCTCGAGCGGCAAACGGAGTGGTTTTGATCACTACAAAAAGAGGGAAAGCGGGGCAAACCAATGTTTCGTTAAATGTATATACCGGTATTCAGCAAGTCCCGCGCTATAACCGATTGGAAATGATGGATGCCGTGGAATTTGCCACGTTCAAAAAGGAATACTTTGAAGATTCCGGGAGGCCCGTTCCTGAAATGTTCCAGAACCCTACCTCCTATGAAGGTAAGACCCAAGATTGGTATGATGCACTTTTGCAAACTGCACCGATCTCGAATTACAACCTTACGATTACCTCAAATACAGAGAAAATGCGAACCTCCGTGGTTGCTGGATATTTTGATCAGGGAGGCGTGATTCTGAATACTGATTTCAAGAGGTTTTCCTTAAGGCTAAACACAGATTATCAGATTTCCGACAAAGTCAGAGTGGGATTCAATCTTGCTCCTACCTATACAACGGATAATACGCCAAGGTCTGATGGAGATAGAGGAACTGGCGTTTTATTCAACGCTTTGCATACCTGGCCAAACATGCCTATTTATGATCAAAGCGGCGAATTGACCTATTTTAATCGGTTTCCTGGAGAAACAGGAAATATATTTGCCTATCCAAATTGGGTAAGGTCAGCAATCGATGTTACCAATGAAACAAAAGCCACCAATGTCCTGACCAATGCTTTTGTGGAATATGCTCCCATCAAAAATCTGGTTTTTAAGTCTTCTATCAATGGGGAATTGAGGGGCTCCAAATACTTCTATTTTAACCCTTCTACTGCAACACCAGCTATAAATGTTGCCATTCCAACGGTGGCACAATCTATTCGCGAGACCATTGAAGATTTTAGCTGGTTGAATGAAAATATTGTTACCTACACTACGGCTATCAATGATCATAATTTTGAAATTTTGGGTGGATTTACCAATCAGCATTTCAGAAGAGAGAGAACCAGGATTCAAGCCGATACTTATGCAGATGATCGATTGCCAACTATTCAAGGCGCAATTAACATAAACAGAAATGGTTCATTTTCAGATGTTCAAGAATGGTCTTTAACCTCCTTCTTGTCCCGAGTCAATTACAATTACAAGGGAAAATATCTTTTCACTGCCTCAATGCGGGCTGATGGATCTTCCCGATTTGGTTCTGAAAACAGATGGGGCGTATTTCCTTCTGTTTCGACAGGTTGGGTGTTGTCTGACGAAGGATTTTTAAATACCAGTGAACAAGTATCCTTCGCTAAAATAAGAGCCAGTTATGGTGTAACCGGTAACAACAATATCGGTAACTATACCCAATACGCCTTGATCAACAACACGATTAACCACGTATTTGACAACAATGTGGTTCCCGGTGCAGCTGTCACCTCATTGGCCAATCCCTTCCTAGGTTGGGAAACCACAAGGCAGTTTGACATTGGATTGGACTTAGGACTCTTTGATGACAGAATCCAGTTTGTTTATGATTTTTACACCAAAAACACCACGAATTTATTATATAGTGTACAGATCCCTCAAGAAGCGGGGTTTGGTAGCTTTAATGACAATATCGGAGAGATCAGGTTTTGGGGTCATGAATTTTCAATTAATACCAGAAACACAACCGGTAAGCTAAACTGGACAACCAATGCCAACATTTCTTTCAACAGAAACCGGGTTGAAGCACTTGCTGATGGAATTGATAGGGTTTATGGTACTTTCCATATCACTCAGGTGGGACAACCTTTTGGCATGTTCTACGGACTTCAAAAAGAAGGCCTTTATATGAATGCAGAAGATTTGGCTAATTCTCCCCAGGTTCCCGGCCGCTCTGTAGTTGGTAGTATTAAATTTAAAGATATCAACGGGGACGGGATCATTACGCAGGGAGGAACCAATGATGACAGAACCATCATAGGCAATCCTTTTCCAAAATTCACTTATGGAATAGTCAATAATTTCCAATATGGAAAGTGGGATATGAGCATCGTGGGCTCAGGTTCTTATGGCAACCAATTGATCATGCGACACCTTTACAGTACAGCCAATTTAGATGGGGTATTCAACATGGTCCGCAGAGTCAATGATAGATTTAGATCCCCAGAAAATCCAGGTGATGGGTTCTTTGGTACAGCTATCGGCGGCGGCAACGTAACAGGTATTGAAAGAGACTGGATGAGTAGCCACTTTGTAGCAGATGCATCCTTCTTCAGTATCAAAAACCTCACCGTTGGGTATACCACAGGAGAGATTTCGAGATTTATGAAGTCGGCGAGGTTTTATGCTTCTGTACAGAACCTTTATGTATTTACCAAGTATTGGGGAGGATCCAATCCTGAAACCAGCATGCAAGGTGATGGTCAGGGAGATGGTGGGAATTTAAGCCAAGGAATTGACCTCTTTGGGTACCCGATACCGAGAACCATCACTATTGGTGCAAATATTAACTTCTAATCAGTGAAGCCACTTAAAATTGATCAAAAAATGAAAAAAATAAATATAATTTTAGTTTCCTGTATGGTTCTCTTCTCAAGCTGTGAGGATTTTCTGACCATCGTACCTGAAACAGCCTTAAGTTCGGCTACTTTTTTTAAGACTGAAGCTGATTTTAATCAAGCGGTCAATGCGGCTTATGCCCCTATGCGAAATGTCGTCAATGATAGGGCATGGCTGTTAAGCGAAATGCGTTCCGACAATACCATGTATGGCAGAAACATTCTGTTTGGTGCTACTGAGCAGCAAGAGGATTTATCCGATCATGCGCTACCTGAAGCCAATGGAGTTACTTCCAACGTCCATGTGCTAAACCAATACCGATTGAATTTCCTCACTATCGCAAGAACAAATCAGGTGCTCTCCACCATTGATGAAGTGGACTTTGATCCTCTCTCAAAAAACAACCTGAAGGGGCAGTCATATTTCTTAAGAGCCTATTCCTATTATGAACTGGTGAGGTACTTTCAAAGTGTTCCTTTGCACACTCAACCGGTTGCCAATAGAGAGTCGGCAGCACTTCCATTATCCTCTGAAGAGGAAATTTATTCACAGATTATCAGTGACGTTGAACAGGCCATCCAATTGCTTCCCCTCCGATCAGCACAAGGTGTTGGCAGGGTAAGTTCGGGCACCGCTCGGATGTTAATGGCAGATATTCTGATAACCAAAAAAAGATGGGTAGAGGCCGAAGCCCAGCTCGTTGAGATTGTTAACAGTGGTCAGTATGGATTGATGGCGAACTATGAGGATGCCTTTTCTGAAACCGCAGCAAACAAAAACACAAAAGAATCCTTGTTTGAAGTCCAGTTTCTCGAAGGTGCTGCAGGAATGAACGGGAATTTCATGTATCAATTCATGCCTAGACCCATGTCTGCCCAGGAGCTGACTCCACTTTCAGGAACCACCAATGCCCAGCCTTTGGATGGTCAGGGAAATAACGTCCCGACACCTGATATTATAGCGGCTTATGAACCTGGAGATATAAGAAAAGAGGCTTCTATCGGTTTTGTAAATTTATCCGGAAGCCTGAGGGAAAATAAAACTTATCCTTACATCAAAAAATTTGTGAGAGAACATTCCCTCCATAATAATCATGGAATGAATTGGCCCATTTACAGATATGCGGAAGTTTTGTTATTTCTTGCAGAGGCTTTGAATGAGCAGGGAAAATCCGGAGAGGCGGCAGTTTTCCTCAATCAAGTGCGAAACCGTGCTGGTTTGGCCAATACTACTGCCAGCGGTCAGGCAGGTTTAAGCGAAGCTATCTTTCAGGAAAGAAGGGTAGAGCTAGCTTTTGAAAACAAAAGATGGTTTGATATCACCAGAAATGACCGCGTTCAGGAAATTATAGGAGCTTTTGGCGTAAGGGCTTTGGCTAACCCCCAAGACTACTACTATCCTGCTGGAGCAACATTCCGACCCAATGCCTTTTCCAACATAACAAAATACTACGCCTTACCAGCTGCAGAATCTGAGATTACACCTCATTTCTAAAAGTATTAAAATTCCGTACATAAATATTAACCCAATATCCAAACAAGAGAATCGTTCAAATGGATATTGGGTTATATATATTTTATCAAAGGCGCATTAACACCATAGATAGTTTTATACAATTGTAAATAAGCCCTAAATTTGAAATTATCGTGATTAAAAAGTCATCAGCCTTTAGCCGCAATTTCATTTAAAATTCAAAAAATATGAACTTAAAAAACTCAAGTTATACCCTCCTTTTGATTCCTTTTTTGTTGGTCATGGTGATTGGCTGCAACAAAAAAACCGAAGACAAGGGACCTATCGATCCCAAAGTGGCAAAATTGAAATTGCCCGATGGATTTGTGGCAGAACACATCTATAGCCCAGGGGACAATGATCAAGGTTCGTGGGTGGCGATGACTTTTGATGACAAAAACAGGCTCATCACCGCAGATCAATATGGGTTTCTGTACCGCTTGGAAATCCCTGAAATCGGGTCGGATTCATTGGCCCCAAAAATCGAGAAATTGATTGTGGGAAATGTCAGTGAGCCACAAGTGGGAATGGGTTATGCACAAGGTCTTCTGTATGCTTTCAACAGCCTTTATGTGATGGTCAATCACAATGCCAACGAAAATTTTGAGAAAAGTACAGGTTTGTATCGGCTCGAGGATAAGGATGGGGATGATCAATATGAAACCGTAACCCAAATCAGAGGCTTTACCGGTGAGCCGGGAGAACATGGGCCACACAGCATGAAGCTTTCCCCAGACGGAAAATCCATTTATCTCATCGCGGGAAACCATGTCGATGTGCCCGAAATGGACGCTTACCGACTCCCGAAAGTTTGGGATGAAGACAATCTTTTTCCGCTCATCAAAGATCCCCGTGGCCACGCCAACAACAGAATGGCGCCCGGCGGTTGGATAGCCAAGATTGATCCTGAAGGTACAAATTGGGAATTGATTTCGGCAGGTTTCAGAAATGCATTCGACTTCGCCATCAATGAAGCAGGGGATATGTTTGCCTATGATGCAGATATGGAATGGGACTTTGGAATGCCTTGGTACCGACCTACCCGTATCAATCACGTGACCAGCGGCAGTGAATTTGGTTGGAGAACGGGCAATTCAAAATGGTCGCCCAACTTTCCAGACAATCTACCCGCGGTGCTGAACATCGGTCAGGGTTCACCCACCAATGCCATGTTTGGAACCCATGCGAAGTTCCCTGAAAAATACAGAACAGCGCTTTATGCCTTCGATTGGAGCTTTGGAATTATCTATGCCATTCATTTAAAACCGGCTGGTGCCACCTACGAGGCCACGGCTGAAGAGTTTATTTCCGGCTCTCCGCTTCCTTTGACCGATGGAGAAATTGGTCCTGACGGAGCGATGTATTTTATGACCGGAGGAAGAAGACTTGAATCCGATCTTTATCGGGTGTACTATGATGGGGAGATTAAAGCCAGCGAGAAAAAGCCGCTGCTTGCATCTGATTTGCCACAGGAGGCCAAATTGAGAAGACAGCTGGAGGAATTTCATGTAAGCGATGCGCCTGCTGCTGGGCTTGATTTGGCATGGCCAAACCTGAAACACAGTGATCGTTTTGTTCAATATGCTGCACGAATCGTTTTGGAACATCAGCCAGTGAATTCCTGGAAAGCGAAAGCTTTGGCAGAAAAAGATCCGGCCACTTTGACCCAAACGATGATCGCATTGGCGAGACACTCCGGCAAAGGCCAGGGAGAACCCATGATCCAGGCCTTGATAGGGATCGATTACGGATCCTTGAATGAAAAAGGCAAACAGGATTTGTTACGGGCTTTTGAGTTGATTCTTTATAGACAGGGAACCCCAAATGCTACAGTGAAAAACCAGTTGATTGCATACTTGGATCCCAATTTCCCTGCAAATGACAATGACCTGGATCGTTCGTTGAGTGTATTGCTGGTCCACTTGGATGCACCCACTGCCGTGGAAAAAACCTTGGCCTTATTGAAAAATGCCAAAGATGATCCTGAATACCAGAAGACATTTATTTCTTCTTCGGATTTGGTCTTGAGGAATCCTCAATACGGCCTTGATATCGCACAAATGCTTGCAAATGTGCCGCCAGCCCAGCAGACGTATTATGCGACCGTTCTAGGGAATGCAAAAGCCGGATGGAATCCAGATTTGAGGAATGAATATTTTACTTGGATCCAAAATGCATTTAAATACAAAGGTGGAAGAAGTTATGTAGGCTTTATCGACAGGGCAAGAAAAATGGCCTTGACGCATGTTGACCAGAAAGATTTTGATCTGTACAATGAGATGTCAGGTGCCGCTTTGCTGACCGGAAGTGGAAATGATCTGGTCGTCTCGGATGTTCAGCCAGAAGGTCCAGGACGAAGATGGACAGTGGAAGAAGCCCTGCCTTTGATGGCAGATTTAAGCGGCAGGGATCTGGTAAAAGGGAAAGCGATGTATTCGGCGACTTTGTGTCTTTCTTGCCATACCATGCAAGGAGAAGGTGGTATCATAGGACCTGATCTGACCCAGCTTGGGACAAGATTTTCCGCTAAGGATATCCTTGAATCCACCATCAATCCAAGTGACGTGATTTCTGAACAATACCATTCCACCATATTCGAATTGAAAGCAGGTGGATCGGTTGTGGGTAGATTGACGGATGAGGATGGTACCCATTATTTCGTGTCCCAAAACCCATTTGCACCAGAAACTATCAGAACCGTAGCCAAAAGTGAGGTGGCAAGTACCAAAAACTCCGATGTTTCCATCATGTTGCCGGGAATGATCAACAGGTTGAATGAAGAAGAATTGAAGGATTTGATGGCCTACCTCATCTCAGGTGGCAATCCGGACCATGAGGTGTATCAAGACAAAAAGATGACAGCAAAATGAGAAAGCCAAATAAATTTTCATTCCATAAAATTAGGGTATTCGGACTCAGTGCGGTTTTTATTCTGCTGAGCTGCGGGTCTTGCCAAAATTCAACAAGCAAATCCAAGTCACCTGAAGTCTCTCCTTCCCAATCCCCAAATGAAGGTTTTGTCTCCCTTTTCGATGGAAAAACCCTGGAAGGCTGGGAGGGCGACCCCGTGTATTGGTCCGTTGTGGACGGTACGATCGTCGGGGAAATCACGCCCGAAACGCTGCTCAAGACCAATACCTTCATCATCTGGAAAGGTGGTGAGCCTGCAGATTTTGAGTTGAAAGTGGACTACAAAATCAGCGATGCGGGCAATTCGGGATTCAACTATCGAAGCGATAGGGTGGAGGAAGTACCCTTTGCGCTAAAAGGGTATCAAGCCGATATCGACGGACAAAACCGATATACTGGCCAAAACTATGAGGAGCGGAAAAGAACGACGCTTGCTTATCGTGGACAGAAAACCCGAATTACCAGCCAGGAATCCGGCGATGTTAAAGGATTTGTGGAAAGAAATGCCTGGAAAGGACTGAATCTGGAAAGCGAACTGGGCGATCGGGACACACTTGGTGCCTTGATCAAGAAGGATGATTGGAACACCCTGCATGTGGTGATCAAAGGCAATGTGTTGCAGCACTTCGTGAATGGGACCTTGATGAGTGAAGTCACCGATGACGACCCGAAAAACAGGAAAATGTCAGGGTTGATGGGTTTTCAGGTGCATGTAGGCCCTCCGATGAAGGTCCAATTCAAGAATATCCTGATGAAAAAGCTTTGATGCCGTACCAGAAATCGGTCTGTTTTTCCACAGGCAATCTCTTGTGAAACCAGATCTGTTTATTGTTGCTTAAGTACAAAAAAGCCCGAGGTTGAGATTCAACTTCGGGCTTTTTTTATTTGTACGTCCCTTGCGGGAATCCAGAAAAATCAGCCTACTTCTAAAAGGGCTTTGTGATTGATTGTCAGTGAAGTAATCTTTAGAAATCTGAATAGTCCGTTGGGTACAATAATCTACCATCGTTTTTGGAAACCGTGTTTTGGTATTCTTCGATTACCTTCAACTTATCCCAATCCGGATCCGACCCGAAGGCTTTCCAATGTGCATCTCTGGATGCCATATCGGCAAATGTGGTCATGTACATCAGATTCGGCATGTTTGCTCCGGCCAGTGTTTCGGCATAAAAGACCGCATTAAAACCCAACTTGGCGAAAATATCGATTTCACCCTCATTGAACATCTTTACTTTTTGCTTGTAAAGTCTTTCTGTTGCAGCTTCATAACTCCTCAATTCATAGATCCTGTCTTTTTTTGGACCTGTCACCTTCGATTCGATAAACCTTGGGCTGCCGGTAAAAGCATGGAGCAGGGCGTTTTCAATCCTTTTATAGGGAGGATTGTCATGCGGTGCATTGATGTAGGAAGCGCCATCCGAAAGGTAATTGCTGTCTTTGTCCAATTTGGCCGGCAAAGCCAAATATTGTTTCATGGATTTGTAAGGAATCAGCACATATACCTTTTTTCCAGCATCTGGCTGAGAAGCGACCGGTTTGAAAACCCCAACTTTGGCGACGCCGTTTCTGTGCATCGCCGGTAGCAAAGCATTTTGAAGATATGCGTCAATCTGTTTTTCCTGATTGTTATTCTCGATGTGGTAAATTCTCAATTCATAGAAATCCCTTTTGGAGCCTTGGCCGAAGAGGTCCGCAACCAAAAAGATGCAGAATAGTGCGATG
Organism: Rhodonellum sp.; assembly: GCF_030656585.1. Lineage (NCBI taxonomy): Bacteria > Pseudomonadati > Bacteroidota > Cytophagia > Cytophagales > Cytophagaceae > Rhodonellum > Rhodonellum sp. Next base: position 28,836 of record NZ_JAUSPP010000013.1, read on the forward strand.
AGAAATGGTGTTGATTTTTTCATTTTTTGTGAATGGGTTTAAGGTTTGTTAGTGCTTGAATTTAAGCAATCCAAAAGCCAAAGCAGAGAATTATTGATATGGTGCCCCAGTATTTGATAAAAGGAGAAAAATGCAAAAGAGGGGATTGTTTATGTTACCACAATTGTCGTTTCGAATCAAAAGGGTGTTTTTGTCCCACAATCCATTAAAAATGTAAAACGATGATCTAGTTGTCTTTTTCTCCAATAAAGAATCATGATTGGATTGAGTGTCATTTCCTGAAATTATATATTGACTTTTCCTTCAGAAAAACAATAAAATGGCTTAAAACAACCGATCAGGTGCCTAGAAGGGGAATCAATATAAATATTGGGAATTCTGTGCTTCATAATTTTCAATTCTTGAAGGCAGTTTGCTATCTTTAAATTGAACCAGCTTTAATCTCCCCATCTATTGTGGACATATTTTAATGGAAGATTTTTGAAACCCGACAGAACAGGATAGTCCCTAAGGTTGGTGTTGATAAATTGAAATTGGATTGGTTACCTAAATGCATTCGTGATTCTAAAAAGATGGACATTAACTTTTCGAAGGACTTTATCTCAAATCCCGCACAACTGGGCGGGATTGAAACCTCCATATTGGACAATGGCCCAGGAAAGGGAGTCCGAATTGCATGGGTAAATACGGGTTCGGGATTGCGGTATAAGGTCGTAATTGATCGGGGAATGGACATCGCTGAAGCCTTTTTCAATGCACATAGCCTTGCTTGGATTAGCCACGCAGGAATCACGGCCCCACAGCCTTTTTCAGATCAAGGTGCAAATTGGCTAAGAACATTCGGTGGAGGATTGATGACCACTTGCGGATTGTCGCACGTTGGAGGTCCCGAGTCGGATGATTTTGGCAACAGAGGCCTTCATGGAAACATCAGTAATATTCCGGCAGAAATCATCTCTATCCAGCAGCCTGACCCTCTTCAGGGAAATCTGGAAATGTCCATCACGGGAATAATAAAAGAATCGAGTGTTCTCGGACCCAACTTTGAGTTGAAAAGAACCATTTCGGGAAGATTGGGGCAACCAAGTCTGATCATCCGCGATGAAATCACCAATCTCGGCAATACCGAGGCTGCCCACATGCTGCTTTACCACTTGAATTTTGGTTGGCCTTTTATCGATGAGGGAACAGAGATGGTCTGGGAAGGAAATTGGAAATCAAGGGATGGAGATCCCGACAACAGGATTTTCAACCCCAAAAACGATTTCAAGAAATGCCCAGCCCCGATGGATGCGCATGCCGGTTCTGGAGAGGACGCTGCATTTATTGATCTTTCTTCCATCAAGGAGGATAGTTGTATTTGCGGTTTTGTCAATCAAAAACTGGGCATTGGATTCTCCATTAAATTTAACCGAAAGGAATTGCCTTGGCTTGTGAATTGGCAGCATTGGGGCAAAGGCGAATATGTCACCGCCTTGGAACCTGCCACAAACCCGCCAATCGGACAAGCCGCCGCCAGGAAAGCAAATACTTTGATCAAAATCCCTCCCGGAGAAAAAAGATGCTATTACCTGGAAATGAGCGTCCTAACCACAGCGGAGGAAATCGAAGCCCTCCTGAGAATCAACAATAGAGAACGCGAAAAACAACTATAAAACAATAAAACCTAAAATAAATCTATCCCAAATAATCAACCAGTACAATATGAGTTTGGCAAAAAAAGCATTAGAACAGGGCGAGGGAATCCTAAGATTGGCACCCATTTGGGTTCCGAGGTCCTTCTGCGTTCCCGGCAGAAGAATAAAATTACATCCCGATGATTATTATGTCCTTGGCGGACAAAGAGGAGGGATTGACGAGCGCTGGTTGTCTTCCACTACGCCTGCACAAAATGGGCCTTTGACAGGAAAAAATGAAGGTTTGAGCCCCGTGGTTTTTCAGGACGGAGATGAGGAAAAGCAGTTTTTACTCAAAGACGCCATCGAGGAATTAAAAGGTGAAATCATCGGAGACCGCATCTGGGACGAATACGAGAGTTGGCCGATGTACTCCAAGTTTTTTGACAACATGGGGCCTCTTCCGCACCATATCCACCACAATGACGAACATGCCGCTTTGATCGGCCAAAAGGGCAAACCGGAAGCCTATTATTTCCCACCGCAACTCAACAACCACGGAGGGGATTTTCCTTACACCTTCTTTGGCATTGCTCCGGGAACCACCAAAGAACAGATCCGCGAATGCCTCGTGAACTTCACAAAAGGGGACAATAAAATCACCAATTTTTCCCAGGCATTCCGTCTGGAACCTGGAACTGGCTGGGATGTTCCTCCGGGAATGTTGCACGCACCGGGAAGTATGTGTACTTACGAGCCGCAGAAAGCATCTGACGTTTTCGCCATGTACCAGTCCTTGGTCAATGAGGCGATTATTCCCGAAGAATTGCTTTGGAACGGAACGCCAAAGGATAGAATGGGGGATTTCGATCAGTTGATGGAAGTGATCGATTGGGAATTGAACGTGAATCCCAATCTCCTGGAAACGCGATTCATGAATCCAAAGCCGGTTGGAGATCTGGAGGAAATGAAGGCCAAGGGATATATCGAAAATTGGGTTTGCTACCGTTCCGAAGCTTTCAGCGCAAAGGAATTGACTGTTTTCCCGGGACAGACCGTCACCATTACAGACCAGGCGGCCTATGGTTTGATCGTAATGCAGGGGCATGGAAAGATGGGTGTTTGGGATATCGAAACCCCGGCATTGATCCGCTATGGACAATTGACGAATGACGAATTCTTTGTTTCCGAAAAAACCGCAATGGCGGGCGTGAAAATCGTCAATCCTTCCAAGACTGACCCAATTGTCATGCTGAAACATTTTGGGCCCAACAATCCGGACCTCACCTTATAATTTCAATCATTTTCTTTCATATAGACTCTTGTAATGATGACCCAAAATAATTATCCAAAACTCCACAATGCCACTTGGCCGGGTATTGTGGGAAAAGGACCCGACTCAGAGCCAATTATTTCTTTTGACACCATGTTGGAAAGTACCGCCGCCGCAGAAGTGGACGGGGTGAAATTTGATGGGGTGGATATCGGGCTTTTTGATCCCCATATTGATTTGGACATGTCTGACGACGGGATCAAGAAATTGGCAGAAAAGGTAGCCGGCCTGAACCTGAACATTGGTAGTTTGGTCGCGCCCATCTGGGGAGGCCCAGCCATGGGGAGCAAAGAGGACCGAGCACTTTTCGTGGAAATGGTCCGGAAATCCTGCTTATTTGGTCAAAAACTAAGGGATTTGGGTGTAAGGCCAAATGGCATCGTCCGGATCGATTCTGCCAGTTCAGTCGAAAAGTGGGCAGTCGACCCAGTTGGCAATACCAAATTGATCGCCCAAACTTTCAGAGAAGCCTGTGATGTGGCGGCTGATTTTGGCGAAAAACTGGCAGCCGAAGGAGAAATCTGCTGGGGCGGCATGCACAGTTGGAGAGCGATGATCGATACACTGGAGCAAGTGGACAGACCGAACATTGGCTTTCAGGCGGATATGTCCCATACTTTTTTGTATTTATTGGGATACAACAGTCCGCAGGACAGGATACTCCCGAAAGATTTTGACTGGAATGACCGGGCCACACTGACCGAAGCACTCAAAACCTTGACAAAGGCATTGAGGCCTTGGACGATAGATTTCCATGTTGCCCAAAATGACGGGACCGTTTTCGGTTCTGGATCCCATGACAAAACAGGCAGACATTGCCTCGCCTCCGATCCCAACGGAAAATTGGATATCGCAACAGATGCCGGACATTGGCTCAGGGATGAGAAAGGGGAGCTGACCAAAGCTTTCCGACACCTTTGCTGGGATGGCTGTATGTTTCCCAATGAAGTGATGACAGAGCCCAAAACATGGAATGATATCTTGTCAGCCATGGTCAAGGTGCGTGAAAAACACGGCTGGTACGAAGCGGAGTAAATTCTTTAAAAAAACCTAGAACGATGAAAGAGACCAAAAAACTTAGAATAGGATTGATAGGAACAGGATTGATGGGTAGGATCCATACCAACGGGTACAAGCGACTCGGTGATTTTTTTCCGGAATTGGAATATCGCCCAGTGCTGCAAGCGGCCTGCTCCAGAAGAGAAGACAAAATCACTGCATTTGCAGAACAATGGGGATATGCTTCCGTCGAAACGGATTGGCGGAAAATGATTGCCCGAGACGATATCGACGCGATCGATATTTGTACGCCGAACAATACCCATGCTGAAATCGCCATTGCCGCAGCTGCGGCGGGAAAGATGATCCTCTGCGAAAAGCCACTTTCCAGAACACTCCAGGAAGGGGAGGACATGGTGAAAGCCATTGAAAAATCCGGGGTGAAGAATACGGTTTGGTACAATTACCGAAGGGTTCCTGCCGTGACCTTGGCCAAACAGGTGATCGATTCCGGAAAATTGGGAAAGATATTCCATTACAGGGCCAATTTCCTTCAGGATTGGACCATCAATCCGGATCTCCCGCAGGGAGGAGATGCCCTTTGGAGACTGGATGCTGATGCAGCAGGTTCCGGGGTGACTGGGGATTTGTTGGCGCACTGCATCGATACGGCCATGTGGCTAAACGGCGGCATCAAGGATGTCTCTGCCATGACGGAGACTTTTATCAAGGAAAGAGTGCATCAGGAAAGCGGTAAAGTCCAAAAAGTGGGGATTGATGATGCCTGTTTGTTCCATTGTCATTTTGAAAATGGATCCTTGGGTTTGTTCGAAGCAACCCGATATGCTAGGGGACACAAAGCCTTGTACACCTTCGAAATCAATGGGGAACATGCTTCGATCCGTTGGGATTTACATGATCTGAACAGATTGGAATATTTTGACCACAGCGACGATTCCATTGTGAGAGGTTGGAGATCTATTCACGTTTCTGATGCCGACCAACCTTATATGGACAGATGGTGGATTCCGGGGACATGCATCGGGTATGAGCATTCCTTTATCCATCAGGTGGCGGATTTCTTCAAAAGTCTTGAGACGGGAGAACCCTGTTCGCCTACTTTCAAGGATGCTTTGGAAACCCAAAAAGTCTGTCAGGCAGTCCTGGATTCCGCTGCCGAAAGAAGATGGAAAGATACCGGGGTGGAATGGACTGAAAAGTGATCAATGAAAATCCCACATAAAACCAAAAAACCTCCCAGCAAGGAGGTTTTTTGGTTTTGATATCATCCGTAATTGCATTTTTGGGGTGAAATTCATTGAGGTGAAATATGACCAAATATGATTTTATGAATTGATTGACCTGGATTGCATGAAGAGGCGTGTCTGTGATCATTGATTCCAATTGGCTGATTGTTGCACAGATACCTTCCCCCACTTAATTCGACTCAAATTCAGATTGGTCAAAATTTTCTCGATATTTCATCCTTAGCTGACCTTTGAGATTGCCTTGTTGCTCAAGACCGGCATCGTTTGATCGCAATTTGACATCCATATCGAATATGACTTCTATTGTTCTGATGTTCTCCCCAGCAGCATTTTCTTCGGTTCCTTCTATGAGATGAATGATTTTGAGAAAATTCCCGGCATCCAAAAGACCTGGCAAAAGTGTGTATCCATTGTAATTTCGCTGATCCAAAACAGCGATATAAAAATTGTCTTCCCACGAATCCCCTTCCTCAAAGGGAATGTTTTTGTTTCCAATAGCAAGGATTTCTTTGACCTTGTCATAGGGGTAAAATTCATTGGCAATCCCTTTCTGATCCAAATCTTGAATCCCAAAGTCCTCTTTGAACTTAGTTTTCGGAAGTTGTAAATAAATGTCAATCCCGGATATAGCATCCCTTATGGTTAATCCGTGATAGACATATGCCGCTGCCCTGCTGGAATAAAGTTCTGCGCTGAGTCCAGTGGAATTTGAGGTTTTGATTCCTTTGGATCCAAAATTCCTGCCGTCAGGCAATGAACCCACGAATCCCACTTCTGAAAGCTGGATTTTAGGGGTGGATTCCTCGTCGGATGCGCAGCCCATCAGGAGGTAGGCAATCAACAAAAATATGGGGTGCTTGGCTGTTTGGGATTTCATTTCTTCAGGTTATTAAGTGAAAATAAAAATTTTATAAAGGTAACTTGCTAAAAGACAGACGTAAATAAAGTGGGGGATGCGACAATTGAATTCATGTTTTTTTTAATGGTCAAAACATTGCCTGATTGGGAGAGGAGATCAATGGATTTACCTTAAATTGAGATTCATTTTTGATGGGGTTTTAGTTCTTGTCAAAAGTGCTTCAAACAATCAAATTCAAAGAACGATGAGGCTTCCAAAAATCCATTTGAAATTTTATCTTTTCATATTTTCGATTTTTTTAATTTTCCATGCCAAGGCGCAGCAGGTTGGGATTCAATGGTCCAAGGACGGGAATTCCTATTTCCGTGTGGAGCAAAATGAGATTGTTCAATATGCACTTCCTTCCAATGACGGAAGCGTTTTGATCAATAGAGACCTCATGATTCCCGAAGGCCAAACTGATCCGCTTGACTTGGAATTATTTTCTTTTTCAGAGGATAGTAGGAAATTATTGATCTATACAAACAGTGCACAGGTGTGGAGAATCAATACCAGAGGAGATTATTGGGTCTTGGATCTGGAGCACAACAGCCTTCAGAAGCTTGGGAAATCATTGCCGGAATCCTCTCTGATGTTTGCGAAATTTTCTCCGGATGGCACTAAGGTCGCTTATGTCAGCCAATACAATATTTATCTGGAAGACCTTTCGACCCAAGCCATTCAAGCGCTGACCACAGATGGAAATAGAAAATTGATCAACGGTACTTTTGACTGGGTGTATGAAGAAGAGTTTGCGAATAGGGATGGTTTTCGCTGGAGTCCGGACAGCAAGTCCATAGCTTTTTGGCAGTTGGATGCGCGAGGAACGGGTGATTTCTTCATGATCAACAATATCGATTCGGTCTATTCCAAGGTGATACCGGTTGAATACCCGAAAGTAGGTCAGGATCCATCCGCCGCCCGTATCGGCGTCATTGACTTGTCCACGTCAAAAATTGAATGGGTGAAAATCGAAGGCGATCCGAGACAGCATTATCTTGTCCGATTGGAATTCATTCCCGGCACGAATGAATTTTTGGTACAGCAACTGAATCGCAAACAGCAGGAAAGCAAAATCATCCGTTGCGATGTTGGTTCGGGGGCGGTGACCGTGATCAGCACAGAAAATGACCCTGCTTGGATAGATGTGATGACGCCCAATGAGGATACTTATGCCGTGGATTTCAAGCATCCATTTCATTGGCTTGCCGGTGGAAAGGAATTTTTATGGATGAGTGAAAAGGATGGCTGGAGGCATTTGTACCGCATCAGCATTGATGGCAAAAAAGAAACTTTGGTGACCAAAGGAGATTTTGATGTCATTTCCCTGGAAAATTATGAGGAGAAAAGCGGCTATGTTTATTTTATCGCTTCTCCGACCCATGCCACCCAAAAATATTTGTACCGGACCAAGCTGGATGGGAAAGGGAAACCCGAATTGATAACACCAGCAGGATTGCCCGGAAGTCACTATTACAACATTTCCCCCAACGGGAAATTTGCCCAACACCGGTTTTCAAATACCCATACAAGGCCACTTGGAGAATTGGTCAGCTTGCCTCAACACAAGGCTTTGAATGAAAATGAAAGCATTGCCAAAAAGCTTCCAAAAGCTCAGGAGGAAAATGTCACTACTTTTTTCAAAATCAAGACAGAAGAAGGAGTGGAGATGGACGGATGGATGGTAAAGCCATCGGATTTTGACCCGTCCAAGAAGTATCCCGTGGTATTTTATGTGTATTCCGAGCCTTGGGGAGCCACGGTCATGGATGGATATGGTGCCTCGAAAAACAGATTGTATAGAGGAGATATGCGGGAGGACGGATATGTTTACATCTCCATAGACAACCGCGGGACTCCTGCGCCCAAGGGTCGCGAATGGCGGAAATCCATTTACAGAAAAATCGGCGTGGTCAACATTCAGGACCAGGCCAATGCCGCCAAGGAGATCTTGAAATGGGATTTCATCGATTCCGATCGGGTTGCGGTTTGGGGATGGAGCGGTGGAGGATCTGCCACCTTGAACCTTTTGTTCCAATTTCCCGAAATCTATAAAACCGGGATTTCCATCGCGGCAGTTGCCAACCAGCTGACCTATGACAACATCTATCAGGAAAGGTACATGGGCTTGCCGCAGGAGAATTTGGCAGATTTCGTACAGGGCTCGCCCATTACCCATGCAAAAAATCTAAAGGGAAATCTATTGTACATCCACGGTACCGGAGACGACAATGTGCACTATCAAAACGCAGAAATGCTCATCAATGAGCTCATCAAACACAACAAGCAGTTTCAAGTGATGCCTTACCCCAACAGGGCGCATGGGATTTCGGAAGGTGAAGGTACTTTTGAACATCTCTCCACTTTATACACCAATTTCCTGAAAATGTATTGTCCACCGGGAGGGAGGTAAATGGATCTTAAGGGAAAAGTGTCGACAGGATTTGGAACAAGAATAAATGGAGATTAGAAGAAAAAGCGAAGAGCAGATTTGACTTTAATAAGCAACAAAAAAACCTCCAGATCTGGAGGTTTTTTTGTTGCTGGTATTCAAACACTAATTTTCAAATGGTATTCGAAACCGATAAAAGCTATTGAATTCAATTAAAATGCAGATTTGAAACCTTCCATTTTTTGGTCAACTTGAGTGTCTACCATAAAGGACAATCTCACCTTTTCCCAAGCCATCGTCACTTTTGCAACTTTATTGTTTTCGGCTGAGATGGTATAAATCAATCTTTCTTGGTTGTCAGCTGCCATCATGGGCGCTACTTTGATGGAGACGGCATTGTCCTTCGCCATTGCTTCCTCGTCTATTTTCCCATCTTTCATGTAAGCAAAAACAGAATTCCCTTTGGCGTTGAAATGGATGGTCCAGTCACCGGAAGCTTGAGGTGTGATGAACACGCCATATTTGCCCGGGCGAAGATTGGTTCCCCCAATGTTTACTCCAGTACTGAATTCTATGATGGTGGTTGCATTGGCACCCGCTCTCCAGGTTACCCCATATTTTTCGATCTCTCCGAATATTTTTCTGCCTTTCACGGCAGGAGAGGAATAGTCAATGCTGATTTTGGTGAAGCCTACATTTTGGGAAACATAGGCTGCCGGGCTGGCTGCGGGAGCCTGCATCTGGGCATTGGACTGGCCAGTGGTGGCGAAAATCACCATCAGGGTAAGGGCAAAGAAATACAGTTTAGCGTTTTTCATAAGTTTGTTTTGAGTTATTGATTGAGAAAGATACAACAAGGTTATTGAAATGTTGTTTTAATGCTGTCTTTCAAAACCCTTGGCCTTATTTTCACGATCAATCCATCACCAAAATGTAACTTGGGTCGTCATCCGTATAATTGACGTTGATGATTTTATCCGCTTTTTCCAGCAATACCCTAGAGCTGGAGCTTAAATGTTTGATATAAACTGTTTTTCCAAGCTTGTGGTATCTTTCTGTCACCTTATGGATGGCTTCTATTCCAGAATGATCCACAATCCTGCTTTCTTTGAAATCAATGATGATTTCAGAGGGATCATTTATGGGGTCAAATTTCTCTGAAAAGGTGGTGGCGGAGGCAAAGAATAAAGGGCCGTACATCTCGTAATGTTTAATGCCATTTTCATCAACCATTTTTCGGGCACGAATCCTTTTTGAATTTTCCCAGGAATACACCAAAGAGGAAACGATCACACCGATCAAAACCGCGAGGGCTAAATTGTGAAGCACTACCGTGATCCCGGTGACCAATACCATGACGATCAAATCAGGAACAGGAACCTTTCCAAACACCTTCAGGGATGCCCATTCGAAAGTACCAATGGCAACCATAAACATCAGTCCTACCAATGCTGCCATCGGGATCATTTCTATATATTCCGAGAAAAATAAAATAAACAGCAGCAGTACAATTGCCGCTACTGAACTCGAAATCCTAGTCCTACCGCCGGCATTGACATTGATCAAACTCTGTCCCAGCATGGCACAACCGCCCATTCCTCCAAAAAAACCAGTCGCAATATTTCCCACGCCCTGCGCGATGCATTCCTTGTTTCCATGACCACGGCTCTCAGTGATCTCATCGATCAAAGTCAAAGTAAGCAAGGACTCAATCAATCCAACACCAGCCATGATCGCGGAATAGGGCAAAATAATCATGAGGGTTTCCAAGGTAAATGGAATACTGGGTAGGTGAAACTGAGGCAGACCTCCTTTGATCGAGGCAATGTCTCCAACGGTTTTGGTGTCGAGACCTCCAAAGATCACGATGGAGGAGATCAATAATATTGCTGCCAAAGAAGAGGGGACAGCCTTGGTTAATTTTGGTAAAAACTTAATAATTGCCATCGTCAAAACCACCAAGCCCAACATGATATAAAGGTTGTTGCCACTGATCCACTCCTCTATGCCAGAGGTGTTGATGAATTTGAACTGGCTGAATTGGGACATGAATATGATAATGGCCAGACCATTCACAAAACCAAAGATAACGGGATGGGGGACCAAACGGATCAATTTTCCCAGTTTTAGAACGCCTATTAGGATTTGGATAAGCCCCATCAGGATCGCGGCGGCAAAAAGATATTCTACCCCGTGATTAATCACCAATGCCACGACGATAACGGCAATCGCTCCCGTGGCTCCGGAAATCATTCCCGGTCGACCACCCATGATAGAGGTGATCAGTCCAATGATAAATGCAGTGTAGAGACCGACCAATGGACTGACTCCAGCAATAATGGAAAATGCCACGGCTTCTGGCACCAAAGCCAAAGAAACGGTGAGTCCGGACAATACTTCGTCTTTTAAATTTGTCTCTTTGGGGACAAATAATCTGTAAAAAGGTTGAATCATAGGGATGATTTTTAATGGGGTTGAGAAATTTTGTGCTTTAGAATCAATAGCAAAAAAATAAAGTCGGAATAATTCCGTGCTGTTGAATGGGGGACTAAATTTGGGGGTATTTTTTACATTAGGATGCAAAAGTAAGTAGAATAATTTTTTATAGAAAATATTATTCTGAATTTTTATATTACCTAGGATCATCTAATCCATTGGAGTTGGGCTGGTATATTTGATTTTTATACGTAAAGTCACATTTATTTTGGTTTATTTTTACTTTGGGTTCATTATTTTACATTTGTGGTAATATAATCCAAAATACAATAATTCTTAAAATCGCCTCTTTTGGGTCAAAAACAAAATTATCTATCAAAATGCGCAAAAACCGAAATCCAATCTATTCAGCCCGATATTGAATTATTTCCAGTTTATCCGAAAAAACAAGGTAATGTCCATTTTTGGGGCCATGATGACGACGCTCTCCAGTTTTGGGCAAACTTTTCTTTTGGCATTGTATGTCCCTTTTTTGATTGAGGAATTCAAGATCACAAACAGCCTGATTAGTTCTTTCTATGGCGTAGCCACCATCGCCAGTGCCTTGATGCTGCCAAAACTCGGGAAGTTTATCGATACCGTTCCGCTCAAAAGATTTACCTTGATGACCACTGCCGTTTTTTTGATATCCTTAGTGTTTTTTAGTTTTTCATGGAAATGGTGGCATATCCCTTTGGCATTTTTTGGTTTGAGATTGGCCGGGCAGGGCTTATTCTCCCATATTGCCATTACTTCCATGTCCCGGTATTTTCTGGAAAATAGGGGCAAGGCGATCAGCGTGGCTTCACTTGGGCACCCTCTGGGCCAGGCTGTATTGCCAGCCATTACGCTTTTGGTTATTGCCCAAATCGGCTGGAGGGAATCTCTCTGGGTCAATGCCGCTTTGGTGGGTATCATCGTCACGTTTTTTGTAATATTTGCGATCAAACCTGCCCATCTTCAACCCGAATCCATTCTGGAAAACCAAGAGGAGGTTAAAAAAACTTCTCAAAAGGTAGATAAGGTCCGTCAAAGGGATATCCTGAAGTCTAGGCCATTTTGGTTGTTGGCACCCAATGTGTTTTTTATCCCATTTGCGATCACAGGATTGTTTTTCTACCAATTTGGAATCGTGGAGTTCAAAGAATGGGGAGTGGAATTGGTCGCGTTTGGGCTCACAGCTTTTGCCATTGCCAGTGCATTCAGTATTTTGACTGCCGGCCCATTGATTGATAAGTATTCTGCCAAAACCTTTTTTCCGTTTTATTTGATCCCCTTTTTGGTTGCTTTGCTGATTATTTGGCTGGTGAAGGGGCCAATGGGAATGTTCGGGTATATGATTTTTATGGGGCTTTCCGTTGGATTTGGCAATGCCACCATCGCGGCACTTCAGGTGGAGTTTTTTGGGCAAAAGTACATAGGAACTGTCAGGAGCTTGTTTACCTCCATGATGGTATTGAGTTCAGCAGTTGGTCCGGCACTGTTTGGGGTGATCCTGGATGCAGGCTTGGGATTCAATGTGGTGTTTATGATCAGCATTGGCCTTTTGGTGCTGATCATACTCCTTTCCCTTAGGGCAATTCCAACCTATTCCCGTGCCAAATGGAAGTACAAATACAGGAAGAAGTTTAAGAAAACGTAAAGCGATCTGAATATGACCCTTTTGATCAGCCAATTGGGCTTGAAAAAACTTCCTTGGGTGGTCCATCTTTCTGGATCATTCCTCCTTCTAGCAACAATACCCTTTTGGAAAGCTTTACGATTTCATTATAATCATGACTGACCAAGATCGTGGTCAAGTTGAATTTCTGGTGATACTCCAAAATATAATCCTGAAGTTTTGCCCGCATCCCAGAATCCAAAGCGGAAAGGGGTTCATCCAACAACAAGATTTTGGGTTTACGGATCAGTGCCCTGGCAAGGGCAACCCTTTGCTTTTGGCCTCCGGAGAGTAAGGCTGGTTTTTTGTCCTGAAGATTTTCCAGTTGGGTCAACGCCAATATTTCGGCAACCACATTTTTAGGTTGACCTTTTTGCAGGGCAAATTCCAAGTTGCCTCTCACGGTCATGTTGGGGAAAAGGGAATACTCTTGAAACACCATCCCAATATCCCTTGAAGCAGTTTTAAGGTCTATTTTTTCATTCTTATCAACCCAAACCTGGCCATCCACGATGATTTTTCCAGAGGTTGGTTTCAGCAGCCCAGCAATCATCCGGAGCACACTTGACTTTCCAGCGCCGGATGGACCATAGATGGTCACCAGTTCCCCGGGTTTTATCCGGGTTTCAAATTGGAGGTTCAATTCCCCATCTGCGCCATGGAGTTTTCGTGTAATTTGTATCTCGATCATCGGAAAATGGAGGAATCTGCCCTTTTGTATTGAAAAACATAAACGGTAATGAGTACCAAGAAAGAGAAAATCAAGAGGATAAGTGAATAGAAATTGGCCATTTCATAATTCATCGCTTCTACTTCATTGTAGATCAATACCGAAACCACCCTGGTTTCATTCGGGATATTCCCCCCGATCATGAGCACCACACCAAACTCTCCGATCGTATGGGCAAATGTTAAGATGCATCCCGAAAGAATGGATCCCTTGATATTGGGGAGCAACACATGCATCAAAGTAGTAAGCCTGCTCTTGCCCAAAGTGTATGAGGCCTCCGTTAGGACGTGCGGGAGCATTCTAAAACCTGATTGTAGGGGTTGAATCATAAAAGGCAGGCTATAAATCACAGAAGCCACGACCAAGCCCGGAAAGGTAAAGACGAGCCTGAGATCCAGATAATTATCCAGGAATCTGCCGAAAGCATTTTCGGGGCTAAAGGCCAGCAGCAAATAAAACCCCATTACCGTAGGGGGCAATACCAAAGGAAGACCGACGATGGCTTCCACGATGATCTTCGGTCGCCATCTGCTAAAAGCAAGCCAATAGGCCAAGGGAATACCCAAAACAAAAAGGACAATGGTCGTGAAAAAAGCGAGTTTTAAAGTCAGATAAAAAGGGGCCAAATCCATCATTGTCCCAAAGGTTGCATAAAACCGAAATGTTTCAAAATGTCGATGGCCTGATCCGACTTGACAAAACCCAAAAATTGTGAAGCAATTTTATTGTCCTGACCAAACTTGGTGAGGATAGCTCCCTGTAACAATTGTTGGTGGCTTTCTTCAGGAATAAGGTAATATTTCCCCTTTTGCTTGATCATGTTTGGGGATAGGGCCAGGGACAAAGCCACCAATCCAATATCGGCCGCGCCGCTGGTGATAAATTGGGCCGCTTGTGAAATGTTTTCACCATAAACCAGTTTCTTTTCGAGCCCATCATAAAGCCCATAATGGGTCAAAGACTCCACTGACTTTTCCCCGTAGGGAGCATGGGAAGGATTTGCGATGGCTACTTTGCGAATGGCGGGATCTTGTAGGGTTTTCATCTGTTTTTGGTTGGGATCCATTTTTTTGCTCCAAAGAACCAGCCTGCCAATGCCATAAGGATGGATTTCCGAGGAAGCCATCCCAAGTTCCCGAAGGCGAACAGGATAGGCAATGTCGGCAGAAAAAAACAGGTCAAAAGGTGCTCCGTTGGAAATCTGCTCAAACAATTTTCCAGAGGACCCATAGATCGCATCGATCTTCCCCGGATTTTTTTCCTTGAAAACCAAAATGAGGGAGTCCAGTGCAAACCTGAGATCTGCGGCCGCAGCTATGCGCGTTCTGGTGTTTTGCTGGGCTTGAACAGGTGCAGAAAAACAAAACAACAATAGAATCAATGTGCAGAAATGCTTTGTTTTCATGAAACCAGAATATAATTTTTCATTCCTTTTAAAACAGAAATTTATGTTTGTGATTTCTTGCTCCGACCACAGCGATCTATATACGCGTACATATCGAAAGATAAAAAGAAACTGTTAATCTAAAAACGAGGTGCCCATATAATTAAATAAGTTGAAGGATTTCAGCTTCTTCCTCCAGGATGGACTGCAGTTTTTTGGCAAGCCTGCGGTAGTCAGAAATGATCTTTTTTCCCGATTCGGTGATTTCTGCTCCACCACCTTTTTCGCCCCCTTTTCTGAGGATGACGAAAGGTTGCTGCCCCCTTTTGTTGAGATCATCCACCATGTCCCATGCTTTTTTGTAAGACATGCCCATTCTTTTTGCAGCTTTGGAGATCGATCCTTCGATTTCGATCAGCTCCAGAATTTCCAATCTTCCCGGGCCAAAAAATTTGACCCCACCTTTTTCAATCCAACAGCGCAAACGTATCTCTTTTTCTTTCATGAGTGATTCGCATTCAATAGGGGAGGGGTTTTTTTCCATTCTCTTACGCACAAAAATAAGGCTTTGAATTCGTCAATTTTGGAAAAATGGGCTTTTATGTTCTGGGTAGGATTTGATTTTACCAGTCCAGTCATTTTCATTTTTCCGAAAATTGACTTGAAATTGATTTCCCTGAAATCAAGCCATTATTTCGCCAATAATTTAAATTCGAACAGCAAAAAAATTAAATGATTTTGATCATTTTACCTTTTTGAGTGAAAAACCAATTTTTCTGTTATTTGCTGACATGAGGGAGATTTGGGCCGAAAATAAGCCTGTATTTCATTAAATCTTTATTTTTAATCAAAACCAAGTCGCTATCTCACCCCAAACAAAGCTCAGCCCTCTTTCTGATTGCCATTTTGGGGAAAGGATCAAGATGTTCCGTTCCTTAAATTTTAATTTTTTCCCTTATCTTTAAAATACGGTTTTTTTAAGCACTATTGCTGGAGTTGATGATTCACTTATCTATGGATTTAGAGAAAATTAAAACATTCCTTTTGGAGATATTGAAATTGCATGCGGAACCCAAATCCTTGGATTGGTTAGCGCTCCAAAAAGAAAAAATAGGAGAGGATACTTCCTATATGAAGTTTTATTTGGCCTTTGGCATGGCATCAAGATATTTCAAAAAAAATCTGATGGACCTTTCGGAATCAAAAATCCAGGAAGCCAAAACCCTTGTGGAAGGATTCAGTCCGGAGTCTTGGGATCAATTGCAAACTGCCCGCAGTTATTTACTGCTGCATTTTGGAATCGCCGATGCTTTTGCTTGGGTAGATGCCATCAATAAATTGTTCGAAACGGCTGACATGCATGAGCAACAATCCCTGTATGCGGCGCTTCCACTGATGCCATTCAGGGAAGAAATGGTGGAAAGGGCGGTGGAAGGCCTTCGGACCAATATTGCATCAGTATTTGATGCCATTGCGCTGAACAATCCCTATCCCAGCCAATATATGGAGGAAAGGGCATGGAATCAAATGGTCCTCAAGGCAGTGTTTATGCAGCGTCCACTTTACCGAATCCAAGGTGCAGATAAGCGTGCCAATCCCACTTTGGCAAAGATTCTCGTGGATTTTGCACATGAAAGATGGGCGGCAGGAAGAACAGTAATGCCGGAACTCTGGCGTTTTGTAGGGCCTTATTTGGATACACAAAACCTCGGGGACATTGAAAAAGTGATCCGCTCCAGTGATCCACTTGAGAAAAATGCGGCGCTGTTGGCTTGTCACCAGAGTGGATTTTTGCCAGCAAATTCCCTTCTGGAACAATTTCCAAAAGTCCAAAGAGAAATACAGCAGGGAGAACTTACCTGGGAAAAGATAGGGAGGGAATTCGAAAACCTCAATCGGCCTCAGTAAAAAGCGGAAAGAAAACCCCTGAATCCATCGCGCAGGATTCAGGTCATCCCCAAAATAGCTTCTCATGTAAAAATAACGCTACCGTTGGTCAATAAGCGCTATGAAGAGCGATCCCAAACAATTATTTTAGTCAAAAAAAGCAATATAAAATGGAAATGTATATCGATCCCCACATTCATGTGACGTCTCGAACCACCGATGATTATGAAGCCATGCGAAAAGCGGGTATCGTTGCCATCATCGAACCTGCGTTTTGGTTGGGGCAACCCAGGACCGAAGTGGGTAGTTTCAAGGATTATTTCAGCAGTCTCGTGGGCTGGGAGCGGTTTAGGGCCAAGCAATTTGGGATTGTCCATTACTGTACCATGGGCTTGAATTCCAAGGAAGCCAACAATGTGCCTTTGGCAGAAGAGGTGATGGAATTGCTCCCGCTGTTTGTGGGGAAGGAAGGCGTAGTAGCCATTGGAGAAATCGGATATGACGACCAAACTCCTGCTGAAGATAGGTTTTACCGCCTTCAGTTGGAATTGGCCAAAGAGGTCAATCTTCCGGTTTTGATCCATACGCCTCACCGTGACAAGCGGAAGGGGACGACCAAAAGCATGGATGTCAGCGAAGAACATGGACTGGATCCGAGAATGGTCATCGTAGACCATAACAATGAAGAAACCGCCAAAGAAGTTTTGGACCGGGGCTATTGGGCTGGATTCACCATTTATCCCCATACCAAAATGGGAAGTGAAAGAATGGTAGAAATCGTCCGACAATATGGGCCGGAAAGAATCATCGTGGACAGTGCCGCAGATTGGGGAGTAAGTGATCCACTCGCCGTACCAAAAACAGCGGCCTTGATGCGCAAGATGGGGATTCCCGAAGAACATATCCGATTGGTTTGCTACCAAAATGCCTTGACAGCTTATGCCCAAAGTGGACAGATGGAAGAAATGGATTGGCTGAAGCCAGACCCTATCGACCAAAGACAGCGTCAATTCGGCAATTCCGTTTTGAGAGGTGGCCAAAGCCCCAAGGTGGAAGGCGAGGCTTCTGATATCGTGGAGAATTAGTCCAAGAAAATGTCAAATATCAAAGCCTATTTACAACTTACCCGCCCTGCAAATATCATTACTGCCATTGCGGATATCTGGGCGGGCTTTGCCATCGCCGGAGGATCACTATTGGTGTTTTCCAAACTGACATCGGTGGTTTCCCCGCCAATGTTCCAGGATTTATTGTGGTTGACATTGGCTACCATAGGGCTTTATGGCGGCGGAGTGGCATTCAATGATGTGTTTGATGCCAAACTGGATGCGAGGGAAAGGCCCGAAAGACCCATTCCCAGTGGCCGGGTCAGTAAAAACAATGCAGCTTGGATGGCTTTTATCCTTCTTTTGATGGGAGTGATCGCAGCTTGGCAGGTTGGATATTTAAGTGCCTTGATCGCGCTTACCGTGGCACTTTTAGCAGTCATTTATGATTATTGGGGCAAGCATCAGTTTATCCTTGGCCCCATCAATATGGGACTTTGCAGGGCAGGGAATCTCCTTTTGGGAATAAGTGTTGTCCCGTTAATGGTAAGCAAATATGCCTTGATAGGACTCATTCCACTTGTCTTTGTAGCAGCCATCACCATGATCAGCCGGGGAGAAGTGCATGGAAAAAACAAAAAAGCATTGATCGGAGGATTTGGACTTTATGTCTTGATCCTAACAGCGGTGCTGATACTGGCCTTTACGGTCGGCAATAAGGGTTGGCAAGTTTTGCCTTTCCTTATCCTGATGTCGTCTATGATTTTCCCTCCTTTGGTCAAAGCGATTCGCCTTCAGAAACCCCAGTTGATCGGGAAAGCGGTAAAAGCAGGTGTCATATCGCTCATTATCTTGAATGCCTCCCTATCGGCAGTTTTTGCAGGTTGGAAATTTGGGCTCGTCGTAATGCTTTTGTTGCCGATATCCCTTTGGTTGGCAAAGAAATTTGCCGTGACCTAACATAGATTTGATTAAATAATTGCAATGAAGTTGGGGATTTCATTGGATCTGAATTGACCCAAAAAAATAAGTTAAAAGCCTCTTAAGCCTAAAATAAATGAACAAGATCATTGAACAAACCTTTTCTGTACCCTTTAGGTATCAGGTTTGTTTTACCGAGTCGGTTTTTGGTGAAGGAAATCCTTTCCTTGCCCAATTGCTGAAAGCCGAAAAAAAACCGAAAGCATTTTTTGTCATCGACAGTGGAGTTGCAGATGCACATCCAGCACTGGTAAATGCCATTAAAGCGTATGCCAAGACCTATGAAGACAGCTTCATTTTGTGTGCCGAGCCGCTGATCCTTCCTGGTGGCGAAATCTCCAAAAATGACGAGACTTCCTTCAAGAAAGTAGTCGATGCGACCCATATTCATGGGATTGACAGGCATTCTTACATCATCGCCATCGGCGGCGGCGCGGTATTGGATATGGTCGGTTTTGCTGCCGCCATTTCGCACAGAGGAGTCCGGCACATCAGGATTCCGACCACTGTACTTTCCCAAAACGATTCCGGAATGGGTGTTAAAAATGGCATCAATGCCTACGGAAAGAAAAATTATCTGGGAACATTTGCACCTCCATTCGCCGTCATCAATGATTCGGAGTTCCTAAAAACCTTGGAAGACAGGGATTGGCGATCCGGGATGTCCGAAGCGATCAAAGTCGCTTTGATCAAAGACGAGGATTTTTTCTGCTGGATGGAACAACATGTGGATCAATTGTCCGCACGGGAAATGGAACCCATGAAAACATTGATCATCAGATGTGCCCAAATGCATTTGGACCATATTGCCGGCAAGGATCCTTTTGAATCCGGTTCCTCCAGGCCTTTGGACTTCGGGCATTGGGCAGCGCACAAAATGGAGCATTTGAGCGGTTACCGCATCCGTCATGGAGAAGCCGTCGCCATTGGCATCGGTTTGGACACCACATATTCCTATTTGAAAGGGATGATCACACACAAAGAGTTGATCAGGGTGGTTACACTCATCAAATCCCTTGGCTTTGCACTGTATGTACCGGAACTGAACGGCGAAGCCCTCTTGAAAGGTTTGGGAGAATTTAGGGAACATTTGGGAGGTGAACTGACGATCACTTTGCTAGAGAAAATAGGGAGAGGAGTGGAAGTCCATGAAATGGACAATAAGCTGATCCTAAAAGCCATCGATCAATTGAAGGCCTTCCATCAGGAAACCCTGGTAGAAAATTAAAATTCAAGGACTTTCTTCACGGAAAGGAATTCCCATAAATCCATCACCAATGTTAAAAAACGGTTTTCATCTGACCTATTGCACCAATATTCACCCCGGTGAAAGTTGGTCAGAAACCTTTGAGAATATAAAGGAATACATTCCCGGGATCAAGCGGGAAGTCTCCGCCGAAAAACCTTTCGGGATAGGACTGCGCCTCTCAAACGAAGCCAGTCTGGAATTGATCGATCCTGAAAAATTGAAGGTCTTCAAGGACTGGCTGTCAGCAAACAATTGCTATGTGTTTACTTTCAATGGTTTTCCTTATGGTGGATTTCACCGTCAGGTAGTCAAAGACGAAGTGCATCAGCCAGACTGGACCACGCGAGAAAGAGTCGCGTATACCAAAAGGCTTTTTGACATTCTATCCGCTCTTTTGCCTGAGGGAATGGACGGTGGGATTTCCACTTCACCGCTTTCCTATCGCTTTTGGCACAAGGACAGGGACGAACTTGAGGATGCTTTTAGGAAATCTACTTTGCACTTGGCCGCAGTTGCTGAAAAGCTATACAAAATCCAACAATCCAAAGGGCAGTTTTTGCACCTCGACATAGAACCTGAACCGGATGGGATGCTTCAAAATACAGCCGAAGTAATCTCTTATTATAAAGATTGGTTGGTTCCCATCGGAAGCATCTACCTGATGAACCACTTGGGCTTGAGTGCCGAGGAAGCCGAAAATTGCCTTAAGGAGCATATCCGGATTTGTTACGATGTCTGCCATTTTGCGGTGGTCTATGAAAAGCCGGAGGAAATCTTCAAGGCCTTCAAAGCGGAAGGAATCAAAATCGGAAAAATTCAGATCAGTGCAGCCTTGAAGGTCAATTTGCCCACTGATTTGGAAGGGAAAAAAGAGGTGGAAAGAATACTACTTCCCTTCGTAGAATCCACCTACCTGCATCAGGTGGTGGCAAAAAACAACACCAATGGAAAGCTCATCTCCTTCAGAGACCTTCCCCAAGCATTGGAAGCATTGATGGAAACCGAAATGGAGGAATGGAGAATACATTTTCATGTCCCGGTTTTTTTATCGGATTATGGAAAAATCTCTTCCACGCAAAGTGATATCCAAGATGTATTGCAGTACATCCAAACGGATCAGGTCTGCAATCACCTTGAGGTAGAGACCTACACTTGGGAGGTTCTGCCCGAAAGTGTCAACCTGGATTTGGGGAATTCCATCGTTCGGGAATTGAAATGGGTGGGAGAAAATTTTAAAGCTTCATGAAAAAAACAGTCATCATTGATGTCGTAGCCCTTTCGGGTAGAGTAATAGGGCAACATACGCCCTTCTTGCGGGATTGGATAGCAAAAGGGAAAAAAGCGGTGATCAATCCCGTGTTGCCCGCAGTTACCTGTTCATCCCAAACTGCTTTTTTAACCGGGAAATGGCCAAAAGAAAACGGAATTGTCGGGAACGGCTGGTATTTTAAGGATGAATGCGAAATAAAATTCTGGAGACAATCCAACCATTTGGTCCAATCGGAAAGTGTCTGGGATGCAGCCAAGAAAATAGATCCAAGTTTCACCTGTGCGAATATGTTTTGGTGGTACAATATGTATTCCACCGCGGATTACCAGGTTACGCCAAGGCCCTTGTATTTGGCAGATGGCAGGAAATTGCCCGATTGCCACAGTCAGCCGATGGAATTGAGGGAAAGGCTCCAAAAAGAATTGGGACAGTTTCCCCTGTTCTCCTTTTGGGGCCCAAACGCCAACATTTCTTCCACAAAATGGATCGCCGAAGCCTCCAAAAAAGTGGATGAATGGCACAATCCAACCCTAACGCTGATCTATTTGCCACACTTGGATTACAACCTGCAGCGTTGCGGGATTGATTTTTCGAAAATTGGGAAAGACCTTGAGGAAGTCGATGAAGTGTGCAAGGATCTCATCACGTATTATGAGAAACAAGGCGCAAATGTGATTCTCCTTTCGGAATATGCCATTACTTCGGTCAACCATCCCATCCATATCAACCGGATTTTGAGAAAGGAAGGATATATTGTAGTGAAAGATGAACAGGGTTTGGAGACTTTGGACGCCGGGACCAGCAAGGTTTTTGCTGTTGCTGACCATCAACTGGCACATATCCACGTCAAGGATAAAAATGATATTCCGAAGGTGAAATTATTGTTGGAAAATACGCCGGGTATAGAATTGGTTTTGGATGAAGAAGGTAAAAAGGCTTTCCATATTGACCATGAAAGAGCCGGGGATCTGGTAGTTGTCGCAGATAAGGATTCTTGGTTTACCTATTATTTCTGGCTGGACGATGCCAAAGCCCCTGATTATGCCAGGTGCGTGGATATCCACAAAAAACCAGGTTATGATCCGGTCGAGATGCTTGCAGATCCAAAAATCAAGTTCTTGAAAGCGACAGTCGGAATGAAAATTTTGAAGAAAAAGCTTGGCTTCAGGTATCTTATGGACATCATCCCTTTGGATGCCGGTTTGGTAAAAGGCTCCCATGGCAGGCTAAATGAAGATTCCTTGGATAAGCCTATTTTTGTCACAAAAAATGAAAGCTTGCTGAATACGGGAGTTTTGGAAGCCACCGCAATACATGACCTGATTTTAGGACATCTGTTTAAGGAATAAATTAAGTCCTCTCCAAGAACGGTTTGTTTTGGAGAGGTATTTATTACCTTTTCCCTATTAATATTTTGCTATTCAACTCGAAATCCATTTATTGAAGGGTTTTGTTCTTGTGATTTAATCTGCTTTGGTATAAATTGGAAAAACCAAAACAGGACACCCAATGAAACACCTTTTCCTTTTTTATTTTTTGATTTCACCCCTTCTGTCCTCCTCCCAAGCCCAACTGACCTTCGAGGAACCTGTCAAGCAGCGGGTATTTGTGCTCACCGATATCACCAACGAACCGGATGATCAGCAATCCCTCGTCCGGTTTCTGGTGTATGCCAATGAATATGATGTCGAAGGGATTGTGGCCACAACATCCACCCACTTGAGAAGTAGTACCAGGCAGGAAAAAATAGAAGAATTGGTCAGGAACTATGGGGAGGTAAAGTCCAATTTGGACAAGCATGCGGCGGGATTCCCAAGTATGGAGGATCTTTTGGCAGTGACGGCAAGCCATTTGCCTTTGTACAGCATGGAGGGTGTCGGAGAGGGAAAAGATTCTAAAGGATCTGAGCTGCTCATCAAGGCAGTTGACAAAACGGATGATAGACCACTTTGGGTTTCTGTTTGGGGTGGAGCCAATTGTCTTGCCCAGGCGCTATGGAAGGTGGAAAACACAAGATCACCTGAAGAGGTAAAACAATTTGTTTCCAAGCTTAGGATATACGCGATCTCCGATCAAGACTTTTCGGGTGCTTGGGTAAGAAATAATTTCCCCGGAATATTTTATATCGTGGACCCAAGTGCAGGAGATTCTTATATAGAATACTACAAGGCCACATGGACAGGTATTTCCGGCGATAAATTCTACAAACATGAACTTGGAGACCACTTTGAATTGGTCGATAATCCTTGGCTCAAGGAAAATATCATGGAGAATCACGGGCCTTTGGGAGCCAATTATCCTGAACTGGATTACATCATGGAAGGGGATACGCCAGCATTTTTGGGTTTGATCCAAAACGGACTGGCTTGGTATAAAAGCCCTTCCTATGGAGGTTGGGCGGGAAGGTATGATTTTTTTAAAGCCTATGCCGAAGTGGATAAAATATGGACAAGCTCGATTAATTCATTTGACGCAATTGAATTGCCCAATGGTAAAATAATAGCTTCCAATCAAGCAACCATTTGGCGCTGGAGAAAATCTTTTCAACATGATTTTGCAGCAAGAATGGATTGGAATGTAGCGGACGAGTTCAATAAGGCCAACCATAATCCCATAATTGTCCTGAATGGCAACAAGGGAAAGGCATTTGCACATGGAAAGATTCAAGCGGGCGGCAATGTATTGCTTTCCGCAAAAGGCACCTATGACCCCGACGGAAATGAGTTGAAATATAAATGGTGGGTATACAAGGAGGCTGGAAGATACAATGGTGAACTACTGTTGAAAAATTCCAATACGGAAATGGTGGAATTTATGATGCCACAGTTAAAATCTGGTCAAGAAATTCATCTTATCCTGGAAGTGGAGGATTCAGGAAGCCCTTCTCTTTTTTCCTACAGAAGAATCATCCTTAGCCACCCGGATTGAGTTCAAGAAGTCCTTTCAGCCATTCTCAAACCTTTCCATTACCAAGCCAAAAACCCACCACATGAATCAACCTCAACTTACGTCCCAGCATCGGCTGGTTTCCCTAGACGCGTACAGGGGAATTACCATGTTTTTATTGATTGCAGAAGCGGCATTGGTCTATAGTGCGCTACAGGACGTTTTTCCGGAAGGGAGTTTTGGTTCGGGTTTGGTCGAGCAATTCACGCATCATCCGTGGCATGGGCTGCGGTTCTGGGATTTGATACAGCCGTTCTTCATGTTTATCGTGGGTGTGGCAATGCCGTTTTCCCTAAACAGGCGCTTAGCAGAAGTGGGTGGTGAGGGGAAAGTGACGCGCCATATTTTGAAAAGGTGTTTTCTCCTTTTTCTCTTTGGGGTGGGGCTTCATTGCGTGTACAGTCAAAAATTGGTTTTTGAACTTTGGAATGTATTGACCCAACTTTCTGCTACCATCCTGATCACCTATTTTCTGATTAAGCAACCTGCCAAGATTCAATTGACAGTTTCCATCGGCTTGTTGGTTTTGACAGAGATTCTATACCGTTTGTATAATCCAGGGAGTCCCTTCGTAATAGGAGAAAATTTCGGGTCTTATACAGACATGATTTTGATGGGGAAAATCAATGGAGGAGGATGGGTCGCTGTCAATTTTATCCCAACTGCTGCGCATACAATCTGGGGAGCGATGTGCGGAAATTTATTGCTTTCAGATAAAACCATCCAGGCAAAGATCAAAACCATGGTTCTTGCCGGGACAATCGGATTGATTTTGGGATACGGACTGGATCTCAGCGGGATCACTCCCATTATCAAAAGGATCAGCACAAGTTCCTTTGCCTTTGCCTCCGGAGGATGGGCGATATTGACATTGGCTTTCTTTTACTGGATGGTGGATGTAAAAAAGGTCCAATCCTGGACTTTTGCTTTTTTGGTCGTCGGCATGAATTCAATTTTCATTTATCTATTTGCTGAAATATTGGGACATGCTTGGCTGTTTGGGTTTCTCAAAATTTTCAGTTTTGGGTTTTTGGAACCGCTTGGAATACCTGAACCCCTTCTTTTGCTTTTGACGGCATTGCTTACTCTTGGCGGGATGTGGTACCTGTGTTATTTCCTGTACAAGAAGAAAATCTTCTTTAAAATATAGGGTGAATCGTGTAGTGTTCTTTTGCGAAGTCCATGAAAATGAGGGTTGGCCACCCACTTATTCTGCAAGGAAAAAGGGATGGAAACCATCAAAAACCTCCAAAATTCAAAACCTCTATATATCAGATCCTCACAATAAATGAATTTGAAATGGTTTAACCCGTTTTATGTCGGGGTTTTAACCCAGACACTGGAAGAAAATGTATTGCCGTAGCCTGTTTCAATCCGTGTTATGCATCGCCAATTTCATTGTAGCAAACCCAACTTAATTAAGTTAACTGCTTTACCTTACTCTTTTGGAGTCTTAGAATTCGGGGGTAATCTTTAAGTAAATTTGGTTATTGATAAAAAAAACAAATAATATTTTGTTTTTTATTTTAAAATAGAATCATCTTGTATTTTATACAAATAGATACTTATTTTTAGAAAACCTTGTATCTTAAGCCACTATGAATAATTTTCCAAATTCGCTTTTACTTCTTTTTTTGATTTTTTCATGCATTGGGTGTAAAGAACCTAATCAAACCACTGCTTCCAAGATCAAAGAGAAAGCCAGGACCATCATTACGACAGATGGAGAAGTCGACGATGTAGATTCCTTTATCCGAATGTTGCTTTATGCAAATGAATTTGAGATTGAAGGATTGGTTTACAGCAGTTCCCAATGGCATTACAAAGGAGATGGAAAAGGAACGGAATTTATGTCCGAAATGCCCTTGACAGCTTCCATTTATGGAAAAAGAACGGAATTGAGATGGCCAGGGACAAATTGGATGGAAGAATTGATCGGGAAATATGGAGAAGTCCGTGAAAACTTACTCCTGCACGCGCAGGGTTTTCCTACGGCTGATCATCTACTTGGGCTGGTGAAAGTTGGCAATATTGATTTTGAAGGGGAAATGTCAAAAGATACCGAAGGTTCCGAATGGATCAAAGCCATCCTTTTGGATGATAATCCGAGTCCTGTTTACTTGCAGGTTTGGGGTGGGACCAATACCATTGCCAGGGCATTGAAATCCATAGAAGATGAATTTAAGGAAAGTGCGGAGTGGGAGGAGATTTATCAGAAAATAACAGAAAAGGCCATCATTTACACGGTTTTGGACCAGGATGCGACCTACAAAAAATACATCGCTCCCAATTGGCCAGAGGTCAAGGTGATTTATAATTCCGATCAATTTTGGTGTCTTGCCTACCCTTGGCCTTCAAGGGTTCCCGAGGAACTTCAGCAGTACCTGTCGGGGGATTTTTTTTCAGAGCACATTCTATTTGACAGGGGGGCTTTGATGGCAGAATATTATACTTGGGGAGATGGACGTCAGATAGAAAACGATCTTGAGCACCATCATGGTGATTTGCAATCCATGAGGGAAAACAACCGCAACCAATATGATTTCATTTCTGAGGGAGATTCTCCAGCCTATTTTTATTTGCTGGACGTCGGTTTGAGAAGTCATGAAAACCCATCATATGGTGGCTGGGGTGGCAGATTTATTCAATCTTCGGAAAATCCCAATCGCTGGGAAGATGGTGAAAATGTGACGGATTTCAATTTCTATACCGGCAAGCAAGATGCGACATTCCCCCAAACCCGTTGGATAAAGGAATTGCAGCATGATTTTGCGGCAAGAGCGGCTTGGTGCGTGAAAGACTTTGCCAGTGCCAACCATCCCCCGCAGGTCAGTCTTAAGCATGCCAATGATTTGACTGCTGGCATCGGTGACTTGGTCTCCCTTAGTGGGACAGCTACAGATCCCGATAACAATGAACTCACCTTTCTTTGGTGGCAATATTTAGAAGCTGGGGATTTTAAAGGGCTTGTTCAAATCCAAGACAAGGATGCGACTGAAACTTCTTTCGTAATTCCCCAAGAAGCCAGAATTGGAGATACAATCCACTTGATTTTACAGGTGACGGACAATGGATTTCCGGCTTTGACGAGATATCAGCGGGTGATCGTGACGGTTTTTTAGCTGAGGTAAATGTAGCGTCAATATACAGCGAACCCGTTTTATGCAGTATCCATTTGGTTTTAGCCATAAAAACTTAATAATCAGCCGCTTGATTTCTCTTTACGGCCTCGCCACATCTGAGCCACACCTTATTGTCCAAATAGCTTGATTCCCTTGCAGTATCAACCCTATTAGGAAACCTTGGGATTACCGATAGGCGAATTGGTTGTGTCCAAACTAGAAACATGTCTTTTTGAAGGTTAGAAATTACGAAAACGGTAAAAATAAAGTCAAGATAAAAGTCCAAAACCAGGGCGTTTTATCTTGACCAATGGTCCTTCCATACTCTGAATTCCGAAGGAGTTACCCGAAATCTAGCAAAGCTACCTTCGTGGACCGCAATAAGTTCTGCTTCTACATATTCCACAAATCTGCTTCTTTCATCCACCGGGAAATCCATCGAACGGGACTTGATTTTTTGAGAGCCCTTTTTTGGGCTTAAATTATTGGAGATGATATCAGTGATCAGGTCTCTGATTTCATTTCTGTATTTTGTCCGGAACGGGTCAGGCTCTCCGACCGTCTGCCTAATGGCGGCATAGCGAACAGCTGACCTTTCATATCCCCAAATAAAGACATCCTTCAATAGGTCAACCTGATTGAGCTCATAAATACCCAAAATCCCCTTGATGTATAGATCACTTGGCATTTCTACAAATGATAAGGGGGAGAGGTTGTTTTTGACAAAGGGAATATTGGCTGCCAAGCGGGATGTTCTTTTATTCACATCATCAAAAGGCTGCAAGTAAGGGAGATGAACCAAAATAAAGAAAGCTTGCTCAAATGGGTTTTTGATCTCTCTTGTCTTTTTCAATATCAAGTCAAACTGATCGGAAATCAGCTGAGGAATAGCCAATGGCGTATATGTGGATTCATGAATTCCAACTGGGATAGACCTCAATCGGCCGATTGAGTATTGATTCTGCAAGAGATTGTCTGATAAGAGCGCATGCAAATTCAGTATCACATAACTATTGAATTCAATCTCATCTCCCAACTGAACCAAAAACTCAAAGGCATCTTTATGATTAATGATCATTTGCGGTTCTTCAACTGATTTCTCATCCGCAGATTCTCCAAATTCCACCAATCTTTTTGTGTCCAATAGCGAGTAGGTATTCCCCTCCAACCGACTGGAGTTCCATGAGAGGTCGATCAAAAGACGATTGAGAATTTCTTTCGCATGAGTACCAGCGGGTTGGTTCGGTGTGTTTGTCTTCCCTAGTGCTGTCAATTTGATCAGGTCATCTTTCGTCAGGAATTGGTCTTTATTTGGTCTGTAGGATTCCAAAAAATCCCTATTATATCCAACTCTTGTTCTTTCCCTAATAGGTTTTGAAACGGCATCCATGATTTTCTGACCGGCTGGCGAAATATAAATCCCCTCTTTTTTTGAGAGGATTAGCTTTTCCAACTCACTTTCGCGGACGAGGTTAGTCTCAAAGGCCAAATGGTATTTTGTCGCACGAGAGCCACCACTTGTATATATTTCACCTTCTTCTGTCAGTTTCTTAAGTCGTCGTTGTAGGGTCCGAAGCTCTATGTGGAACCCGAGGCCTTTTTTGATTTCTTCTAGTGAGGCTCCATAGGGAAGCTTCGCCAATTTTTCCTTGACGAGGTCAAACAGTTTATTTTCTGAAATTTTCACCACCTCCAAATTTATGCATTTTGCGACAGAAATATACATAAATTGTCGCTAAATCTATAATTGTTTTCAATTTTACCTATTTCACGACAATTTTATTGTCGTGAAGTAGGTAAATAGTTCAAATATTGTCGCGGAGCTATTTTTAACCTGAAATATGTATTGGGATTCCCAATGGGATTGAAACTGCAAGAAAATCAGACCATTTGGAGAATACGGCGTAGTGCCGATTTAGGGAAGTCAAACACAGGAAACACCTGACTGATTCTGATTCAAGTATAGCCAAGAATGGAATTGGTGATCCATAAAACGGGTTTAAGTTTTTATCAATTGTTTTTCCAATAATAAATGAAGCGGATAATGCACACGCTTCTTTTTAAACAATCTTTTGCCGGTTTTCGATTGGGGCAAAAGATCTTACTATTGACAGAGGTATTGTTATTGCAGTTGCCCAAAACGTGTTTCTCTTGAATTTGGTAGCTATTTTGAAAAAGGATAAGTACTTCAAATATTTGTTTTATGGAGTTAATATCCGGTTCTAGAGATTGACACCAATATGATATTATGAGCAAAAAAGATTCCCCTTTTTTGAAAATCCACTGAGCAAAACAAAATGAATATTTATTGATCCATTGGTATAATTTATTGGGGATATTTTAAAATAATAAGTTATCATTACCTATTATGAAAAGAGAATATGGAGGTGAAAGACATTTTTTCTTCTATTTTCCTTTTTTGTTTTACTTATTGACACACATGGCATCAAATCAACAACCCACTCAACCTAAACCTTGAAAAAATGAATAGTTCAGCCAGAAGATTATTTTTGAAAAAAGCACTTGCATTGTCTGCGGTTGCGGCAGTTCCTTCTATCCTTTTAAATTCGGCATCAGCACGAACCCAAGTACCAAAGTTTGGCCCAAGTGAAAGGGTAAATCTCGCCTGCTGTGGCATTGGAAATCGCGGAGCGGAAATAATTCTTTCTTTGTACAATACTGGTTTGGCCAATATTGTCGCGCTCTGCGATGTGGATATGGGAGCGCCGCACACAATAAAAATCCTCGAAAAATTCCCAGATGTTCCCAGATTCAAGGATTTTAGGGTGATGTTGGATAAAATGGGAAACCAAATCGAAGCGATAACCGTGGGTGTCCCTGACCATTCTCACTTTCCAATCACCATGTTGGCCATGAGTATGGGCAAACATGTGTATGTCGAAAAACCAATGGGCAGGACTTTCAATGAGGTGGAGCTCATGACCAAAGCTGCCAAAAAATACAAAGTGGCCAATCAGATGGGAAATCAAGGCCATTCGGAACAAAATTATTTCCAGTTTAAAGCCTATAAAGAAGCAGGCATCATCAAAGATGTCACTGCCATCACAGCCCACATGAACAGTCCCCGTCGCTGGCACGGATGGGATACCAATATCACAAAATTTCCCGCCGCCGAGCCAATTCCGGAAACGCTAGATTGGGATACCTGGCACTCTGCGACCCACCTGCACGGTTACAACAAAGACTTTATCAACGGTCAATGGCGCTGTTGGTATGATTTCGGAATGGGAGCTTTGGGCGATTGGGGAGCGCATATCATCGATACCGCACATGAATTTCTGGATTTGGGATTGCCTTACGAAATCGATCCCTTGTTATTATCCGGGCATAATTCTTTTTTCTTCCCAACATCCACCACCTTGGCTTTCAAGTTTCCAAAACGGGGGGAAATGCCTCCCGTCGAGATTACATGGTATGATGGTGTAGACAATGTTCCCGAAGTTCCGGAAGGATACGGAGAATCTGCTCTTGATCCCAACATTCCGCCAGCAAGTAACGGCAAAATACAACCCTCAAAACTCAACCCTGGCAAGATCATTTACAGCAAGGAATTGACCTTTAAAGGAGGCTCTCACGGAAGTACGCTTTCGATTATTCCTGCTGACAAAGCCTTGGACATGAAGTCACAGTTGCCGGAAGTGCCTGAAAGTCCCTCCAATCATTTTGCCAACTTCCTTTTGGCTTGCAAAGGTCAGGAGAAATGCCGTTCCTCTTTTGATATCGCGGGTCCTTTGAGTCAGGTTTTTAACCTTGGCGTTCTATCCCAGCAACTCAACGCAAAATTGTTGTTCGACCGGGAAACAAAGCAAATCACAAATCACAAGCTTGCCAATCAGTTGCTTACTGGTGCAGAACCACGAAAAGGATGGGAGCAATATTACAAGTTGTAAAGAAGATCAATTGAAGCCCCAATAAATAAGTCACAAAACAAAAAGACAACCCGACGCACGGAGTTGTCTTTTTTAATTTACTGATTTTGGTTTTTAATTAATGAGAAAAATTTCAAATTGTCTAAAAGTGAAAAAAATACAACAAAATTTCTTTCGCAATACGAAAAAATGATTAAATTAGTATCAAAAGTTAGGAAATGGGTATTTTACGAGATGATTTCCAAGTTGTCTACCAAGTTGAACGAGGGGTTCATGTGGATAATTTTGATCGGTTGCTTGAAAGATCCGGCTTGCAAAAGCAAGTGTTGGCGAGCTTGATGGGGCTTGATCCTCGGACCATTGACAATTATAGAAAACAAGGAAGAAATTTCGGGGCTTTGGAGGGGGAGTTGCTTTTAAAATTGGAAAGATTATTTGATTTGGGCGCAGACACTTTTGAGAAAATGGAGGCCTTTAAAACTTGGATTTATGCCCCTTCTTTTGCTTTTAACAATAAAAAACCACTGGATTTTTTGAATACATCCACCGGAGTGGATTTGGTGGAGCAGGCTCTTTTGCGGATTGTCCATGGATATGTGGTCTGATCAATGGAGCTTTTTAGGATTACAAAAACTGAATTTTCACAAAAACTATTTGCTCCGGGATTTTCTGGAAGGTGGAATAAATCCGGTGAGGAAGTTATCTACACCGCTTCAAGCAGATCATTGGCATGTCTTGAAAACCTTGTTTACAAAAGAGGACTTGGCGAAACGGCATCTTTTAGAACCATGGTCATCTATGTTCCCGACAATTTCGCGATTGAGCAAGTGGATCTCCAAGGATTACCGGCAAATTGGAACCAACTTTCTATTTTTGAAGTGTGTCAGCAACTGGGATCAGATTGGTATCAATCTAAAATTAAACCCATGCTGAAAGTCCCTTCCGCGGTCATTCCCGATGAATTTAATTATGTGATCAATACCAATCACCCAGAGTTTGAAAAAGTCAAGATAATCGATATCCTCCCTTTTTTCTTCGACAAAAGATTTTTCTGATTTGGGAAAATCCCATTTCAGAGTGATCAGAAATGTCCTTTTCCACTCATTTTGCCCATAACTATTGATTGGAATGTAAGGAGATCCTGTTTCCCTCAGTATCCATAAACAAAGCCATAAATCCGATGTCTGGAGCAATTTCCTTTTTTGGGGAAAGCACCTTACCTCCTGCTTTCCCAACTTTTGCAATTTCGGTATCGACATTTTCAGAGGAAAAATATATCTGAACCCCATCGGCACTTGGTAAATAAAATTCGTCGTTTTTGACCAAACTTCCGCCGGCACCCTTGCCCGCTTCATCCCAAGGGAACCAAGCCATGTCAATTTCTCCCATTTGTTGCCGATGAAGTTTACAATCAAAAACGGTTTCATAGAAAGCAATGGCCCTTTCCATGTTTTGTACTGGGATTTCAAACCAGCTGACAGTCACATTTTTCATAATTGTTTTTGTTTAGTTTGTGAAAAAAATACCAAAAATTCAGTAAAATAAAATTGTTCCTTCGTATAAAGAAATGGTTTGTAATTCCATTTTCAGGTCTTGTAAATCGACATTTCAATTATACCCTGATAAGTTTTATCGGATAAGTTTTTCCCGCATTCCATTGGCAGACATAGATGTTCTCGTCTTGGTCTATGCAGACATCGTGGCAATGTTTGAA
The DNA here is from genome assembly GCF_030656585.1 of Rhodonellum sp. NCBI lineage: Bacteria > Pseudomonadati > Bacteroidota > Cytophagia > Cytophagales > Cytophagaceae > Rhodonellum > Rhodonellum sp. The sequence continues at coordinate 61,696 of NZ_JAUSPP010000013.1, forward strand.
AATGGGTTTTTCTTGGACCATCAATTGGAGTTTTTCATCCAAATATACCGGGGCTGTTCCTCCTGGATTAGAGACTACCCTGTTGTTTTGATCCAGAATGGTTACAAAACCAGAATTGTCCATCTGCTCCAAATACTTCGTTCTAGACCAGCACACGCCGGCATATAGATTTTGCCCATGGATCACGGGTCGGCAGACAAATGCTCCCGGCAGAAAAATCGTCTCCAAATATTCCCCCTCCATTGTAAACCGCTTGAAGGAATTGTGACCTCTGGAGGTACACAGCAGTGTTGGTGTTCCATCTTTTCTCTGGTCCACGGCAATTCCATGGACGGTTTTGAATTGTGCGTCTCCGTGTCCGTCTCCTCCGAATTTCCGCACAAATTTCCCGTTTTTGTCGTATTGAAGTACAAATTGGGAGCCGTATCCATCCGTGACATAGAGGTCACCATTGGGTGCTACCGCTGTTTCTGTTGGCGTGTACCGCATTCCCTTTTCATAAATCCCTTCTTTGATTGGGGAAGCGATTTCATCCACAATATTTCCCTGGAGGTCGGTCTTGATGACCCGACCTCCATTGTCCACGATCCAAAGAAATTCTTCTCCTCCTTCTTCCACCAAAGTCAAGCCATGTGCAGCCTCCAAACCCAAAGTCCAAGATTCGAGCAGCTGACCGGATTGATCATAGATGATGATGTTGTTCCTGGCCTCGTCGGTGACCATAATCAGTCTCGCCTTTTTGTCCATCACCATTTCGTGGCAATTTTTCACGGGGGTTTTTTCCGGATCCAAGTTGCCCCACTTTGCGTCGATTTTATATTTGAAATCACTATGGCCAATAATGCCGTCTTCTGAGATTGAAAATGAAAGATGGGGTTGAATGGTCATCGCTATTCCGGTTAGTGCTGTTTGTTTGAGGAAATGTCTTCTGGGAATTTTCATAGTTCGGGATATGACATTGTCAAAAGCAATTTAAGTAAGAATTCGGAGAGTTTCATCTGGCATTTTAGCCCGAATTCTAAGATACCGAAAAAGTATCGTAGAACATCTAATTGGATTAAGTTAGATGGAAATATACATTTCGTTTCCCAATGGGGTTGAAACGCCAAGAAAATCAAACTATCTGAAGAATAAGGCGGAGTGCCTGTATGGTGATGTCAAAAAAATCAGAAAGAAAGACAGCTTATTAAGCAATTTCAGGTTGGAGTTGATTCGGCAATGGATAACATGGATTTAAAGGGGCCAGAAATTGTCCATTGATCAATTATTCGAAAAATTGTTTTTCATTTTTTGGTATCTTGTATAAAACCCTTAAAACCTATGAAAAAGAAAATTTTCAAATTGTCTCTGCTGATCTCTGCGATATTGATCAGTGCAAACCTTCATGCTCAGGAAATAGCCCTCCAGCTTTATAGTCTTAGAGAGCAAATGAAAACAGATGTCAGCGGAAGTCACCAATTGGTTGCCGACTGGGGAATCAAAAATCTAGAGGGTGGTGGTACCTATGGGATGGCCCAAAAGGAGTACAAAAAAATGCTCAAAGCGCTGGATCTCTCCATCGTTGCAGTAGGCGCAGATTACAACAAGCTGAAGGAAAATCCCCAGGAAATCATCGACAATGCAAAAGCGTATGGGGCAAAATATGCAACCTGTTTTTGGATTCCCCATACTTCAGGAAACTTCAGTTTCAAAGAAGCCATGGAAGCAGTGGAGTTGTTCAATAAAACCGGAAAGATGTTCAAAGACGCAGGCATTACGTTGACGTACCATCCACATGGTTACGAATTCAAAACACATGGTGATGGATTTCTTTTTGATTATATCCTCGAAAATGCCCGGAATTTTGACTTCAACATGGATGTTTTTTGGGTGCAAATGGGGGGAGGAGATCCACTGGCTATCATGAAAAAGTACCCATCCAAATTTCCATTATTACATCTTAAGGATCGGGCTCACGGCACTCCTGGAAGTTCGGATGGCTCTGGAAACGTGGAGACCAATGTGGTCTTGGGTACTGGCGATGTAGACATCAAGGGCTTGATCAAACAGGCTCAAAAATCCGGGACCAAGTACTTGATTATTGAAGATGAATCCTCCCGATCGGTTGAGCAGATCCCTCAAAGTGTGGCTTATATCAAAAAGGTGATGGCAGAAAAATAAATTTGTTCGGAAGACATTTCACTGGGATGTGTGATTTCTCAATTTTTCCTAAAATCATTTTATAATGAATTCAAAAAGTCCATTGAGGTTTTGAAATCTCAATGGACTTTTTACTTGTGGACAATTCTGGGAGATGATTTTTATTCGGAATGACTTTTAAACTCATGGAGCAGAGGGAAAAACTGCCCACTCATTTTTTGTCCTTTTGGAATGATGGGGACACCTTTCAACAATTCCTCATCCGCATTGGATAGCGTTCCGTCAGCAAAAACATTCAATACAAATGCTCGCCTGCTTCTCTTGGATTTGTTTTCATAACTCCCATGGACCATCAATGGATGGTGGAAGGTGGCATGGCCAGCTTTTAGTTCTATTGGAACTGGGTTGAATGCTGCTTTCTGTTCTGCTGTCAACCAGGTTTTCAAGCCCTCCATTTCTCCCGCCAATGCGGGTTTCTCAAGCAATCCCCATTTGTGGCTGCCGGGTATGTAATGAAGGCATCCATTATCCATATTGGCATCATCCAACCCACACCAACAGGTGAGGTGTTGCATTTTGATGGTTCTGGTCCAATAGGAATAATCCTGATGCCAGGCCACGACACCTCCATGATGCGCGGGTTTGCAAAACAATTGATCATGCCAAAACCTCACACTTTTATTCCCCAGCAATTGACTGGCAGCCATGACAAAAGCTGGATTCCAAAGCACGTCGTGAAAAGCTTTGGAGATCCGCCAATGTCCCAGGGAATGGAAAAGAACAGTATTTGGATCTGCTGATTCATTGCTATGGAATTCGTGGAAAAGATGGTTCAAGGGATGCTTTGGGTCTGAAACTTCCTCAAGTTCCTGTTTCAAAATCGCTATTTGCTTTTCATTGAGCATTTTGACATCGCTCAAATAGCCCTGCTCATTAAAAAAATCGATTTGATCTTGGCTTAGTTTGTAAGGCTCCCATTCCTCGGGGCTATTTGGGAATGAAAATAAATCCGAAAGTGGATAATGGTAAAAAGATAGGTCATGCATGGCGCTTTGGGTTTGAAAATCAATTTAAGAAAAAGTAAGCGGAATTTACCTCTGGAAATTTTCACAAGAAGAAAATGTCCGTCAAAAAAGGCTGTATCAAATGTTTGAAATCAAAAAGCTCCAATCATAATTTCTGTCCTGTTCCGTTCCATTACACCAATGGAACGAGAGTGTCCTTCTCCAAACGCTCCAGCCTCTTTAACAAGGGGGGATGTGAATAATGAACAAAAACGTACCAGGGATGGGGATTCAAGTTGCTGAGCGTATTCACCGAGAGTGTTTTCAAGGCTTCCGCCAGTGGCAATCCCGAAAAAGTTTCTTTGGCAAAAGCATCTGCCTCGAATTCATTTTTTCGACTGATCAGGTTCATTCCAATTCCCAAAACCGTGGAAATAGGGGAAAAGAGGACTGTGAAGCCAATAATATTGAGGTGAATGGCCATTTCGGTCCCACCCAATGCCATACTCATGTTTTCATTGTGGATAAACTGGGCAAGGATAAACAGCAAAATCCCAATTTGAAGGATACCGATCAACATGCCGGACAGGAGGTGTTTCTTTTTGTAATGACCGATTTCATGTGCCAAAACCGCCACCAATTCATCGGGGGTGTGTTGTTCTATTAGGGTGTCATACAGGATTACTTTTTTTCTTTTCCCCAAACCCGAAAAGAAGGCGTTGGCTTTTGAGGAACGTTTACTGCCATCCAAGACAAAAATGTTTTCAAGGGAAAAATCCACAGATTTCGCATATTGAATGATTTGCTGTTTCAATTCCCCCTCTGGAAGCGGAGTCAGTTTGTTGAAAATCGGTAAAATCCAAGCGGTATAAAAGAGATTGACAAAGAGTATAAACAGGGCTGAAATCCCCCAAAATTGCCACCAAAAATCTTTCCCCATCTGATGGATAAGCATGAGCAGAACCAAAAGCAAACCTCCCCCCACAATGATGGAAAGCAAATATCCTTTTGCTTTATCTGAAAAAAAAGTGGCTTTAGTTGATTTGTTGAAACCGAATTTTTCCTCGATTACGAAAGTATGGTAGTAGTCAAAGGGAATGGCGACGAGGTCGGATCCAATAAAAACAACACCAAGATAGACCACTGATAACCACATTGGATTTTCAACAAATCCCCTTAACCAGTGATCTACCATTCCAAAAAAGCCAAAATAAATAAAGCAAAAGGTCAGAAGAAAAGAAATCGTACCTGTGAGCAAGCCGAATTTGTAGTTGGCCAAAGCATAGGCTCTTGCCTCAATTAATTTTTGGGAATTGACATATTCGGATAAGGTTTCTGGAATCTGCCCAATGGGCCTTCTGATGTTCAGAAAATCAAGTGCTTTTTTAAATACATAGCCAAAAGTCAATATCCCCAAGAGGAGGAACTTCAAATCTTCCACATCCATTCCACAGATTTTTTAGAACTTGGGACAAGGTAAAATGGTATCCCTTCCTCGGGGTTTTCCTTGGTTTTTGTCAGCCAATAAAAATGAAATACTGATTTCGTGGGCTCCTCCGGATTGAATCCCCAATTGAGAAACCGTGTAATCGAAACTGTAACCAATGTTGAGTCCAGAAGGTAAATTCATGCCCACCATCACCACGACAGCATCCCTGTTGCTTTGTTGCTCTACGGGTTTATAAGGCAATCCTCTGTACCACAACCCGAAAACCAAAGGCTCCATGTAGACATAGGCACCTAAATCCAACTGCTCAAAAGGACCTTGTTTTTTGAAATTCAAAGTTGGGACCAAATACCTTTCTTTAAAAGTGTGTGAAAAATCACTTCGATATCCACCCGTTCCCAAAGAAATTCGGTATCCCGTATGCAATGAAAATTTTGCTGGAAGACGGCTCACCCCGTCCAAAAAGGACTGGTTGGGCTGGTTGACATGGTGTGCGGAAGCTCCAAACCAAAAGTTTTCGGTGAAAAACAAACCTCCAAAAGAGACAGAAAGCATATTGACCGGCTCACCCAATCCCGGCAAATCGGTTCCTGGGAGTGTTGGTCCGAAGGGATCAATTTTATCGATTTGGTTGGCAAAGATAAGGTTTTCATAAAAGCCAATATCCCTTCTGATGTAACTGGCCTGAAAACCAGGTCTGAAAAAGGACCTTTCTCCTAATCGAAGCTCGTAGGAATACAATGCCGAAATCGTCGTGGATCGTAATTTTGCCGCTCCTTCCACATCATTCATGACCATCACACCTATTCCACTGTTGTAGTCATCCAGGTAGGTGTCGTAATAAGCCGAGAAAGTGGTGAATTGGGCATCCAATCCAGGCCATTGGTTGCGGTAGTTTGCACCGATCCTTCCCGTCATTTCCGATCCCGTAAAAGCTGGGTTTAGGTAAAGTGGTGCAGCGTAATATTGACTATATTGCGGGTCTTGGGCCAGAGCCACGTTAAAAGTGGATAGCAAAAAAATGGTAAAAAAAACACCAATTAGATAAGACCTTAGCACTTGTTTGTTCGTTTATAAGTTGATTCAATCCAGCATCTAAACGTTTCGACTCAATTGTTGTTTTGTATGCAGCACGTAAATTATGAAAAGCCCTTATAATAACATAAATTTTGCATTAATATTTGTAGGGATCTGCTTGATTTCTTGTTTTATAAACATAAATAAAAGCTTTTCGCAAGGGTTCAATAACAACGAATGGGTTTTTGGATATTGTGGACCAAATGATCCAAACAATTATTTGTCCTTTGGTAAAGGTGGGGATCCAATCGTAAGATCCCTTCCCGGTTCAATTGTGGTGGGAGCCAATAATAACGCTTTAGCCATTGATCCCATTACTGGGCAAAAACTGTTTTTTTCAAATGGTGAATTGGTCTACAATTATGACAATGTCCCTCTTCAAGGTGCTCCAAATGGTTTTAACGGGGATTTTGACGGTCGACAAACTGTCGCTATCGGAGCTTTGGATTACGATCCGGATGGCGAAAAACTGTTTTATGCTTTTTACATTTCGCCAAGTGGACAGTTATTGTATTCGGTAGTGGACATGAATGCGCCCGGAGGAGCTTCAGCAAATCAACCTCCTTTGGGTGCCGTTACGGCCTTGGATCAGCCGATCGGACCTGCCTCAGGAGCAATCGCCGTGGTCAAAACAGCGGCATCACCTTCATACCTGATCAGCTTTGCCGGAGGGAACCTAATTTCAAGAAGTATTGAATCCACGCAGGGTGATTTTACTCAGACAGCTACGCAAGGAATCCCATTCACACCAAAAGCGATTGTTTTCAACGAGAGCACAGGTCAATTGATCCTCATTCCTGAAAACGCAAACGAAGACTTGTTGCTGGTAGATTTTGATACCGCAACCGGATCTTTTGGAGCGGTCACTCCCATTTCCCAATCGGGTAGTGCAGAAGAAATTAAAGGCGCCAGCTTTTCTCCTGATGGAGTCTTTGTTTATTTCTCCAGAGGGGATGAACTCCTAAGGGTTCCGGTGGTAGATCCGGGTGCGACTCCTTCCGTGATTCCTTTTGTCAATGACATCTTTAAGGTTTATGATCTCAAAATCGGGCCGGATGGAAAACTCTATTATCTATATGAAGAGGTCCTCGGAGGGCCGCAGCTGATCGGAGTTGTCAACAATCCGAATGAATCTGATTTGGATCTTTTGGAGCTTGATGAAGACCCTTTCAACGGTACGGATTTTTGTGGGCGTGTTTTTCCTCAGTTTGCACCCAACCAGGACATCAATCCCACTGTTGATTTTGAATGGAACCCAGAGGAACCGTGTAGCAATAATCCTGTGCAATTGACCAGCTTGATCACACCCGAAAACTACAGGCCTGTGAGTTTTGTATGGACATTCGAACCTGCCTTGACAGATGAGGATGGCCAACCGGTGGATATTGACTTTAACCAAGAACACCTGTTGATTCCTGAAGAGGCGACTGCGGATCAAAGCATCACAGTTACCTTGACCGTAACATTTGCGGATGGGTCTGTTGTCCCGGTGACGAGGACCATCACGCTCAAAGAAAACGATTTGGAGGCCAATTTCAGTGCGCAGGACACCACGGTTTGCGAAGGCGCCTGTGTGGATATCGGCTCTTTATTGGAGGTTCAAAAAGGTGGAGGTGGAGATGGCGAAAATCCAAATGTTGGAGGTGGAGGCGGTGGCCAACAAGAAAATTATGAATATTTCTGGTCAAACCGCAGGGGAGAAGGTTGGGTAAAAGACAAGGAAAATTGTGTGCTTCTTCCAGGCTTGTATTGGGTTTTGGCGAGAGAGGAAGGGAGTGATTGTTATGCCTATGCGAGTATCAGGGTGAAAATCTGGGATTTGCCAGACCAAAGCAACAATGTGTGGTACTTTGGAGATGGAGCTGGTTTGGATTTCAATCCAGACCCAAATGATCCGAATGCGCCTGTTCCCCGTCCTGTCAGCCACCCGCGGAATATCCCGGCGGGTACAACGACCATTTCCGACGAAACGGGTCAGGTTTTGTTTTACACCGATGGAGAAACTGTTTGGGATCTCAATGGAGACACTATGGCCAATGGGGACAGCATCGGAGGAAGCAATCTAGCAACGCAAAGTGTGGTCGCGGTACCGCTTCCCCAAGATGAAACCATCTTCTACCTTTTCACGACCCAAAAAGCAGAAGATGGAACCAATCAAGTGAAATTTTCCCTGGTGGACATCAAGGTGGATAATCCGACCGGCGTGGGGAATGTCGTGAGCAAGGACAATTTCCTTTTCAGTCCGAGTACCGAGCATTCCGCAGGCCTGAACTCGGGAGATACCACTTGGGTTATTTTTCATGAATTGGGCAACAATACCTTTCGGACATATCCTGTTACAACCTTTGGAATTGGGCCACCTGTGCTTTCTTCTGTCGGTTCTGCGCATACTTTTGGATCTGGTGTCGGAAGCATGAAATTTAGTCCAGATGGGTCAAAATTGGCGGTAACCATCCAGAATGGGAGTTGCAGTCGCTTGGAAATTTTTGATTTTAACCAAACTACGGGGAAGCTCACCGAATATGCACTCTTGGAATTGAGCTGCAGTGGGGAAGACGTATATGGATTGGAGTTTTCAGATGACAGCAATAGGGTTTTTGTCTCCTACACTGGTGGTGGAGGAAAGATCGAAGAGTTTTTGATCAAAAACCCGGATGCCCAGGGGGCGGCAAACCCTTCTGCCTGCGCCACATGTTTTGAAAATGCAGGAGATAAAGCGGCTGTTGAATCCTGCATATTGGGCACGAGAAACACATTGAGCAGCGCCGGTCCATTCGGAGCTTTGCAAATAGGGCCTGATGGACAGATTTATGTGGCAAGGCCCGGTCAAAATGTATTGGGAACCATCAATGCAGGGCAAGGTTGCGCAAACAGTGCTTATGTAGAAATGGGGACATCCACCCTAACCGGAACCACGAATTTGGGACTGCCTTCTTTTGTCCAAAATTCAGGCAGCAGTATTCCTGAGCCAACCTTGGGTGGGCCGGACCGACTGTGTCTGGATCCCGAAAACGGGACAGAAGCATTGTTTGAGGGTGGAGGGGAACCGGATATTGACAGTTATTTCTGGACAATTGTGTCAGAGAATGGTCAAGCAGTATTGACCAATTTTGGAGGTCCAGGTGAGGAGTTCCAAACCTTAACACATGTCTTTCAGGAAGATGGCACCTTCACCGTTTCGCTAAGAGTGGACAGGTGTGGTGATGCCAATTACTTTGAAGAAAGCATGGAAGTGGTCGTGGTCGCTCCACCACCAATCACCCTCGTGGATGATGTCACGCTCTGTAGCGGTACGCCGGTAACCTTGGTGGCGATTGATGGATATGATCCCAATGAAGGCTTGTATGATTTTGAATGGAGAAATGCCGCCGGTCAATTGATTGGGGATGAAAATTCCAACAATATTGCAGTAGAGGAAGAAAGCATCTACACCGTTACGGTTTCCTACAGAATTCCTAGTGGTTCTGATACGGTGTTTTTTGATGTCTGTCCAGCTTCAAAATCGGTCTTTGTAGGTCCAGCCTTTGAATTTGACTTGACGCAAAGTGCGGAGGAAGTCTGTTACGACGAGACATTGGTGGTGTTTGCCCCGAATACTCCTGTGATAGGAGACTGGTATTATCAGCAGGTCGGTAGTCCCACCAGAACATTGATTGGTGAGTTTTTTGAATTGGAATTGATTCCAACAGACCTTCCCGCTCCAGGCTTGTACGAAATCATATTTATCACCGAAGACCCCATTGTTCCGGGATGTTTGGTGGAGAAAAAACTTGAACTTTTGGTGCATCCCTTGCCCAATTTTGAGCTGTTGGTCTTGACCGATGCGGATGACTGCGCCACGCCAAACGGGAGTTTCGAAATTACGGCGCTTCTGGATGCGGATCGGATAGAAATATTGGAAACCGGTGATGTTTTTAACAATGTCAATGCCGGGGATGTGTTGCCGGTGATTTCAAATCTTGAACCAGGCATTTACACGGTTCAGTCCACAAACAGTTTTGGCTGTGTGTTCACAAGAAGCGTGACCATCGCGAACCTCAACCCACCAGTAGCGCTTGAATACACAGTCGCAGTCAATCCGGAAGTGTGTGGACCTAATGAGGTTGAAAATGGTGCAGTGATCATTACCTTCTCCAATGGACCTCAATCAGGATCTTATGTCCTTACCCGACAGCAAGATGGGCTACAGTTTTCAGGAACAATTACAAATCAAGAAATTGTGACAATCTCTGTGCCCGAAGGGGATTATGCTGTGGAGGTTTCGGACGCCCTCGGCTGTACCTTGCCTGAACCTGTCAATTATTTGGTCGATGAAAAATTAGAGGTCGATTTCACCGTGCCGACGAATTTGATCGCCTGCGGATCATTTTCATTTATTCCACAGACCAATCAGTCCTTGGTTTTCACCTTGACCGATGCATTAGGAAATGGAATAGCAGCGGATGCAAATGGGGAATTTACCCTTTTGGCTTCCGGTACTTACCAGATCACCGGAGAGGATCCAACTGGAATTGACTGCCCTAGGGTCAGAACCATGAATGTTGAGATCAACGGTCCAATAGGATTTTCTCTTTCCGGACCGGCTGATCCCTGTGCGACGGCAATTTCTTATGATGCTATTCTCAATGGTACTGATCCTGCGGATGTTTTCTTCTTTTGGAAAAATGAAAGCGGGGCTATTGTCGGAAGAAATCAAACTTTTTTTCCAGCAGCTGCAGGGGAGTATTCTCTTGAGGTGCAGCCACGGGCAGGTTCATTATGCCCAGCCGCTCCGATTGATTTTACGGTGGAGGATTTTGGTCAACCAGTGAATGTGGTTTTGGATGCATTGCCTTTCTGTGGCGATGATCCTTTCACCACGATTACTGTTGTCGCAGATTTAACCAATGTGGCATCCATCCAATGGTTTTCCCTTCAGGGGGGGGTGGCGACCTTGCTTCCAGGATTTGATGATCAGCAAACCATTACCGTCATTGAAAATGGTGTCTATCAAGCAGTTCTTTTTAGTGGGTTTGGATGTGAACTTGGAAGGCAGCAGGTCCAAATCACCAAATCCTTTATCACGCCTCCGGTATTGGAAACACGCTATGTCATTTGTGCCGCCGAAAATGTGGTCAATGTTTTAGATCCCGGAGTTTATGACAATTATTCATGGGAATTGGAAGGTGAAGAAGTGTCCAATTCACCGACATTTACACCCACCCTGCCGGGGAATTATGCACTCACAGTGAGCGATGAATTTGATTGTCTTTTTACGATTGAGTTTGTCGTGGAGGAGGATTGTGAATTGAAGATAATCTTCCCTAACGCCATGAGACCGAGCGATCCTTCGAGGCTCTTTGTTGTGTATGCCAATGATTTCATCGACCATGTAGATGTGTTGATTTATAACCGATGGGGAGAATTGATTTATTTTTGTGAAAGTGAAAATGTTCAGGGTGAGGAAGTTTTATGCACATGGGATGGGACTGTTGGAGGGAGAGTTGTGCCCATCGGAACATATCCCGTGATTGTGAGGTTTAGAAGTGAGAATCAAAACATAGTGAAAACCATTAGAAAATCCATTGTAGTAATCGAGTAACCTATGATCGTCCTTATATCACCCGCCAAGACTTTGGATCTTAGTACCACTGATAATGTAATCTATACAACTCCGGATTTTCAAAAAGAAACAAGGGAACTTGTCTCCATTATGAAGAAAAAATCCACGGAGGAAATCAAGAAGTTGATGAGTGTGAGCGAAAACATCGCTGCGCTAAACGAAAGAAGGTACCAAGATTTCAAAAAAACTTTTGAACCCACCCATGCAAAACAGGCTTTGTTGACTTTCAACGGTGATGTGTATACTAAAATAGACGTTGAAAATTACAGTGATGCCGATTTTGAGTTTGCGCAAGCGCATTTGAGGATTTTGTCGGGATTGTATGGTTTGTTGAAACCCATGGATCTGATCCAAGCTTATCGGTTGGAAATGGGGATCAGATTGGGAAATAAAAAGGGAAACAATCTTTATGAATTTTGGGGGACAAGGATTGCAAAAGCAATCAATGAAGTGGCCAACAAGAGACCGATCATCAATCTGGCTTCGCAAGAATATTTCAAGGCGGTAGATCAAAAAACCATCGAATCCACTGTAATCAGCCCTCTGTTTCAGGAATACAGAAATGGAAAATTCCAGACGATCGGGCTTTTTGCCAAGCAAGCAAGAGGAATGATGACGAATTATATCATCAAAAACAGAGTGGAAGATCCTGAGCAACTTAAGCTTTTCAATGAAGCGGGTTATCAACTGACAGGAGACGAAAAGGATTGGCGATTTGTGCGGTAGTACAATAGTCCTTAAATCACCCAGATCAAGGAAAGCTTTCTTGACCCTTCTGCCCGAATTTCTGCCTTGTATTTTTATAGGCGTTTAATACTGATTTTTTGAATTTTTTACGCTAAAGTTGGCAATGAATATTTTTTCTACATAATTATATGTTTTTTACATGAAAAAATATGTATTTTATTCTCTAAATATTTTTAATGAATCAGGAATAATTGTAAATTGAATTGTAATTTTTGACTTTTTTTTATGGCTAAGGGGATCATTATATGGTTTTTGTTTTTGCCTTTGTTTTTAACTGGGAAGTCAAATCCTTTGGGAGTGGGGGTACGCAATGAAAACCCTTTATTAGAGCTCAAAGAACAGAATAAGGAATTGAGGATTTTTGCCCCTGATCAATTTTGCCTTTATTTTGGGAGCGTTATCGGGGATTTTTTTGGAGGGGGAAATCCCGATACCGATGTTTATTCCTGGAAGATCCTAAAGCCTGATGGAAGCCTGCTCGTGGAAAAGGTAGGTGGATTCCAGACTTTTAGCCATACTTTCTCGATTCTGGGGGAATATGAAGTCCAACTTAAAGTTAGGAGAGGTTTGGAGGAGGTTTTCTCTGGCCACAAAAAATTCCAAGTGGTGAAAGGGGCTGATTTGTTGTTGGAGAGCTCCTATTTGCTTTGCGATGACGGAAATGCGTTTTTAACGCTTTTTGATCCCAAAATCCCATTCCTTGACAAATATGTTATTGAGTGGAAAAACAGCAATGGTGAAGTTCTAGGAAAGGCCAATAGTATCGTCGTCAATAAAGCAGATGTGTATTCTGTTTATTTCTACTCTTTGGATGGAGAAGGCGAATTGACCTGTCCTTATACCGCAAACACTTTGGTGTACTATCCAGAAGATTATTCACTTCAAATTTCCAAAACAGAGGAATGTGATGGGGGCACAGTCATCCTTGTGACTTCAGATAAGAATGTTTCTGGAAATTGGTACTATCAAAAAGAAGGGGATTCTGAAATGAAATTTTTGAATGAAGGTTCCCAATTGAGTTTTTCATCAAGTGGAGACCTAGAAGGTCCTGGGAATTATCAAATAGTCTTCAAATTGGACAATCAGGATAAAATCTACTGTAAAACCCAAGAAAGTATTTCCTATAAGGTTTTGCCATCTGTCGAATTTTCTATGTCCTTGGAAAAAGGCTCAGGAAATTGTGCGGATGATGATGGGGTTTTATTGTTGACGGCTTGGTCAGATATGGATATCGTCCAAATATTGGGTACCGACATCGTCCTGAATGACTTAAAAATGGGGCAGACCTATCCAATACCCAATCTGAAAGCGGGGGTTTACCATGCACGAGGAAGGTTAGGGAACTGTTCAAAAGTAAGAGCGGCCATTGTCCCGCTCCTTGAACCACCAGAATCCATCAAATTTAACATTGTTGAAATCCGAGGAGAAGCTTGCAACGACATCGGGAAGATTCCAGGCTTGATCAGGATAAAAATGGCGCAGATGGGATTCATGGGAGATTATAGGGTGCTGAGCACGGGAGGAGTTGAAATCGCATCAGGTTCAATTGTCGCAACAGAACAGGAGTTTGAGATTTCAATTGGTCCAGGAAACTATTATTTGGAGGTTGTAGAGGAAGACGGCTGTAAAAACCCATACATTGAGCGATTTGAGGTCCCATCAAAAGAACAGATTACTTTTTTGGCGCCGCAGAGATTCACCGTTTGCGAATCTTTTGAATACACACCGGAAGTGGATGGGTTGCAGGACCTGTCCTTTACCCTCACCTATCCAGATGGGAAGAAAGTCCACAAAATCCAAGCTGAGCCCTTTGTCCTTGATCAAGCAGGGAAATATTTCTTGCTTGGTGTTGACATGGATGGTAATCGTGGTTTTTGTCCAAGAGTATTGAGTTTTGAGGTAGTGCTTACCGCTCCCATAACCTACGAGCCGGAACTGGTTTTCCAAGATTGTTTTGGGAATAAGGCATTCAGTGCCAATCTATCTGGTACAGATCCGAGCAAGGTTGTCATCAAATGGTACAATGAAAAGGATGAAATCGTGGGGAATGGGATTTTATTGTTTCCAACTTCCCATGGTGAATTCAAGCTTGATGTTCAGCCTTTGAACAGTCAATCCTGTCCGTATCCCCCAAGAATCTTTCAAGTTGAAAAGGCTGATTTGGAAGAAGAATTATCGCTTAGTGCCACTCCCTTTTGTCCATCCGAAAAAAAATCGGTCATCAGTCTTGAAGCAGAATTTGACATTATCCATTTGATCAAATGGATTTACTATGACAACCAAGGAGCCAGTATTGAGCTATTCGAATTTCAGGAGCTACGAGAGATTCTTGTTGAAAAACAGGGAGTTTATGAGGTGGTGGTCTTCAACAAAGGCAATTGTGAATTGGGCAGAACAACAATTGAAATAAAGGAAAGCGTTGATCTGGTGGAGTTTGATGTCCCGGAAGAGTTGTTCGTCTGCAAAGCTTATGCATTCACGCCAGTGACTCTCCAAGATCTTGTTTTCACAATGGTATTGCCCGATGGGCAAACCTTAGTTCGGGGTAAAGACGAAGCTTTTTTAATAGATCAGCAGGGAGAGTATGTTTTATCGGCAACCAGCAGTGATTTGTCGAAGAATACTTGCCCGACGACCAAGATTTTCAAGGTGAAGGTCAACCCACCCGTGGAGTATGATGTGGTCTTCGTGGAGCAGGATTGTTCCGGGAAATCCGTATATCGAGCGGAGCTTTTTGGAGCCGATCCAGACTCCCTGATTATCAATTGGTACAATTCAGATGGGTCGGTCATCGGGAATGCAGCATTGATTTCATTGACGAGTCATGGGGATTTCAGTTTAGAAGTGTATCCAAAAGGAAGCTTTTCCTGTCCTGATCCGCCGATTTCGTTTTTCGTCGAAGAACCAATCGTCAATCTGGATCTCAAGATTGTCACCAACACACTCTGCCCTGGGGCCGAATTTTCTTTGCTTACTTTGGAAACCGATCAAAATCGGGTTTTTCGGATTGAATGGTATTTCACTGATTTTCGTGGAAATAAATCCCCAATCCATCCCGCCAATCCCATGGAAATATTTGCCAAGGAGGAGGGCACTTATGAAGTTGTGATTTTCAGCGAAAAAGGCTGTGTTCTGGCAAAAGACCAAATCCTTTTGATGAGAAGCGTGGATGCCGTGAGACCATCGGTAAAGGAAGAGTATACCGTCTGTTTTGAAAACAATATTGGGGAAAGGATTGATCCGGGATTATTCAAAATTTACAATTGGTATTTTGAAGGAAGCTTAATTGCAACATCCCCTACGTTCAAGCCCACAGCAGCTGGAAAGTACAGCCTGGTGGTGAGCAGTGAGGAAAATTGCGAATACAGTGTAGATTTTTCTGCTGTGGAGGAATGTGAATTCAGGTTGGTATTTCCCAATGCCATCAAACTTGGAGATCCGGATCGGCATTTTTTGATTTATGCCAATGGAGATGTCGAGGAACTTGAAATTTGGGTATTTGACAAATGGGGAGGGCTGATTTTTCATTGCAAGAATGACAATATTCTTTCGAAATCCTCGGGTTGCCATTGGGACGGGACACGCAATGGGGAGAGGATCCCGCCAGGAGTTTATAGCGTGAAACTATTCTATAAAAGGACGGGCATGGGAGCGGGTACCGACTTTGCCACCGTTTTGGTACTCGAATGATTTTTTGTAGTCAAAAAAATGCAGATAAAAGTAAAATAAAATTTTCAATTGAATCAAAAGATGATTCTTGTATAAATAGGATTATACCTTTCAGAAATAGATTTATTTTCAATAAATCGGAGAATTTTTTAAAATAAACCCAAATAAAATGGGTAAAGAAGTAGGGTTTTTTCCATTGTGAAAGGAAAGTTTACTTCAATTAAATGGTCGTCCTCAAAATGATTTTTTCTGGTCAAAGAAAATTAACGTAGCTTTAACTTTGGATAATAATGGATTTACTAAATGATTGTAAACCATTGGTTTTGTAACCCTACCCGCCAAGGAGATGTGATAAGCCTATGGTGGTGCATGGATGAAACCAGATACTTCCGGTTAATTACAAAATTGTAAATGAATTTAAAAAGTACCCTTGTTTTGTTGTCCCTCTTTGGGATGTTTCTTTTGACATTGTCGATTGTGAAAAGCAATGCCTTTTCTGGTAATGATTTTTTGAATCAGAAAGAAGCATCACAATTGGTGAACATGCCTGATATCTTTGGTCCGGATAGGGTCTGTTTGGTAGTTGGAAATGTTCTTGAAGATTTTATTTGGTCGGGAATGACAAATGATTATTACGTGTGGAAAGTCATCGGGCCTAATAAATCAATACCACCAAGGGAAGTTAAAGGAGGAGGGGTTAGTTATGAGACATTTCAAGTTGTTTTTTCTGAAGTGGGGGATTATACCATTGAGCTAAAGGTTCAAAGGGGTGGGAAAGACTTCATCTCGAAGACTAAAAAGGTGAATGTGGTAAAAGGAGCAAAAGTCCTTTTGAAAGAAAATTATGATTTGTGTGGCAGTGCTGGACTAAACTTGAAGGCGATAGATCCATTGACGCCAAATATTGGTGAATTTGTTTTTGAATGGACAGATGTTGCTGGAAATATCGTGGGAAATGCCAATAGCATTACGATTTCGAATAAAGGCAATTACAAAGTCAGGTATTATTTTGTAAACTCTCTGGGAATTCCGGAATGCGAAAACACAGTAAAAACAAAGGTTTCTGAGGCATTGTCTTTTAGCCTGTCGGCAAACAAAGGGATTGCCTGTCCGGGAGATTTCATTCAAATTTTACCAAGCACCTCCTTGTTTGGTGAATGGTTTTACGAAAAAAACGGAAATGGAACACTTGTCTCCATGGGGTCCTCTCAAAACCTTGGATTCAACCCCTCAGTTGATTTGAATGGCTATGGGGATTATACCATTTCCCTTTCTGTCAAAAATCCCGATATCCCCGGTTGTGTGATTACCGAGAAGATGAACATAAAATTCAATCCAAGTGCCAATTATGATTTGTTTGAGGTAAAATCAGCCAGTGGATGTGCCATTCCAGATGGGGAATTGACCATTAAAGCTTTTACGGATTTGGACCAGCTCTATTATGTGATAGATCCGCAGACTGTTTCTCAGTCCGTATCCTTGAATGCAGGTGATTCCTATACTTTTCAAGGGTTGGAGTCAGGAATTTATAGTTTCGTTGGGTTTTTGGGTGGATGCCCATTTAACCAAGCCTTCGTAGTTCCTCTTGCTGATATCCCTGATGAATTGGAATTTTCAATTGAAGGGATTTATGATGAAAGTTGCTCTCCAACCGGTAAAAATCTGGGTGGATTCACTGTCAAACGGCCGTATGGATCCTTAGATGCATTTTATAATTTGGTTGATGAAAGGGGCGGTTTGGCTAAGACTGGGATAATCCAACCACAGTCTGATTTAAAAATAGAAATTGGCGGCGGAATTTATTATTTCGAAGTATTCAAAGTGGTAGGTTGTGCTTTACCAAGAATACAGGAAATTGAAATATTGGGACTTCCACAAGTCGACCTACCAGTGATAAATGATTTTAATATTTGTGGGAGCTATGATTTTATTCCGCGATCTGGGAGCGATGTTTCTTTTACATTGATTGATCCAAATGGTGATCCCCTTACCAAGAACAAAGGAATGCCCTTTAATTTGGTTCTCCAAGGACCATACACCCTTCTTGCCACGCACAATTCAGACCCGGAATTTTGTCCAAGGCAACAGGAATTCACTATTGGTTTGATTTCCCCAGTTGATTTTGATGTTGAGCTCGTCGATCAAACTTGTCAAGGAATTCAGACCTTTCGTGCAAATTTGAAAAACAAGCTTTTTGATGAAGTATTCATACGATGGTACAATGAACAGGGAATACAAATAAGTACAGGCTTAACCATGTCACCGGTTTCTTTGGGAACTTATAAATTGGATGTTCAGCCTGCCAACAGCTTTGCATGTCCAATCTCCCCAATAGAATTTGAAGTGAAACTCCCGGTTTTATCAGTGAATGTCGATTTGTCTGCTACTCCACTTTGTCCTTTTGGTCCAGGAGCGCTTATTGAAATAAATACGGATTTTGATGAGATAGATCGTGTCGATTGGGTGTACTTTGATTCAAGTAATAATCAGATCGACCTTCCGTTAGAACTTAACAACAGGTTTATTTCCGTAGAAAATGAGGGTATTTATGCGGCCATTGTATGGAATCGTTTTAATTGCGAGTTGGGAAGAGAAATCATCACCATAAAGGAAAGTGCCAATTTGGTTAATTTTGATATCGAACCAGTTTATACGGTTTGTGAGCGTTTTGAGGTCGGACCGACTACCAATGAAGATCTTACTTTTACCATTACATATCCAGATGGTCAACAAACCATCATCAATTCCCAAGAAACCTTTACCCTGAATCAAGAAGGATCCTATACGATCAGAGGAGAAAGCAATGACGTTAATAATTTGGTTTGCCCGAATGAAAAGATTTTTGAAGTTTTTATCGTCTCGCCAATAGATTTTGAGCCAAAACTTATTGATCAAACCTGTATCGGACAATTCACCTTTGAAGCAGATATTTTTGGAACTGATTCGACTCTTGCCCTTTTCACCTGGAGGAATGAAAATGACCAGGTGGTGGGTGACCAACAGCTTTTCATTACCAGTATTCCCGGCAATTATTCGCTGGAAGTACAGCCAAAAGGCAGCATGCCATGTGATATTCAGCCCAAAAGCTTCGAGATCATAAAGCCTGTTCTAGAGTTGGATGTTTTCTTAAATGCAGGCAGCTTGTGTCCAGAGGCTGATTTTGCGGTTTTGGTAGTGGAAGCAGACTTCACTTCAGTCGCCAAAATAGAATGGTGGTTTACGGACATCAATGGAAATCAATCAGCCTTGGATCAGTTGAATAAACAAGAAATCTCTGCCTTCAATGAAGGAACTTATGAGGTGAGGGTTTTCAATGCTCTGGGTTGCCCATTGGGAGAGGACAGAGTACTGGTATTAAGAAGTACGGATACGGTAAGGCCTCAGGTTGAGGGAAAATATTTGATCTGTGCACAATACGAAATTGGCGAAACGATCAATCCAGGGGTTTTCTCCAATTACAACTGGTTTCTAAATGACAGTCTGGTTTCAAACAGTGCCAATTACAAACCGCAACTGGTCGGTGAATATTCACTTGTAGTCAACAGCGGTGAAGGTTGTGAATATTCCGTAGCATTTACTGTGGAGGAGGAATGTGAGCTGAAACTTGTGCTGCCGAGTGCGATCCGCCCGGGTGATCCAGAAAGAGGCTTTTTGATCTTCACCAATTATTTGGTAGATGAAATGGAAGTTTGGGTTTTCAATAAATGGGGAACATTGGTTTTCCATTGTGAAAATAAATCCTTGATCTCAGAGGAGTCCACGTGTTTTTGGGATGGAATGATTGATGGTGAAAAAATCCCAAATGGAGCCTATGCCATAAAAATAGCCTTCAAAAACATCGAAAAGAATATCAATAAAACCTTGCTGAAAACTATTTTGGTGGTTGATTGAACCTGCTTAGGTTGAATTTGATGGGAAATGTACTTTCAAGGGGAAGTTTTTTTGACCTAAGAAGGAGTTTTATTTCGCAATTGCTTTGAATTTTTTTTGGAGTTGGAATGAATTCAGGTTTGGTAGCAATTGATTTTTGGAGAATCATTTGGCTATTGGTGTTTTGCTTTGAATTGTTTGGGGCCAGCCATATATCGGGTTAAATTTTCACGAAATTTCTGACATTGCCTACAGAATTAAAATCAACTTTATTGGAATTTTTCGGTGGTAGTATCCTCTTTTGCAACGAAAGAACTTCCATCGGTTTGGAGTCTTAGCGAATCATATTGTATTGCTTTTGAAATAGGAAATGAGGAATTAAAGAAATCAATCTTAGGAAGAATTGATGGTATTGTTTTTGATATTGTGTCATGTCCTCAATTCCAATGAGGATTTGCCATACAGATTAAAGGGTTAATTGTTCCTTAATTTGAATTTCAGCACGTAAAATCACCGGAAATGCCCACTTCTTCTCTAAAAAAAAATATCCTCAATTTGATGACATTTACCCTGTTTTGGGTGTTTTTTGCTGGGGTTTTAAATAGCGCTTGGAGCAGGGTGTCGGGCTATAATTTGCCACAAAACCTTTTCAGTGCCTCCACTTCCAATGATCCGGAATTGACGGGGCCTGATAGACTCTGCATAGTTTTCGGAGGTGTTATCGGTCAATTTTCTGCTAATGGAGATTCGGGAACCGATGTCTATACCTGGCTGATCACCTCTGCCGGTGGCGCCGAAATTTTCAATAGAACAGGAGGTTCGACCTTTCAAAATATCAATGTTCCTTTTTCCGAAATTGGAGAATATACCATTGCCTTGACTGTTAGAAGAGGCAATGACATTATTTATCAAACCAGCAGAAACCTTACTGTCCTTAAAGGTCCAGAATTGGCAATTCTTCCCGATTATTTGCTTTGTGGTGCGGAGCCCGCTCTGATTACAGCTTTAAATCCTTCCACACCAAACCTTGATCAATATACCTTTGAATGGACCAATGGAGCAGGTGAAATCGTGGGGACCGAAAACTCTCTTTTGGTAACTGCCGAGGGGACCTATGCAATATCTCTGTTTTTTACCAATTCCAGCGGAGGAGCAGATTGCTTGATCAACGGAGTCACCTACGTAGGACCGCCAAGTGATTTCAGCTTGAATATATCATCGTCGCAGACTTGTGTGGGAGAAACGATCACAGTCTCGCCAAATATCCCGGTGAGTGGTGATTGGGCTTATGTTAAGGAGGGAAGCCCGGAAAGGATTTCTTTGGGTTCGGGCTTTGGGCTAAGTTTGGATACAAGTGAGGATTTAGGTGGTCCAGGAATTTACCAGTTATTTTTCAGCTATATCAATCCAAGAAATCCCGTTTGTGCAACAGAAAGACAAGTTGCCATTGAAATCAACGAAGGACCAAAATTCCAATCCTCCCTTGTCCAATCCGCTGCGAATTGTACCGCCAACGATGGTGAATTCAATATTGTCACCATCTCGGTTCTCGATAAATTGGAAATAGAAGAACTGGGTTATCAAAATTTGAATGTTGGTCCAAACGAAACGCTTTCTTTCACCAATATCAAACCTGGAATTTATACCCTTTCAGCTTCGCTCAGCGGCTGTACCCTTACAGAGATCCTGATAGTCCCAAATCAGGATCCGCCGATCGACCAAATTTATGATGTGGAATCCTTTGGGGAAAGTTGCAATGATTCCGGAAAAGAGGATGGTGAAATCAAAGTGATTTTTCCAATGGGCGTATTTACGGGAACTTACCGTGTTGTAAATGAATCCGGAAATGAATTGTCTTCTGGCAGCATCACCAATACCTCTTCTTTTGTGATTCCAGCCCCCAATGGAAATTATGCATTGGAGATTTTGAATGAAAATGGATGCACACTGCCATGGCCAACACTGTTGGAAATCCCAGAAATCAATTTTGTGACATTTTCGATTCCTGGAGAATTCATTGTTTGCGAATCTTTTGAATTGATCCCTGCGACGGGGCAGAATCTCAACTTCACGCTAACGACGCCATCGGAAGAAGAAATTATCAAAGCCTCAGGTCAAGCTTTTATCATCAACCAACCCGGGGTTTATTTGCTCAAGGGAATAGGTTTGGGAACTGAATCCGCGCTTTGCCCAAGAATCAGAGAATTTGTTGTTACTATTTCTGATCCATTTGATTTTGAACCAGTTTTGGTGGATCAGGATTGTTTCGGCATTCAATTGTTTGAAGCAAAATTGAATGGAATTGAACCTGAAAAAGTAAGTGTCCGGTGGATGAACGAACAATTGGAGATTGTAGGTCGTGGGTTACAATGGTTTCCGATTTCATTAGGGACGTTTTATTTGGATGTCCAGCCTTTGGGGAGTGGGATTTGTCCCGCCAGCCCCAAGCAGTTTCAGGTGGAATTTCCTGTTCTTCAGGTGGATGTTGAGTTGCAGGCAGGATCAATCTGTGAAAAGCCTTCTTCAACCACGATTTCCATGCAGTCAGAACTTGATCAAATCTCAAGGATTGAGTGGGTTTATATTGATTTGGAAAACAATCAATTCATTTTGACGGATTTTGAAAATGAAACGGATATAGAGATCCAGGATGAAGGGACTTATGAGGTCATTGTTTACAATGAGAGGGGTTGTGAGCTCGGTCGGGACCTCATCCTGATCATGAAAAGCATGGACGAAAAGCGGCCGGAAGTCAATGCTCTATATTCGATTTGTGCAGAAAGCAATTATGGAGAAACCATTAATCCCGGTGATTTTGAAAGTTACAATTGGTTCTTTGGAGAGGACATGCTTGTGTCTTCCAGTGTTGATTTTAAACCTCAATTGGCAGGTCAATATTTTCTTCTGGTCAAGAGTAGAGAAGGGTGTGAATATTCCGTCCCCTTTACCGTCAAGGAAGAATGCGATCTAAAAGTCTCTTTTCCCAATGCCATCATCCCAGCTACGGAGGGGAAAGGGTTTTTGATCTATACCAATTATTTGGTGGATGAATTGGAAGTTTGCGTTTATAACAAATGGGGAACATTGATCTTTCACTGTACAAATAGTGATTTAATCGCCGAAGAATCGACTTGTTTCTGGGATGGGACCATAGATGGTGAGAAAATCACCAATGGCACATATTCCATCAAAGTAAATTTCAAAAATTCCGAACGCAACATCAATAGAACCATGCTGCAGTCCCTTTCTGTTTTGGATTGAAAATTCTCTGTTTCCGCTAAATCCACGAAGTTGATATTCCTTTAAACATGGTTATTTTGTGTAAAAAAATATTTAAATTAAAACATTAATTCAATAATATCATTTTTTATATATATAAAATTACTTTTTCTGCATTTTAATCTCAATATTTGTTAATTGGGAATTTGTTTTGAGCTCAATCGATATGGAAAGTTTCCATGTTTTAAGGTAGCCTTGTTTTGATTGTTTTAGCACTTTCGGTGTATTCAAAAAGGCAGTCAAAAATAAGACAATAGTCTTTGGTCATTAGTAAATGCTGTTTTTGGGCATTGAGTTTTTTCGTTTTTTAAGCATCGGTTTTATGAACAAATGGTTTGTAGCAACTTTGATGGCCTGCTCATTTTGGATAAATCCTTTTATGGAATGTCTCGGCAATCCATCTCCTGGAATCAATAGAGGATTTATGGTTCCTTTGGAATGGAACGAGAAAATGGACATTCCTTTTTTTATCGATCCAGAGCTTACTGGTCCGGATCGGCTTTGTATGATTTTTGGCAGTGTCATCGGGGACTTTTCAGGCCTTGGAGAGCCCGCAACAGATGTCTACAGTTGGCAAATCATTTCCCCAAGCAATGTGCAGGTTTTTAACCGTACAGGGGGAGGAACCTTTCAGAATATCAGTTTTTCTTTTGGACAAATCGGCAACTACAGCGTGAGTCTAAGTGTGAGGAGGGGGAATACTGTGATTTATAATGCAACTAAATCCCTGTCAGTCATCCAGGGTCCTTCCTTAATACTTCAGCCCGACTATTTGCTTTGCGGTAGAAACACCGTCAGTGTTTCCGTTCTTGACTCCAATACGCCAAACCTTGACCAATATACCTTCCAATGGAAAAATGCCCAAGGCGCTATCGTGGGGACAACAAATACCTTGGAGGTGTCGAGGGAAGGTACCTATTCGGTTTCCCTTTTTCTGAATAATGAAAGCGGAGGAGCGGACTGTCTGATCAATGGCTCCACTTTTGTCGGCCCTCCAAACGATTTCAAGCTTAATATTTCCAAAACCCTAGTCTGCTTGGGCGAAAGGATTACAGTAACGCCCGATGTGCCATTTTTAGGGGATTGGTCGGTCCTAAAAGAAGGAGCAACTTCCCGTGTCGATATGGGCACTTCCTTTTCACTCAATTTCAATACAGATAATGAATTGGGTGTTGCTGGATTATATCGGGTGTTTTTCAATGTATCAGATGAAAAACATCCAGATTGCGCTTCGGAGAGGGAAGTGTTGGTGGAGGTCAAAAATGGGCCGAAATTCCAATCCAACCTGCTGAAGAATGCTTCAGATTGCGAAATGGAAAACGGAGCATTTCAAGTTACCGCAAATTCCCCCTTGGATATTTTGGAGATCAAGGAATTGGGATCAAAAATTTTTGACATTGACCAAAATGAGAAAATGCTTTTTGAAGGGCTAAAGCCGGGAATTTATACATTGGAAGGTACTTACAATGGATGTACCCGTTCCAGTATCATTATTGTCCCTAATGATTCTCCTCCTGCTACTCAAAGGTTTCAATTGGAAAAGATTGGGGAAAGTTGTACCGATACAGGCAAAAAGCTCGGCGAGATCAAGGTGGTTTTTTTGGATGGTGCTTTTGAAGGGGAATTTCGATTGGTCAATCAAAGGGGAAGCATTGTCCAATCGGGGACAATCCCAAATTTGCCTTCCCTTGAATTGAAGGTGTCAGGAGGTAATTTCGCCTTGGAAATAGTGGACACATCAGGATGTACCCTGCCCGAAGAGCTGGTATTTACCATTCCGGGCAAAAATTTTGTCTCCTATTCCGTGCCTGAGGAAATCAATGTTTGTGAGACTTTTGAATTCATTCCATTCACCACGGATAGTCTTTTATTCAGTTTGACTTTCCCGAACGGAGAGGTAATCAACAAAAATGCAGGCGAGGCCTTTACTTTGACCGAGGCGGGCAGCTATTCTTTAATGGGATCCAGCTTGCTGGCTAATCCTGATCGCTGTCCCCGAAAAACGGATTTCAATGTTTCACTTTTTGAACCCATTGTGTTTGAAGAAAAACTTGCAAGTCAGGATTGCGCAGGCAATGTGGTGTATGAAGCCGAATTGTTTGGAAGAAATCCCAATACTGTCAGTATCCGCTGGCTCAACGAAAATGGGAGCATTGTGGGTAGAGGATCCCAATTTTTTCTCCCTGCATTTGGGCGGTATTTTCTGGAGGTACAACCATTGGAAAGTGGCTATTGCCCCTCCTCAATTCATGAATTTTTCGTGGAAACACCTGTTTTTTTCGTAGACGTAGCCATTTCAACGGAGATGTTTTGTCCGAATGCTCCTAGTGCAACCTTAAGTGTCCAAACAGATTTGAATACAGGGGACAGGCTGGAATGGATCTTTACCGATCTAAACGGAAAGCAAGAAATCCTCAAAGGCTTTGAAAACAATAAAACCGCAGAAGTCGAAAATGAGGGCAGTTATGAAGCGGTAGTTTACAATGATCGGGGTTGTGAATTGGGGAGGGATTTGATTTTGCTGATGCACAGTGCTGATGATCCGCCAACTTTGGAAAGTATTTATTATATCTGTTCAGAAACCAAATTTGGGGAAACCATAGATCCGGGTGCTTATGAAGCATATGAATGGTATTTTGAAGGGAATTTGGTTTCTCAATCCCCAACTTTTAAACCCAGAGAAGTTGGGAATTATGAAATCATCGTCACCAACGCATTGGGCTGCTCTTTTCTGGGGAAATTCTCCGCTTTTCAGGATTGTGTTTTTAAATATGTGTTTCCTACGGGAATGATCCTTAGCGATGAAAAAAGGCATTTTGAAATATTCGTGAATGATCCTGTGGAGGAGGCCAAAGTCTGGATACATAACAAATTCGGGTCTCTGGTTTTCTTCTGTGAAAACTACAGCGTCGTGCCAAGTGTATCCTTCTGCAACTGGAATGGGAATGAAAATGGGAGAAACGTGCCCTCTGGCACCTATATTGTCACTTTGGTCTATCGTAGTGAAAGATTTGGGTTAAATGAAAAGGTTAGCAAGAGCCTCCTGATTTTGGATTGAGTCCACATTGTTTTTTTTGCGCTGATCAAATTAATCGGCAATATTTTGAGAAAAAGACCAGCCATCTCCTTAAGTTTTTTTATATTTTCAGGTTGATAAATCTATCTTCAATAAAACCAAACCATTAACCTCTTAAACCCAGCTTCAATGAACGAAAACATTAACAAAAGCGCCCTATTCAATGGGAGTTGCTTTGCTTTGATCACTACTGCTTTCACTTTTGCCATCAGGGCCGGTATTTTGCCGCAGCTCGGTCAGGAATTCGGTCTTTCGGGCGAACAACTTGGCTTCATCAACTCTATGTGGTTTTTGGGCTTTCCCATTTCCATGATCATCGGCGGTCTTGTGTACCATTCTTTTGGCCCTGCAAATATCATGAGAGTAGCATTCGTCGCCCATACTCTGGGTATCCTGCTTACAATCTATGCAGACGGCTACACCACATTGTTGATTTCCACTCTTTTCATTGGATTCGGTAACGGCTGTACAGAAGCGGCTTGTAATCCGATGATCGCAGACATGTACTCAGGCGTTAAAATGAACAAAATGCTGAACAGATTCCACATGTGGTTTCCTGGAGGCATTCTCCTTGGCGCTCTGATCTCCAAGTTCATGACGGATTTTGGAGGAGTAATGGGCAACTGGCAAACCCAAATGTGGGTATTGATGATCCCAACGGTAATTTATGCCGTTTTATTCTTCGGGAAAAGATTCCCAACACCAAAAGTTGTGGGTGTCACTTCCCTCTTTGAAAACTTTAAAGCAATGGGCAGACCGGTATTCATATTCCTGTTCTTTGCAATGGCGCTTACGGCCATCTCCGAATTTGGTCCTAATCAGTGGGTGAGCATTGTCTTGAGCAGCAGTGGTGCAGATGCCATGTTGATTCTTGCCTTGACCACCGGTGTGATGGCTCTCGCTAGATTTTTCGCTGGTCCCGTGGTGCAGCGACTGGGTCAAACAGGCGTATTGCTAACTGGTGCAATCTTAGCAACCATCGGCATATACATGTTTAGTGTAGTCACAGGACCAATTGCTTATTTTGCAGCGATAGTATTCGCTTTGGGTGTGGGCTATTTCTGGCCGGTTATGATCGGTGCCACCGCACAAAGAGCGCCTTTGACTGGCGCCTTGGGAATGTCGATCATTGGTGGTGTTGGCATGTTTTCTACGGCTATCTTCCAACCTATAATCGGAGGTTGGATCGATGGATCCACTGCAATCAATCAGGCGGCAGGTCTTACAGGTGATGACCTCCAACTTGCTGCTGGTCAGGATACTTTGGCTAAAATGGTCATTTTCCCAATTATCCTTGTAGTCTTGTTTACCATATTCTATTTCTGGCAAAAGAACGCCAATCCAAGGACTGAAACAATTGTTGCAGCACATTGATTTAAGTTTCACTGAATTATGCGCAATTGAATGGCGGGCTTAAATTGTTTGAAAATCAGTCACTTCATTGGTGTTTTCGACTTCACCATATCAGTGCTATGGCGAAGGCTCCAAACAGTATGGTCTTTTTGCAATTTCAACCCTGAATAAAAAAGCATGTGCACAATACAGGTCTAAAAATAAAGGCAGTCCATTCCGGACTGCCTTTATTGCTTTATTGAAGTGTAAAAAAAATCAGTTTTGTCCCTTCAGCCCGAAATATGCATTCCGTTTCCAAATGAGATCGAAACTGCAGGAAAATTAGACTATTGGGAGACTAATTCCTGACACCAATAGCGTGAAGTTGAAATCAATCAATAAATAATTGAAAATCAGTTAATTGCAATATTGAATTGAGTTCGCAATGCATAAAATAGGTTCAGATTTGGCTAAAATCACACCAAGCCTGTCCCGTCCTCCAAACTCACCTCATAAAACTTTGGGTTAACGCCGAATTTGGATTCAAAGGCAGTTTCAATCTCCTGTTGCAAAGATGGTACGTTTTCCTTTTCGACAATATTGATGGTACAGCCGCCAAATCCTCCACCCATCATCCTGCTTCCCAAAACATAAGGCAAGTCTTTGGTGAAGTCCACCAAAAAATCAAGTTCATCACAAGAGACTTCATATAATTCCGACAACCCTTCGTGCGAACTGTACATTTTTTCACCAAAACCTTCAAGGTCATTGTTGTCCAAAAGTGTGGAGGCTGTCAAAACCCTTTCGTTTTCCTCGATAATATATTTGCAGCGGTTGAATACAATGTCACTGACCTCATGTTGAATAGAGGCCAATATGCCCAGATCCATATCCCTTAAAGATTGGATTTTCGGATTGATTTTTTGTGCAGCGATTACGCCTTCCTGACACTCAAGTCTTCTTTGGTTGTAGGCAGAATCAGCCAGGGAATGTTTGACTTGGGTATCAATCAATAAAATACTGTGATGGGGGAGTACCAAAGGAAAATGTCGATAGTCCAAACTCCTGCAATCCAATCGGATCACATGGTCTTTTTTGCCCATTACAGAAGCAAATTGATCCATGATTCCACATTGGACACCCGCAAAAACGTGTTCTGCCTTTTGGGCATAGTGAATCAAGGATCGTTGTGGAATTTCGAAATGAAACAGTTCGGACAATGCAAAACCTACTGCGCATTCCAACGCTGCCGAGGAAGACAATCCTGCGCCAACTGGAATGTCCCCCCCAAATACCATGTCAAATCCTTTCACTGGATATCCGGCTTGTTGAAATTGTGCAACCACACCCATGATATAGGTACCCCAATGGCCTTTTTTTGGAGAAAAAGAACTGAGGTCAAAGGTGAAATCTTCGTCAAAGTCAATGGAATGTATCCTTCCTTGATTGCCGTCATTGGAAGCGATCCCCACAACCATCCTTTTGTCAATCGCTGCGGGCATCACATAGCCCCCATTGTAATCTGTATGTTCTCCGATGAGGTTGATACGGCCTGGTGAGTGGCAAAGCAAAGGGCTTTCCCCAAAAGTCTGCAAAAAAACACTGCGAATTTTCTCTGTAATCATGTCTTCAAGGATTGGATTATTGGATTGAAAACCAAAATTTGGTTTTGGAATCAAAGGTTTCCCCGGGATTCAATACAATTGTTGGGAAATGAGAATGATGGGTACTGTCGGCAAAATGTTGTGTTTCAAGGCAAATGCCTGCTCTTTTGTCATAACGCACACCTTTTTTTCCTTCGAAACGCTTATTGAGGTAATTGCCCGAATAAACCTGTACCGCGGGTTCTGTGGTGGAAAGGTGCAGCACCCTTCCGGATCCTGGGTGATGAAGTGTAGCGGTTGGTTGGTTTTTGTCCAATAAAAAAGCATGATCGATTCCATTGGCCAACTGCAATTGGGGATCTTCATTTTCTAGGGTAATCCCGATTTTTCCCGGCTTACGGAAATCAAAAGGGCTTCCATTCACTTCCGTAAAAACTCCTGTGGGAAGGCTTTCTGTTCTTAGGGGCATGTAGTGCTCCGCCGTAATTTGAAGCAAATGAGCATCAATCGATTGGATGAAATCCCCACTCAAGTTAAAATAACTATGATTTGTAGGATTGAGGATTGTTTTCTGGTCTGTTTCCGCCTGGTAGTGGATCTCCAAAATGCCGGCTTGATCCAAAGAATACGTGACAGTTACATCGACTTTTCCGGGGTAATGCTCTTCTCCATCGGCGCTTTGGTATTTGAATGCCACGCCAACTTTTTCAGCTGTCTGAAAAGGGGTGGATTCCCATATTTTTTTGTCCCAACCCTCGATTCCTCCATGCAGATGGACATGTCCTTGGTTGGCAGGAAGTGCAAAGATTTGATCATCAATCAGGATTTGATTGTCTGCGGTCCTTCCGGCAACCCTCCCTACAGTGGATCCGATATAGCAATAATTGTCCAAATATTCCTTTTGGATATAGCCATCAAAATCGTCGAATCCCAGCACGACATCTTCCATTTGCCCATTTTTATCGGGAACAAATAAGTGAGTAAGTGTGGCCCCATAATTCATGACGGAGACTTTGATCTTTTTGGCCAACAAAAAAGTGAAAAGGTTGACTGTTCTACCATCTGGGGTTAATCCAAATATTTCGGTAGTCTGTGAGAGCTTGTTCTTCATGGAAAAGAAATAAATAACGAAAGAGTAGGGTTACTTACTTTTCAAGGAAGAATTCCTAACCATCAAGGTTGTGCTTAAAACAAAAGACTGAGGATCATCAGAAACAAGTTCTTCCAATTGATCCAATAGGTGATTGGCTGCCAGTTGTCCCATCTCGTAGCCAGGTTGGGACACGGTGGTCAGTGATGGTTCCACCACCGCCGATGTGGGGTTGTTTGTGAATCCAGCCAAGGCAATGTCTTCTGGAATCCTGATTTTGTTTTCCTTCAAAACCATCATTACATCTACAGCCAGCGGGTCGATCATGGCAAATATTCCATCCGGCCTGTTTTTTTCATTTATGATTTCAAGCGCGATTTCCCGGTTCATTTCTAAGGTCAGATCAGTGATATAGGTCCGGCTTTCCTCTTCTGAAATACCATATTCAGAAAGCGCCAACAGGTAGCCCTCTTTCCTTTTTTTGCTGATGTACAAATCCTCTGGGCCGGAAAAATAAGCTATTTTTCTGCAGCCTTGTTCGAGCATGTGGTGCACAACGAGATAGGCGCCATGTGCATCGTCAACGGTCACCCGTGAGACCGGTATTTCCTCCGTTACCCGATCAAACATGATGAAGGGGATTTCGCGGTCAACCAATTCCTTCAGATGTTCGTAGGTTTTGGTCTCCCTGCTCAAGGAGATCAACAATCCGTCTACCTGACTGGAAACCAATATCTTGATGTTTGCCTTTTCTTGCTCAAAGGATTCATTGGACTGGCAAATCATAATGTTGTAGCCCCTTTTGTAGGCGGTATCCTGAATCCCGGAAATATTGCTCGAAAAAAAGTGTGAGGTGAGCTCGGGCACGATCACGCCAAGGACTTTGCTTCGGCTGATTCTGAGGCTTTGGGCCAATAGATTTGGCTGATAGTGCATGCTTTCGGCCATCTCGACCACCCGTTTTTTGGTGTCCGGATGCAATTCGGGAGAATCCTTCAATGCCCTGGAAACAGTAGAAACAGAGACATTCAGTTTCTTGGCAATCTCTTTCATCGTTACCTGGTGGCCTTTTTTCATTTTGGGGGTATTTACGGTAAATGGCTTGCTACTCTTGATATAGGGTGAACAATACGGTTTGTCCAATCGCCTTCAGGGTTCTTTTGTCAATCAGCTCCATATTGTCGGCATGGGTGTGGTGATAATGACCAAACCCAAAATCCGGAGAAAATTCTACAATATCGATCATTGGAATTCCCGCATCTTTGTTCACAAAAAGATGGTCATCAATGATTTCGGGGGCCTCTTTCATGATGAAGAAGTCCGAATATCCTAATTCTACTCCATAATTCCATACTTTATTGACGATGTTTTTGGCATAAGCCATGGAGTATCCTTCTTTGTAAAACCGGGCTCCTTTGCCGCCGACCATATCCAAGAGTATTCCATAGTAGGCCGAATATCCTCTTTCATGGGGTGTTTTTGACCAATGTTGGGAGCCAAGACACCACCAGATTTGGGAATTGTTGCGGGATACCGATTGTTCGGGTTCCCCGTCGTCTTCCCCGTCAAACAAAATGAAATCAATGCCTATTTCGGGAGAATTTGGATCCGATGCGACAATCCGTGCGATTTCCAATAAAACACCGACACCTGATCCGCCGTCATTGGCGCCATCAATGGGTTGGTCGATTCTTTGGCTGTCCTTATCGGCCATTCTCCGTGTATCCCAATGGGCGGCCAAAAGAATTCTTTTCTTGGCTGAAGGGTTGTAGGAGGCAATGATATTCGTCAGGTCCCAAAGTTTGTTGTCATAGGTTTTGGCCTGAAATTCCTGCAATTGAACCTCCAAACCGAAACCTTCAAATTTGGAAACCAACCAGTCTTTGGTTTGGGAATGTCCTTTGGTATTGGGAACCCTCGGGCCAAAATCCACCTGCTTTTGGATATAATGAAATGCGGAATCTGCATTGAAAGCTGGGGTTTCCCTGAAATCCACGGGAGTTTGAACGACCACTCCGTTTTTTTCGCCACTACATGCCCAAAAGAGAGAAAGCAAAACGATCCCCAATCCCAGTCTATTCTTCATAAGCCCAATCAATTTTATCTTTCATATCCTTGACGATGATCCCCAAATCCTTCAATGAAGCCCGGATTTCATCAATACGGTTGTAGTCTCTGGCCAGTTTTGCCTCGCTATACAGTTTGATCAACAAAGACAGCAGTCCTTCCTGATTGTCCGTTTTTTCCTCCAGCAATCCCAAAATCTCCTCTACGAAGCGGATGAAGGTTTGGTTGGTTTTCTCAAACACTTCTTCTCCAAAAACACCAGGTGACAATTGCCCGGTGTACATGCTGTTGATTTTTTTCAACAGGTTAAATAAATGTCCAATGGCCTGTGCTGTATTGAAGTCCTCATCAAGTGCACGGTAGGCATTGGCAATGCTTTGCTCGACCTGTTTGATTTGGTCAGCATCCTTTTCAACTTGATCGGGATTGCTGTATTTCAGCGTTTTGGCTATGCGCAGTGCATTGATGATTTTCTTGTATCCCTTTTGTGCAGCTTTGAGCGCATCATTGGAGAAATCCAAAGTGGAGCGGTAATGCGCCGTCAAGATGAAATAACGGATCGTCATCGGGCTATACGCTTGTTCCAATAAGTCATGCTTGCCGGTGAACAACTCCTGTAAAGTAATGAAGTTGCCCAGCGATTTGCCCATCTTCTGGCCATTGATGGTGATCATGTTGTTGTGCATCCAGTATTTTGCCGGATCCTGATGGTTGCAGGCATTTCCCTGCGCGATCTCACATTCATGGTGGGGAAACATCAAGTCCATACCGCCTCCGTGAATGTCAAATTGCTTTCCGAGGTACTTGGAGCTCATGGCTGTACACTCCAAGTGCCAGCCTGGGAAACCTAGTCCCCATGGGGATTCCCACTTCATCAAGTGTTCCGACGAAGCTTTTTTCCAAAGGGCAAAATCCACTGCATTTCTTTTTTCGCTCTGTCCGTCCAGATCCCGGCTTCCGCTGACCAACTCCTCCAATACCCGGCCTGAAAGTTTGCCATATTGGTAGCTTTCGTTGTATTTCATGACATCGAAATATACTGAGCCATCGACTTCATAGGCCAATCCTTCCTTGAGAATCCCTTCTACCAAAGCAATCTGCTCCGGAATATGTCCAGTAGCTCTTGGTTCAATGCTGGGTTTGATGGTGTTCAACGCCAGCATGTCCCTGTGGTAACTGTCCGTGTACATCTGCGCCACTTCCATGGGTTCCAATTGCTCCAGCTTGGCTTTTTTGGCGATTTTATCCTCCCCTTCATCCGCATCTCCCTGCAAGTGACCTACATCGGTGATGTTGCGAACATAACGGACCTTGTATCCCAAATGACTTAGGTACCTGTACACCGTGTCAAACGTAATAGCTGGTCTGGCATGTCCCAAATGGGCGTCTCCATACACCGTTGGCCCGCAGACATACATCCCCACGAAGGGCGCGTTCAGCGGCTCAAAGGTTTCTTTCTTTCTGGATAGCGTATTGTATATTTTCAGATCACTCATAGGGGTTAAAAAAAACGGTATAGCGTACGGGTTATTTAGCAGCTCGTGCGCTTGGGATTTGGTATTTTAACTTCTTTATTTCTTGGTGTTTAATATTTTCAAACCCCGAATTCATTGTATTGTAAATCAATGAATTCGGGGTTTGAATACTACATAGCCAATACAATGGATCGCAAATTAATGTTTAAAATGCCTCACGCCTGTCAAGACCATGCTCATGCCGGCCTTGTCGCAGAAATCAATGCTGTCTTGGTCCTTGATGGAGCCACCTGGCTGAACGACCGCGGAAATCCCTTCTTTGGAGGCGATCTCCACACAATCCGGGAAAGGGAAGAAAGCGTCCGAAGCCATTACGGCACCTTTGAGGTCAAAGCCAAAAGCCTTGGCTTTTTCAATCGCCTGAAGCAATGCATCGACCCTAGAGGTTTGACCCACGCCGGAGGAAAACAATTGATCTCCGTTGCTTAGGATGATGGTATTCGATTTCGTGTGTTTGCAGATTTTGGCCGCAAATACCAAGGCATCTTTTTCCAACTCTGTTGGCGACTTTTTGGTCACTGTTTTGAAGTCTGCCTTGGTTTCGGTTTGAAGATCTTTGTCTTGCTCAATGATGCCATTGAGTAGCGTTTTGATTTGTTTTGTACCGCCAATCTGGATTTTTTGTTTCAACAAGACCCGGTTTTTCTTGCCTTTCAGCACTTTTAGTGTATCCTCGTCAAACGATGGGGCGATCAGCACCTCAAAGAAAAGGCTATGCATTTCTTCAGCCGCAGCCAAATCCACATTTTGATTCGTGATCAAAACCCCGCCAAAAGCGGAAGTGGTATCCGCTGCAAATGCTTTTTGGTAGGCTTCCTTGACACTAGATGCCAAAGCCACGCCACAGGCATTGGTGTGTTTGAGAATGGCAAAAGCTGTTTCGCCTTTGAATTCGGCGATCAAAGCAACTGCTGCATCCACATCCACCAGATTGTTGTAGGAGAGCTCTTTGCCATTCAATTGGTCAAAAACCTCATCCAAATTTCCATAGAAACGGGCCGACTGGTGTGGGTTTTCCCCGTATCTCAAGGCTTTTGCCTTGGTTTCAGAGATTTTAAGCGCAGGGATATTTTCGTTTAAGTTGAAATAATTGAAAATATGGGTGTCGTAATTGGAGGAAACCTGAAACGCCTGGGCTGCAAAATACCGCCTGTCTTCCAAGGTGGTCGCGCCGTCCTGGTTGTTCAGTCTTTCTTCAAGTTCGCCATATTGATCTTTAGAGGCAATGATGGTCACATCCTTGAAATTCTTGGCTGCAGCACGGATCAATGAAATGCCTCCAATATCGATTTTTTCGATAATATCCGCCTCTCCAGCGCCTGATGCAACCGTTTCTTCGAAGGGATACAAATCCACGATGACCAAGTCAATGGCCGGGATGTCAAATTCAGTAGCTTGTGAAATATCCCCGTCGTGGTCTCTTCTCTGAAGAATACCGCCGAATACCTTTGGATGTAAAGTCTTGACCCTTCCTCCAAAAATAGAAGGATATCCCGTCAGGTCTTCAACAGGAATCACTTCGGCTCCTTGGCCTTCAATGAATGCCTGAGTGCCTCCCGTGGAGTATATTTTTACGCCATGTGCTTTGAGTAGGGCGATGATAGGTTCAAGATTGTCTTTGTAATAAACAGAAATAAGGGCGGATTGGATTTTTTTGGCAGCCATGTTTTGTGTTTTGTAAACGCATCGCTTAGTAGGATTTGGATTTTTTCCTTAAGCACAATGCGGTTTATCGTTGGTTTTTAAGGTTTAAAATCAAAGGGCAAAGGTAGGAAAACCAATGCATTAAAGCAGGCTTTCGATGACATTTGGAAAGTATTTGTGTTCTAAAAGATGGACTTTTGCCGCGATTTGTGCGGGGGTATCTTCGGGTGCAATCGCTACGGCAGCCTGAAAGATGATTTTCCCTTCATCATAATGTTCATTGACCATGTGAATGGTAATGCCGGTTTCGGTATCCCCAGCCTCTTTTATGGCTTGATGGACTTTGTCGCCGTACATGCCTTTTCCTCCATAATTGGGCAATAGGGCAGGGTGGATGTTGACGATGCGGTCAGGGAATTTTTGGATCAGGTCATCCGTCACTTTAAGAAGGAATCCTGCTAATACCACCAAATCGACTCTCAGGGATTGTAATTTTTTGGTGAGTTCACCAGACTCCATTTCTGATTTGGTGAAGGTAAAAGTGGGGACGTCGAATTTCTTTGCCCTTTCCAGCACAAAAGCATCTTTTTTATTGGAGGCCACCAGGACAATTTTGCCTTTTGGGGAATGTTGGAAATACTCCATTATTTTTTCCGCGTTGGTTCCGCTGCCTGAGGCGAGGATGGCGATCTTTTTCAAGGTGGGGTTCAGGTTGATTTGTACGGGTAAAAATAGGGATTATCCTTTGAAATCGAAGAGGATCGCTTTCTTTTCGTCCCAGTCCCTTTCGATTTGATTTTTGGAAAACAGTTGGTAGGAAAATAAAAGGTGCGAAACTTAACCCGTTTTGTGTAGTACCAATTTGATTCCAGTCTAAAATCCCATATTAATCAGTTGGTTTTCTGCTGTTTTTGACTTCAATACCTTGGTGGGAAACCTTAATATTCCAAATAATCTGATTTTCTTATAGTTTCAAACCTCTTTAGGAATTCTATTCCATATTTTGGATTGAAAAAAGCGGAAAGAAGACCGGGATTTCAATTTGGAATTGAGTAGAACAATGAAATTGATCATAAAAAACCCATGCTCAAAATACCGGTAAGCATCAAAATCTTTGACAGGATGCTCAATTGGGTGAAATGGGCCTTCCGGTCGGCAACATATATTTTGTACATAAAGTAAAAGAAGAGGAAACTCATGCCCCCGAAATAATAAAAAAGCTGCAGGTTATTGATCTTGAAAGTCACGATCAGAATGGCGCAGACAAAACCAAAGGCAATCAGGAAAATCACTTTTTTGGTGTTTCGAAAGCCCAAGACAATCGGCAGCGTTCGACAACCGTGTTTTCGATCTCCTTGGCGGTCTTCAATGTCTTTGATGATTTCCCGGATCAGGTTGATAAAGAATGCAAAAATGGCATAGGTCAACACCAACAACTCCGATTGCTGGTAATAGTACCCAATCATCCATATCGAAGTCCCGGTCAGAAGTGCCACAGTAAAATTCCCGATAAAAGGAAGCCTTTTGAGGGAGTTGCTGTAGAGCCATAAAAGAAAAGAAGCCACGAAATTGATCAATGCGATCCTTGGACTGACAATTAGGGCGATACCAATTCCCGTGAAATTGAGTAATGAATGTAGAAAAATCACCATTCTCCTGCGCATGCCTTTTCCTACGATCACCTCTTCGGGCTTGTTGATGTAATCGATTTTTACATCGTAATAATCATTGATCATGTAGCCGGCCGCAGCCAAAATCACGGTGGAAAGAATGATCAGATAAAGATTGATGTCTTGCAGGACCGGCAGTCCCTGTCGGGTAGTCCCCACCAAAAAGTGAGCCGTCATCAGCTGAGCAAAAGCCACGATCACCAGATTCACAGGCCTGCTGATTTTCAATAGACTCCAGATGGAAAATGACTTTGGCATAGGTTTGGGATTCTTCAATCAAAAGTAAGTGATAAAGTCAATAGTCAACATCAATCTGTCCAACTAAATTAATCTACCAATTGTTGAAAGTCAACTTTTAACAATTCATCAAAAAAATTAAGCCCGTGTTATGCATTACCAATTGGACGCTGATCATAAATCTTTTTAAATCAGTGAGTTGTTAACCGTTATTGACTTCACCAAATCGGTGTTACGCATTAATATCCCAGTAGCCTGATTTTCTTGAAGTTTCGATCCCATTGGGAAACGGAATGCTTATTTCAGGTTAAAATGTTTTTTTCAGAAAAGTTTTCAGATTTCAGATGATTTGTATTCTCAAAAAACTTCTACTTTTCTACTCATTAGACTTTACCCAAATCTCTCCTGTAAGGTTTCAAACTGCTGGGGATGAACTTGGTTTATTTTTTGACCTCCGCGAATTTTTGAATTACCCCTCTCTTTCATCCGCCAATGCAACTTTCAACTGAAAATAGCTGTACCTGTCCCCGAAATGTTCCTTCAAAGGTTTCAGGAATGAATTCCCCTGTCTTCGGTAGGCCAATCGGATGTTCAGGACATCATCTTTCGACAGGAATTTTTCCAGATCAATAAGCTGCCTTTTGACAAGGTTGGCGAGGTGGGACTCTATGGTGGTTGGCGTCATGCTTCTGGCCTGGGCAATCTGAAAAATATTCATGCCTTCCTCATGGTATTTCAAAGTCAGCATTTCAGATTGTGAGTCCTTGCCCACGGGGGCTTTTCTTGGGCGGGCTTTTTGGATGGATTCCAGTTGATGGTCTTTGGCGTATTTTTTTATCAGTCCGAGAAAATCTCTTCCATAGCTGTTTGCCTTGATCTTACCGACTCCCGAGATCGTCAACAAGGCATCCTCATCCGAGGGGAAATACGTGGCCATTTCCACCAAGGTATTGTCTGCAAAAACTACGTATGGTGGCACATTGTCCTTTTGGGCAAGTCGATGGCGCAGCATTTTGAGCTCGTCCAAAAGACCTTCATCATGCTTAGCTGAAGTTGCAGAGGCTGTAGGCCGTTCTTCTTCCATCGGCAGGAGAAATTTCTCCTTGGATTTCAGTTTTTCCCATGCCAAGGTGGTGAGTTTCAGGGTTGGGAATTGGCTTCCTGCTTCAGCAAGATAGCCTTCCTGTTGGAGTTTTTCTCCCAGATCCTTCCAGAAGGACTCGGGTCTGTCTTTTCCGATTCCGTACACGGAAAGTGCTTGATGGGCTTCCTGGATTTTTGCAGATTTGGATCCCCGAAGGACCAGCACCACATATCCCAATCCAAACGCTTCGCTCAATCGGGCAATGGTGGACAACAGCATTTGAGAAGGGATGGTCATGTCCTGAAGGTTGCCTTTCTGAAAGCAGGTGTCGCAATTCCCGCAATTGTCGGCAGCCTCTTCGCCAAAATAATTCAGCAAGTACTTTCTCCGGCAGGTTTTGCTTTGGCAAAAAGCCTTCATCTTGTCAAGCTTCCCTTGCATGACATCGGAAAATCCCTGGTTTTCCGACTGCTCCAGCATCCTGCCCAAGGTGATGGCATCCCCGACACTGAAAAACAGCAAGGCATCGCTCGGCAGTCCATCTCTTCCGGCCCTCCCGGTTTCCTGATAGTAGCCCTCGATGTTTTGTGGCATATTCATGTGCACCACGAAGCGCACATTGGATTTGTCGATTCCCATCCCAAAGGCAATCGTGGCAACCATGATTTTGACTTCGTCCTTGATAAATAGTTCTTGGTTTTTTTCGCGGATTTCCCGCGAAAGGCCAGCGTGATAGGGGAGAACTGATAGTCCTTCTGCCTCAAGGGTGGCCGCTGTCTGTTCCACGTTTTTTCGGGAGAGACAATAGATGATTCCGGAATCTTTTTTGTGGAAATCCAAAAACTCCAACAATTTGTCCATCGAATCTCGTTTTGCAGTCACTCTATAGGTGATGTTGCTCCGGTCGAAGGAGGAAATAAACCATTTTGGGGAATTCAATCCCAGTTTTTCTGCAATGTCTTTCCGGGTGAGTTTGTCGGCTGTGGCGGTAAGGGCGATAAATGGGGTGTTGGAAAATTCCTTCCGAAGCGCTCCGATTTTCAAATATTCAGGACGGAAATCATGCCCCCACTGGGAAACGCAATGCGCTTCATCCACGGCGACCAATTTGAGATCCACGGTTTTTAGAAATTCAATCAATGGATATTCTCCCTTAAAAAGTCGTTCTGGGGCGATATAAAGCAGTTTTATTTTGCCTTCCTGGATCTGGGAAGTGATGTAGCGCTGCTCACTTATGCTCTGGGAGGAGTTCAGGAAAGCTGCAGGAATCCCATTGGTGTTCAAAGCGTCCACTTGGTCTTTCATCAAGGAGATCAAGGGAGAAATGACCAATGTCAAGCCCCCAAAAAGGACCGCAGGAATCTGATAACAAACAGATTTTCCTCCACCGGTAGGCATCAGCACAATGGTGTCCTGGCCTTTGCTTACCGATTGGATGATTGCTTCCTGGTTTCCCCGAAATCCAGAATAGCCGAAAAAATTCTTGAGTATTTCTTGGGGATTTGATGTCAATGTTTGGGGCATGAGTTTTTAATATTGCGGAATTTGAAAAAAGGATGCCTCAAATTTACGGAATTGTTTCTTCTCTTTGGCGCATTAGCCAAAATGGCTATTCGGAAAGGGTTATTTTTCCAGGGGTTTTTCCTTATAAACCCTCACATAATCAATTTCCATTTTTTGTGGCCAGATACTTTCATCCACACCCTGGGCGCCTCCCCAGTTACCGCCAACGGCAATATTTAGAATCAGGTGATGGGCATGGTCAAAGGGCCATTCATCCGACCCTTTCCCCGTATTTGCGAAGGTGTGGTACAGTTCATCGTCGATAAAGAAGTCGATTTTATCCTCTTGCCAATCAATCGCATATACATGGAATTCATCTGAAAAGGTGGGGACCAGTTTTGTTGCGCCTTTTTGTGTCTT
Organism: Rhodonellum sp.; assembly: GCF_030656585.1. Lineage (NCBI taxonomy): Bacteria > Pseudomonadati > Bacteroidota > Cytophagia > Cytophagales > Cytophagaceae > Rhodonellum > Rhodonellum sp. Next base: position 101,792 of record NZ_JAUSPP010000013.1, read on the forward strand.
TTTGATATGGTTGAAGGCTTCGGTATGGACGGTACCGTGAATGGTTCCGGGATCATAGCCCACATGTTCCATGATATCGATTTCCCCACTTTTCGGCCAGTTGCCATAGCTGTCTTTTTCGGGAAGCATCCAGATGGCGGGCCAAGTTCCCACTCCGTAAGGGATTTTGGCTTTCACCTCAAAGTAGCCGTAAAGCCAAGAAGCTTTTCCTTTGGTCACCAATCTTGCTGAAGTATAACCTTTATCGGTCGTGCTGTCGCGATGTGCCTCAATAATGAGTTTCCCATCTTCAATCCGAGCATTGGAGAGCTTTTCTTTCGTGTAAAGCTGCAGCTCCTTGTTGCCCCAGCCATGATCTCCCTGATCATATCCCCATTTGGTCAGGTCCGGCATTCCGTCTTTTCCAAATTCATCGGACCAAACCAGGTTATCAGAATTTTTTTCGCTGCATGAAAAATGAAGGACTGCTAAAAATATTATTGTTATATATTTCATCTTTTTAGTTCTATTAAAAGGTTTTTGGAATGGTCTTTGTTTTAATTTTAGTGTAATTATTTTTAATCTAAACGAAAAATTTATGTCTACTAACCTGAAATTAAAAGGAAATTGGAACGAGTTGAAAGGTAAATTAAAAGAAAAATACGGGGAACTCACAGATGATGACCTTATTTATGTAGAAGGCAAAGAGGATCAACTTCTTGGCAAACTTCAGAAAAAAACAGGCGCAGCCGAAGATGAATTGAACAAGTTCTTGTTCGACAAGGATTAATCCACTGATAACCAAAACAAGAAAAGCGGCCTAGGCCGCTTTTCTTGTTTTGGGGAAAACTGAATATCGGGGATAAGCGTTATCTAAAAAGAAGGTAGGATTGAAGATTAACATTGGATCCTAAAATAATCCCGTCGATTTTTCTAAATTTAACCCTTGACATAAACCCAAAAGAAAATGGCTTATTATTATAGATTGGGGAATATCCCGCCAAAAAGACATACGCAGTTCCGTCAGCCGGATGGAAGCCTTTATAAGGAAGAATTGGTCAGTTCTAAAGGCTTTTCAGGCATTTTTTCTACTTTATACCACATCCACAACCCAAATTCGGTGAAATCCATTGGAAAACCCGTTCCCTTTTCTTGGAAAAAGACGGAAGATGTTGGCCTTTTGCAAACCCATCTCAAAACTTCCAATGTCACCTCCACAGGAAAGGATTACCTGAATGCCAGGAAAATATTGCTCATGAACAATGACGTCATGATGGGGATTTGTTCCCCGGAGGAGCGCAAAATGGAGTATTACTTCAAAAATGCCGACGGGGATGAGTTGATTTATGTCCATGATGGTGAAGGATACCTGTATTCACAATTCGGGAAATTGAAGGTGGTGAAGGGTGACTATATTGTCATTCCCCGAACGACCATTTACCGTTTTGAGTGGAATGAAGTTGGCCCTTTGAGGCTGCTGGTCATCGAGTCCCAAGGTGCCATCGAAACTGTAAAAAGATACAGAAATGAAGTCGGACAGTTGTTGGAGCATTCTCCGTATTGTGAAAGGGATATCCATCCCCCCGGGGAATTGGTCACTGAAAATGAGAAAGGGGAATACCTCGTTCAAATCAAAAAAGGAGGCATGCTCCATCAATACACCTACGAACACAGTCCTCTGGATATCGTGGGTTGGGATGGTTATTTGTACCCCTATACACTTTCCATTCATGATTTCGAGCCCATTACGGGAAGAATTCATCAGCCACCGCCAGTCCATCAGACCTTTCAGGCCTCAGGATTTGTGATCTGTTCCTTTGTGCCAAGGCTTTTTGATTACCATCCTTTGGCCATTCCTGCCCCCTATAATCACTCCAATATTGATTCGGACGAAGTTCTGTATTATGCGGAAGGAGAATTTATGAGCAGAAAAGGCATTGATAGGGGATCTTTTACCCAACATGTGGGCGGATTGCCTCATGGTCCGCATCCCGGGACCGTAGAAAAGTCCATCGGAGCAAAAGCCACCGAAGAGCTTGCGGTGATGTTGGATACTTTCAAGCCCTTGTACCTGACCACTGCCGCTCTTGAATTTGTAGATGAAAAATATCCAATGAGTTGGACGGAATAAATTTCCCTTCAGGTTTGTCCAGATAAGCTTTCAAAAAAAATAGCCGGGAAAGGCTGAAAGACAAAGGAGATTTTTCCTGAGCTTTCAGCCTTTCCGGCTTTTCTGTTTTGGTATAAGTCGGATTATTTCTTATCTGTAATTTCTAGAATCGGATGTCCCGTGGCTCCGTTTGGCAATCTGGTTTTGAGCAATACCGAAAGGGTGGGAGCGATATCCGTGACGGTCGCATATCTGCTGCTGCTGCCAGGCTGGATATTCCATCCAAAGAATACGATCGGAACATGCGTATCGTAAGTATAACCCGTACCGTGCGTCGTTCCCTTGTAAGAATTGCTCAGCCAGGCTGGCTCAAGGATCAATAATAAATCTCCGGAAGCCTTGTGGTTGTATCCCATCTGTAACAAGTTTTTTCTCCCAAAAAGGTACTCGTTTCTTCTCAGGTCGGTAGCAGTGTAGACTTCCTTGATCCCTTCAAATCCCAAAAGGAATTCGGCGATTTGTCTTTGCATCTTCTCATCATCCAATCCTTTCTCCTTCGCCAAAGCTTTGTTCAGAAAAACCTGTTCGTTGGAGAAATTCAAAATCCAATTTCCTTCTCCGAATTGGGCTTGGGAAAAACCTCTTAGTTGTGTTAAAATAAATCTGGAGTTGAAATTCCCAGCAGGGATATTTTCGCTTTTCATGTAGTCCACAATGTCGGCTACGGCATGGTCAGCGGTTAAGAAAACCAAATATTCCCCCTTACCATATTCCTTGTCCAAGTAATTCAGGAATTTTTCCATTTCCCTGTCAAGCTTGAGATACGTATCCTCAACCTCTACTGAGGACGGCCCAAATCGGTGGCCAATATAATCGGGTGAGGAGAAGCTCACAGCCAATAAATCCATCTCGCCTCTTTTGCCCAGTTGCTCACCTTCCAAAGCGGCATACGCCATGTCAAGGGTAAGTGAATTTCCGTAAGGTGTGGTGGAGATCAAGCCAAATTCTCCATTGTCTTGCATCAAGGCAGGCAGATCATAGGGGAATGAAGGAGATGTCATGCCGATAAACGGCCCCTCAAATTCATTGTCATCTGCAATGCTTTGGGTATAAGTGGCGATGGGGGATAGAGGTTCCCATTTCTGGGAAAGGTATTTTTTGGCCAATTCCTTTTCATTGAATGCACTCACCCACTTAGGCAATGTGTCATAATAGTAGTTTGAAGTCATGAAATTACCGGTTTTGCTGTCAAACCAATAGGCGTCTCCCATGTGCCCTGCAGGAAGAGCAGCGCCACGGTCTTTGATAGCGATGCCCACCACTTTTGACCGCTTGTTGCTGGCAAACCGCATTTCGTCCGAAATGGTGGTAGACAACATGTTTCTCGGTGAGATTTTTCCGTTTTCCGCCGAACCTCCCACTGCGGTCACTGTGCTGTCTTCCGCACAATAGATGCTGCGTCCCAAGCTGGGTACGTACCAATTGTTTCCGATAATACCATGTGTGGAAGGGGTGGCTCCTGTGTAAACAGAGGCGTGACCAGGACCGGTATAGGTTGGGATATAATTGTAATGGCCGTTTTTCATCATGAATCCTTCATTCATCAGCCTTTTGAAACCGCCTTCAGTGTACCTGTCTTGGTATTTGTAAAAATATTCCTGACGCATCTGATCCACTACGATGCCAACGACAAGCTTTGGTTTTCCTGAGGGTTTTTCGGTTTTTTGGCCAAATGTGGCTGAAGTCAATATCAGTCCAAGGAATATGGTCAATAAGGTACTCTTCATAATGCGTTGATTTTTGGTTGAGGCAAAGATAGGGATTCAAAAAGAAGGACAGATTAAGATTTTGTTAAATGCACTTTGCCTTGGATGGGCTGTCAATAATTGGTTTAGGAAGGTCAACACCATTTTTTGATCGACGGTTTAAATTATTTTGAAAGGAATGTTATCTTTCGAATACCGAAATCAATAATTATATCGAGATGACAAAGACTTTGAAATGTTTCCTTTTTGCCTTCCTTTTTGGGTTTTTTGGATGGAATACCACGGCCAATGGCCAATCCTGGTTTGACGATGGCTTGAGTCCCGCTTTCCATAAAGAACGCCGCCAAGCCCTAAGGGCGCTGATGCCGGAAAATTCCGTCGCTGTTTTCTTCACCAACCCGATCAAAAACAGGTCCAATGACACCGATTTTGCCTTCAGGCCCAATTCTGATTTTTATTACTTGACGGGTTTTAGAGAACCGAATGCTGTTTTGGTGGTCTTTAAATCTCCCCAAGGTTTTGGAAATGGCAGTGCGGATGAATTTATCTTCGTTCCCGCCAGAGATCCCCGAACCGAACAATGGGAAGGTGCGCGATTGGGCGTGGAGGGTGTTCAGGAAAAACTGGGGCTGGAATCCGTGTTTTTGAACAGTGAATTTATGAAATCCCCCGCAATGGATCTATCAAAGTTTGCACAAGTGCTTTCGCCGGCCAAAAGTCAAACAGAGGGAGGGCGACACAATGCGACCTTGAATGGCATGATGGAGGTTTTTTACACCAACAATCCTTCGCCAGCCAAACCCGCGGCAATGGCTTTGGATAAAATGATGAACCAGTTGCGGGTGATCAAGTCGGAAGAGGAATTGACAATATTGAAAAAAGCCATTGAAATATCGGGCATGGCACACATCGAAGCCATCAAGTCCATCCAGCCCGGTGTTTCCGAGCGGGCGATCCAGGGCGTGCACGAGTTTGTCCACAAAGCAATGGGTGCGGAAGACATCGGCTATGGCTCTATCGTGGGTGCCGGGAACAACAGCTGTATCCTTCATTATGTAGACAATGACAAGCGAGAACTCCAGGATGGTGTCATCCTGATGGATGTTGGGGCGGAATACAGAGGATATTCAGGAGACATCACGCGGACTGTTCCGGTGAAAGGCATTTTTTCCAAAGAAGAAAAAGCCATTTATGAAATCGTGTTGAAGGCCTTGGAAGCAGGAACTGAAGCGTGTAAGGTCGGAGAGGATTTCCGAGATGTGGGGCTTGTGGCCAAGCAGATCATCGACAAGGGATTGGTGGACTTGGGGATCATCAAGGAAGGAGAACGGCATCCCTATTTCCCACACGGAATTGGCCATCATTTGGGACTTGATGTACACGATAGGGGCGTCTACGGCAAATTGATGCCGGGAATGGTATTGACCGTGGAGCCGGGAATTTATATTCCGGAAGGAAGCAATTGCGATCCCAAATGGTGGAAAATCGGCGTCCGGATTGAAGACAATATCCTGATCACGGAAACAGGAAATCTAAACCTCAGCCAATTCGTGCCCAGGACGGTGGCTGACATCGAAAAATTGATGAAAGAAGATGGTGTTTTGCAGAAATTATAAGTGCTCAAGATGGGAGGAATTCACTTCTTTTGGAGTTGGTCTGTCTAAATTCTAGCCATACATAAATTTAATCCTTCAATTCTCGGATAAAGGAAATCGAGGTTAATCCCGTAATATGCAGTAGGTTTCCAAGTGGGATTGAAATGGAAAGAAAATCAGACCCTTGGGAGTATACTTTATGATGCCAAAAGGGTGGATTTATCAATGGTTTAAACTAACTGATCATCTGTTAATTCCAATATTGAATTGAGTTCGTATTGCATAAAGCGGGTTAAAGGGAAATCAAAAGGCCTCAGAAAATATTTTCTGAGGCCTTTTGATTTGAATGGGGATTATAAAATGAATGGTTTTTCTTCCCAGATTATTTCGAGATTCAACCGATAATTGTTTTTGTAATTGTTGAATTTCTCCTTGATTACAAGCAGTCTTTGTTTGACTTTCTAATCTTTCTTCTTCAAGTCACCTCTTTTGATGGACTGGATAAATTGTGACCAAGCAAATGGATCAAGCAATCTGAAGGGTCTCGGTCCATATCGGTCCTGGATCTGCATGACCTGACCCTGTTGGAATCCCCGGAAATTCTCGTTTCCTGAGGCTGGCATGTTTTCCGCCCATCTGAGCAAAGTCGCAGGACTCAAATTTCCACGGCTGTCGATGGACATTGGCGCTTCGTAATTCATGGCCAAAACGGCCCTTTTAAATTCATCCTCGGTGGGATAAGGCATGACCTCAATTTCTGCCAAAGTAATTTCGTCGTCCTGCATCGTGAGGATCAAGCTGATTTTATCGTCTACCATCTGCTTGGGGACCACGTAGGTTTGCCTTTTGAGACCGATAAAACTAAAGACCACACTGTCACCTTCGAGCACTGGCATGGAAAAATATCCGAATCTACCACTACTGGTTCCTCTTCCTTTTTTGGGCACGTATACGTTTACTCCCGGCACAGCGTCTGTACTGTCCGAATTCAGGATGATCCCTGACAATTGTATTACCTTTCTTTCCTTTTGATCCTGAGCTTGGGTTTTTTCCATTCCCAGAAAGAGTAGGGCAAAGAATGTAAAAAGGACGATATGTGTTGGTTTTATTTTCAATGTCGTTTTTCTTTATAATTACGGCTTACGGCGTAGCGGGTTTTCAAAAGCTTTCAAATTAAACCACTATAATAGCCTATTTCCGTATGATTTTATTAATTTCAAACCATATTTCTTCGTTAAAAGTTATTAATGAGACTAAAAAACATCAGTTTGAATTATGGAATGCGGGTTTTCAAAGCCTTGTCCGAGGAGCCACGCGTCAGGATAGTACATCTTTTGATCCACAACAAAGAACTGTCTATCTCAGACTTGGAGCATATCCTCGACTTTACCCAAACCAAGACAAGCAGGCACTTGGCCTATCTCAAAAATGCAGGCCTGGTCGGAAGCCGAAGGGTGGACCAATGGATTTTTTATTACCTCTTAGAAGAGGCAACTGAAATCATTATTCAGATTTTTAAGTTTATACAAAAGGACATCAACCTAATCAAGGATCAGGAGGTCTACGAAATCCTACATTCCAATCGGGAATTGGCGACCAACAAGATCCAGAACAATCCTTACCGTAAATAATACTGAGTGAAACGATACCAACATATTTTCTTCGATTTGGATCATACCCTTTGGGATTATGACCGCAATGTTCAGGAATCCCTGACCGAACTCCATGATGTTCATCAATTAAATGAACTGGGGATAACTGACGCAAAGGCACTGATTCAGGCTTTTTACAATGTAAATTTCAAACTTTGGGCACTCTATGATGTCGGTAAAATAGACAGAGACAGCCTTCGCGAAACCCGCTTCAAGTTGATTTTCGAAAATGCAGGAGTTGACCCGGAAAGTGTCCCCACACTGCTCGAGCCTGACTTTATGCATCGTACTTCTTCAAAGAATTACCTTCTTCCCTATGCAATGGAGATTTTGGATTATCTGAAACCCAATTATCCCATGCACATCATCACCAATGGGTTCAATGAAAGCCAGTCCAAAAAACTTCATGCTTCCGGATTGAATCCCTATTTTGACTTGATTGTGACATCAGAGACAACAGGCCACAAAAAGCCAGATGCAAGAATTTTTCAATATGCCTTGGATCATCTTGGGATCAACAATCAGGAGGTCATCATGATCGGAGACAATCCCAATTCAGACATTCTCGGAGCCATCAATGCAAATATTGATCAGGTCTATTTTGATCCACACGGCAAAGGGATAGAAATAAAGCCCACCCATACCATCAAACATTTGAAAGAATTGGAAGATTTTCTGTAACCCTAATTGATAAATCCTTAGTTTTGAGGTAAATTAAGGACCATGAAGAAAATTTTATTGTTTCTGACTTTCAGCCTCTGTTCAATTGGCGTTTCTGCACAGCATTATGATATCGGTATTCACGGAGGGGTGTTTACACCGATTGATTTTTGGTATTATGTAGATGGGGGGATGGGGCCTAGCACAGGCGTGAAATTCAATTACCATTTCAATGAAAAACACGCCCTCTCTTCAAATTATTTCCATGGAAATTTCCATTTTTCTCCGGCAGGAGCAGAAGAGCGGATCAATGGGCAGCGATACGGGAGAGAAAGATCCAGAGCAAGCTTCAATGCCGTTTCTTTTGTTTTTCTAAGGAAGTTTAAACTCAAAAATGATTGGCAAATCAATGTAGGAACTGGAATCGGTTATTTTTTGGAGCATTGGGAAGGTGAGGTGAATTATTTGTCTGGGGAAAAAGATTACAAACGAGATTTTACGATGCCTATTGAGATCAATCTCAACAGGGAAATATCAAAAAATGTAATCATCGGTATCAAGTCCGGTGTCTTCCTAACCCCTTTTTATATTTTTGGCGGATTACACTTAGGTCCTGAGGTCAGTTATAGATTTTAAATTTAATCAAGTATGAAAAGATCTGGATTAACCATCTTACTTCTCGCCTGTGTGCTGTTTCAAGTAAATGGACAAAAACTCGATTTAAGCCTAGGCTTTGGCAGTTACAGAGTACCCAATCAAATTAAATTTGAATTGCCTAAACAAGGATTCAATATGAATATTGGCTTGATGTACCAGCTCAGTGATCATTGGGAAATGGGTACGGTTATCAATCATTCAGTTTTTAATTTTGATAGAGCGTCATTGGCAGCTACGCCACTTTCCTTTGGCGATTTCATCACGTCCGGAAGGGTCAAATCAGATCATTTATACTTTACTTTTCAAAGGAAAGTCATATTTCCTTATCAAATTGAAGCAAGTCTGGGTGCTGGAATTGGAGGATATATCGAAACCAGTGAGAATTATGTTGCCGGAAACTTTGATGAAGAGAGGGGGCTTTACACCTCCATTTCATGGAACCGGGATATTGAGACAGGTATTCACTTTCCCCTGACATACGCTGTGAAAAAAATCATCGCCAATAAAGTGAGTTTGGGAATACAAGGAGGGATCTTTCTGGACAAAAATCTCAATACCAGAGGAATTTTCATAGGGCCAAAAGCCGGGATTTTTCTTTAAACCCCTGTACTGCATTGCCATTTCTAATCCAGCCTAAAATTGCTTCATAACCAGTTTTTGTCTGATTATTGATTTCACCATATCGGGTAGATACGTCATTCTCGCAAATAAACTGATTTTCTATCAGTCACATCCTCATTAGGAATTTCAATGCATATTTCGGCTTAAAAAGCATAACCAATGGAAACCTGAGGTGCAAGGAGTTGCGCAGGATCGGAAGAAAAGAAAGGGGTTAAACCCGCTCGCAAAAGAAATCCCGATTGAGCCACTCTTCTGTAACCAATGATGCCATTGAACAAAAGACCACTTGCAGTTAACCGGGGGTCCGAAGATGTGAAGGTGGAGTTGGTTCTAGACAAAAATAAAACCGTTGCCCCCAATCCAAGCTCCAGAAAATTCCTTTTCCGACCTACCAGATAATTAACCGCAAAAGGAAGGGTAGTAACGCTATATCCATCGATAGCGGTGTATCCCAGACCAACCTTCGCACCCAAACCATTTGCCTGATCTTTGAATCGCCAGTCATAGTTGAAGGAATAAAGAATCCCCGAACCTAAGCCTTCCAGAAAAACCGCCTCTCTTTTGGTTTCGTCTTGACTGATTCCGGAAAGGGGAAGCATAAAAATAATGATGGCCACGATTAAGCTAATCCTTGTGTTCTGCATGGGGTAAAACTAAATGAATATTTTTTAAACCCCAAATATGCATTCCGCTTCCTGATTGGGGTTGAAACCGCAAGAAAACCAGACTATTTGGGGATTAAGGCAAATGCCAACAGGGTGAAGTCAAAAATAAAAACAACCGGCTGATTATGAGGTGTTTTTAGGCTGGAATTGAATTGGTAATGCATAAAACGGGTCAAACTTGGTCATTGACTGAATGATTATCTCTGAATTATTTTTATAACGGTCCGGGAATAGCGCATTTCCCCATTATCCTTCATGACCTGGATAAAAGAATAGGATAAAAAAGGCATTCCAAGCCTAGTTTCTTATATTTGTCATATTCAGAAATCAAATAAACGCCAAATAATATGCTTAAAGGTTTTTTTAATGTACCTACACCCAAAAACGAACCTGTAAAGGCTTACGCACCGGGTTCCCCTGAAAGAATAGAATTACAAAAAACACTTAAAGAATTCAGAGCCCAAGAAATAGATGTGCCGATGTACATTGGTTCTGAGGAAGTGAGAACAGGCAAGAAAAAGTCCATGTCTCCACCTCATGACCACCAGCATATTCTTGGCTATTTTCATGAAGGCGATGGTTCGCATGTGGAACAGGCTATCAATGCTGCTTTGGGGGCAAAAGAAGCTTGGGAATCCATGGAATGGGAACAAAGAGCTGCTATTTTCTTGAAAGCCGCCGATCTTTTAGCTGGACCATACAGGGCAAAGATCAACGCCGCAACCATGCTTGGTCAATCCAAAAATGCGATGCAGGCTGAAATCGATGCGGCTTGTGAATTCATTGACTTTTTGAGATTCAATGTACTGTACATGACCGAGATTTATGCACAGCAACCTCCGGTTTCGGGTGATGGTGTTTGGAATAGACTGGAGCAAAGACCACTTGAGGGCTTTATTTTCGCCTTGACGCCTTTCAACTTCACCGCGATCGCAGGAAATCTTCCTACTTCTGCCGCCATGATGGGCAATACCATCGTCTGGAAACCTGCTTACACGCAGATTTACTCTGCAAAAGTCTTGATGGATGTCTTCAAGGAAGCTGGCGTACCTGATGGCGTGATCAACTTGATCTATGTCGATGGACCTACTGCCGGCAATATTATTTTCAATCATCCTAGGTTTGCTGGGATTCACTTTACCGGTTCTACGGGCGTGTTCCAGAACATTTGGAAGACGATTGGCGCCAATATCCAGAATTACAAATCCTATCCAAGAATTGTCGGGGAAACCGGCGGGAAGGATTTCGTCATCGCGCACAAATCAGCACATGCCAAAGCAGTTGCCGTCGGACTTGCAAGGGGAGCATTTGAATATCAGGGACAAAAATGTTCTGCCGCTTCAAGGGCATACATCCCTACGAATATTTGGGATGATGTAAAAACCTATTTGGTAGAGGATTTGAAATCCATGAAAATGGGAGGAACGGAAGATTTCACCAATTTCATCAATGCCGTTATCGATGAAAAATCCTTCGATAAAATCGCCAAATACATTGACAATGCCAAGAATGCAGATGGAGTGGAAATCATCGCAGGTGGAAATTACGACAAGTCAAAAGGTTATTTCATCGAGCCAACGGTAATTGTCGTCCAGGATCCAATGTACACCACGATGTGTGAAGAAATCTTCGGTCCTGTCCTGACGATTTATGTGTACAATGCAGAACATTTTGAAACCGCTTTGGAATTGGTGGATCAGACATCTCCCTACGCATTGACTGGAGCGGTATTCTCCCAAGACCGCTATGCGATCGAATTGGCCACCAAAAAGCTCAGAAATGCTGCTGGTAACTTCTACATCAATGACAAACCGACAGGAGCAGTCGTTGGTCAGCAACCATTTGGTGGAGCAAGAGCTTCCGGAACCAATGACAAGGCAGGTTCGATGATCAATTTACTGCGTTGGGTTTCTCCAAGAACAATCAAAGAGACCTTTGTCTCTGCTGTGGATTACAAATATCCATTCTTGGGAAAAGATCAAGGTTGAAAATAGATAAGATTTCAGATCGAAAGAAGAATTAGAAATAGATGAATTGCAAAAGCCTCCGAGGGGATCAAACCTTGGGGGCTTTTTTGTTGTCTTTTGATCTGTCAGCTATTTCTTTCTGGTGCTTGGCCCATTATGGAAGTGGATCAAGTTTTGAAAACCACCTGTAAATTTGGGTAATTTTGTTAATTGATCAGGTTCAGATATTTTTTTAAAGATTTTTTTCAAAACCTCAAAAAAAGTTTCATAAACTAAAAATAGGCAATTTACTTATGAATTATTAGTTTTCAGGGGGGATTAGTATATCAGAACAATATTTGGTTTTTTTAGCTTTTAAAAATTCAAAATGTACATGTTTTAGCTTTCCTGTCCAGACGAAATTTGCGAATGAAATTTTTAGGTTTTAATTTGATAAAGATTAGTTGTCCGGGCATCAATCAAATGGAAAGATTTCCCTGTCCTGCAGATTGCCAATGGACTTGCGCTTTTTGTTTTAAATAAAATCAGAATCAAATGTCATTTTTCATGAAGAATGTGTTCTCCCCCGCAATCCTTGCGTGCATATTGATCTCCTGCACCTCCAATAAGCTCGAGGATTCCGATCGCGTTGCTCATCAAGGTCCAGCACTTGAACTTGCAGGTTCAATGATGCTCCATTTGGACGAGTATTCCACTTATGAGTTTTTCAGTCATCAAGTCGTAAATGAGAACGGTCGAGAATTGCTTTGTGTGTTGAATAAGCAAAACAAGAGTTTCGATACCTATGATCTGGAATCCGGTAATTTATCCAAAAGATTTCCAATCCCTTCAGAATGGCCGTATGGTATATCGGATCCTTATGCATTTCTAATGGCGGGAAGGGATTCCATTTTTGTATTCAATCAAAATAGTTTTAAAAATACCCAGTTGCTGAACAATGAGGGTGCTTTGCAGGCATCGCTCACCCCTGACAATATGATGACATACAAGTATGGATTAAATCATTATAGCCTACCGAATATCAGCAGCCAACTGGTAGGGAATAAGATTTATTATGGGGTGGTCGGTTTCTTTGATACTTCGGATCCTGAAAATTTTCAAAATGACATGAAATTGTCCGGAGTATATGATCTAGGAACAAATCATTTGGAGGAAATGGAAAGTTTTACTTTTCCAAAAAGCTATACCAACAAGGGCTGGAGTACTTATCATGCTATGTTTTCGTGGATAAAAAACAATGAGAATGACTGGGTGGTTTCATTCCACGCTTCAGATAGTTTATTTGTCTATGATTTGGATTTTCAGCTGAAAAAATCCTTTTCTGCAAAGAGTCAATATGTAAAAGAGATTCTCCCAATGAAGAGAAATCTCGATAGTGAGGAGCATTTACGACATGCGGTTCAATCAGGTCAATATAGAAGATTGCTATATGATGGGTACAGAGCATGTTATTATAGGATCGTAGTCCATCCGAGGGAATTCAACCAAAATGAAGATAAAAATTCAATTGCTTTTAATCGCTCTCCCTTCAGTATTATCAAGCTGAATGCAGACATGGAAGTTGTCTCTGAAACCAGATTCCAAGGGTCGATTTACAGCATATTCACGGCCTTCGTTTCTGAGAGGGGTCTCTGCATTCCCAGAACCAATTATTGGAACAATGAAATAGAGGAAGAAAAAATCCAAATTGACATTTTTATCTAAGGGGAAATGATTCGATACGTTTATGTCATCCTTGTCTTAATTTACTTTACAAACTGTGTCGCCAAAAGCGATGGGAACTCCTGGATTCAGGATCTAAAAATAAAAAAGGCTCTTTCTGGCAAAAGATTACTCCTGATTAATTGGGATCATTGCAGTTCCTGCAGGGCTTACTATACAGAGATGGTGACTCGCTATTTGGAAGTTGGGGATATCGATATCTTTATCATTTCCAATCAAAGGAAGAAAATTGGTACATTAATAAACCACGAACAACTTTATTATATCTCTTCGCAGGAATTGCTTGCGCTGGAGGTTTATGTTTCTTTGCCGCAGCTGATCTCCAAAGACCAAGATGGCCATTGGATGATTACCGAACTTGAACCCACTGACTTTGCTGATGAAAACGCGATTACTGAATAAAGCATGTATTTTTCTGTTGATTACGATGGCCGCTATTTCCTGTATGGAAAAAGTTGTTTACGTTGAAAATGACTATCTGATTCAAAAGGATTCGGTGAATGTCACTCCCCTTGTTTCCCTGCCAAAATATGATCGGTTTAATTTTATGGCTTTGTACAAAGAGGGGGTGTTTTTTCTTTTTGCCAAAATGATTGGAGATTGCTATGCCGTCAATTCGAATGGGGAGATTCTCTGGGAAATTAATTTAAGTGAAACAAGCGGAGATCCAAGTGGCATTTTTCAAATCCGCAATGCAACGGATTTTTTCGGATTCCATGGAGATGACTTGTTTTTTTATCAAGCTGATAATACCCTGAAATTATTCGATTTGGACGGAAATCTTTTAAGCGAGCATAAAATTCCAATTTCAAAAGATGAAAGCGTTGTTGATGTTGTTTCTTATTCGGAGCATGGGCTTGTTATTGGAACCGTTGACAGGGCCTTAAACGACAGTAGAATGTCATCCGTGCATACCTATAATTTGAAATCCAAGGAGTTGGAACTCGTGTTTTCTAAAGAAATGGATTTCCCTCTTGAAATAAAGATTGGTGCCCATGCTGGGAAAATATATTATGTAGAAAACTTAAGCACTCATTTGTCCATCCTGAATTTGGAATCAAAATCAATTGACTCCCTTCCTTTAAATCAGTCAAAGAATAGAAGTTTTCAATATTTCCTACCGTATAATGGGGATACGGAAGCCTTTTTTTCTATTCCGCAGGCCGAAAGAGTGAATTACCAGAATGATGGATACAAGAGTCTTGTGGTTACGGGAGATGATATTCTTTTTCACCATAGGGTTTTGAAGAGAAATGACAAGGGGCTGAATTTCATAGAGCTGATCACCCTGCAGCGTGAGAATGGTGAAATGACCGAAATGCTACTTCCCTACACTATTTTGAATCTGGACAATCATGGGAATACACTGAGATTGGTCAAATATGACTCAGAAATTTACCTGAAGATAGCGGCATTGGATAATTCGGAATAAAGGCTTTTTTGCGTGGAATCCACCTTTTTTTAACTTTTAAGCACCATTGGTATTAAGGGATGGATTGATAAATCACAAAGTCTCCTTAGCTGATGTTGGTCATCCTCATAAATTTAAAATCTGATTTTAAATTTACCAACCTGAGTTTGATTTTAAAAAAGGTCAATTAGGGTAGAAATAACCTGATCATATTTGATACTTGGTTTTTTGGGAAGATAGAGTTGGTTATAAAGCCTGGGATCAGGTTGGCGATGAAATTTCCAAATGATTATGTATGGAATACTCAATCTGATAGATGTTTTCTAATTCATCATTGACCGTTTCGATTACTGATCTTTTTCCAAGCAATATCTTGTCTTTAAGCTTCATGCGTGTATTCTCCATATTGTTATGATACTGGTGATCAAATGCAGCCCATCCATAAACAAAAACTCAGGCAAGTTTTTGGGGATTTAGCCCTTATCAGCATACAGCTTGCATTTTAATTCGTTGACGATTTTTTTATTGTTCAATGGTTCTCTGCCATCTACATTTCCTTTCGCCGTATTCAGGCTTGTTCCACACCTTTTTGCGTAAGGGACTAATCGAATTCTGGTTCTTTAATGATTTAAAAAATCAACTAAATATTTGGATTAAAAAAAAATTATATTTAGACAGCTTTTAGGTAAAAGCCAGCTTTGGCCAAAGTTTTTAGTAAATTATTAAATTTTTAAAAATTATGAAAAAGTTAATATTAAGTTTGGTATTTGTATGTGCTATGGGGTTTTATGTTAGTCCGGCTATATCTCAGGAATCGGTAGAACCAGGAGATGGGGATACTGAAGGTGGTTGTTACCAGCGTATGGTCATCTGCGGAGGGGAATATACTGTTTACCATTGTGATATGCAGCAAACAGGGTCGTCTTGTAGTAAATTTTACAAGGATTGTTTCAATTGTTGATCTTAATTGAATGTAATTATTATTTAAAATAGCTTCTGTAAAACTGGTCTTGGCTTTTGAAAATAAAGTTGGACCAGTTTACTTTAAAACGTTAATCTATGAAAGACTACATTTTGTTAATTGTGTTCTCTATTTGCTGTTTAATTATGGGATGTGATTCGTCCCAAAAAGATTTTGAGGAGGGTGTTTTTTTTATTCATTTGGATGGTTTCCAAGAACTAAACAAAAGCCAAATGAGAATAGAGGAGGCGGTTTTTTTAGAAACAAACCAAAATAATCTAATGGGTTTTGATTTAAAGGTTCTGCTTTCTGATTCAGGAATTTTTATTATGGATCAGTCCTTAAAGAATGGTATTCATGTTTTTGATAAAAATGGAGCATACGAAGTAACCCATAATCTATTAGGAGAAGGACCTGGCCAGCTTCGGTCCATAAATGATTTTCATGTGGATAATAAGGGTGACCTAACAATTTTATCAAGTGTAGGATCGGCATCAAGAATTTTGAAATATTCTCAGCAAGAGGGTTTAAAGGAAATGTTTTCAGTTGATTATTCCGCCAGTTCTTTTATAGCATTGGCTAATGGCCGTTACTTGCTATATGGAGGTTATAACCTTCCTTTTATAGAATATAGGATAATAGAGGTTGATAAAGGGGAAATAGTCGGAAAACATTTGAAAAATGACTATAACAACAATATGCTACCAATGACCGAACGTAATTTTTTCCAATCTCAAGAACACATTTTTATTTTAGAGTCCTTCAACAACAAGATATATAAATATGAGGATGGAGAAATTAAATCTGTGATACAGGCGGATTTTGAGAAATATTCCATTCCGGATAAGTTTTGGGAAATGGACTTGATGGATGGATTTCAGATGATCAGTCAAAATGGCTTCGCCAATTTCAGGAATGTGTTTTTTGGCAATAATATTTATGTAGCTGATATTATGTATCAAAAGGGCAGAGATGTTTATAAAAATATACTTTTTATCGACGAGCAATCAGGTAAAAGATATAAAATGAAGGGAAATCTTTCTGATGAAATGTTATATTATTACCCCATTGGGGTAGATGAAAAGGGAAGGGCAATGTTTGTGACCTATGCCTCTCTATTGCAAGATTATTTGACCAAAAATCCAGGGCTGAATAAACATATCATTTTGCCAAAGGAAGAGTTGGATTATCCGGTGATTTTAAAAGTTTCCCTTGATGTTTGATGTAAGGAAGATTCTTTATTTGGCCATAGCTGTCTTTGCTGTTGGCTGTCAGCCTAAATCTGCTGAGCCATTGATATGGCCGCAGGGACTGGGAATTATTGAGTTAGATGGAGGGAAAATAAAACCCTGCCTTGATTGTGAGAATAAGGTGGTTGTTTTCCATAATTTTAATGAATCCCAATTGGTACCCTTTAAGCAGGTTTTTATGTGGAAAGAGCATGTTGAAAAATATCCGGATATCTCCTTTTTAATATATGCCTCAGGTGATGACATAAAATATGTGACCAATAAACTCACCGAATATGAATTTCCAATTTCGGTTTTTCATGATCCAGAATTTAGCTTTTATAAGGCAAATAACTTAGATACTGTTGATTTACAATTCAAAAATCTTATAGCATTCTTAGTTGTGGGGAACAAAGTTGTTGATTACGCAGCTATAGGAATGCCGGAGCATTTTGACAAACAGTTAAGATCTCTTAACGCTGGTAAATAGATGATAATATTGAATAAATCCCGCTTTGAAACACAGATATTAATAGGGATTATTTCTATCCAAAAGCGTAAATCTATTTAGTAAGAGATATACCCCAACTGGCCCAATTTATTCTGGTAAATAAGCTGAGAAGGCTATGGACCATGCTTTCCCATCAACAAGGGATATAGTTAAATAGGAGTCAACTGGGTGCCAGTCTGGATTTCAGTTCACTGACTGTTGCCAATTATATTGGCTTGTTGGAGGATCTTTTGTTGGTAATGAATATCAGACTCTGGTTTAAGAATATTGGTAAAAGACTCGTTAAATCCCCAAAAGTTTTCATTCGGGATTCGGGACTGTTTCATGTCTTGCTCAATATTTCAAATTTTGATGCGCTCCTGAGTCATCCTGTTGCAGCTGCTAGCTGGGAAGGTTTTGTTATTGAGAACATGTTTTCTTGCCTGCCGAAAGAAGCGTATTATTGGTATATCAAGACAGCGGCAGGTGCAGAAATTGATTTGGAATTGGAGTATAAGCTTGAAGTTTTTACCTTAGAAATAAAGCGTATGCTTAGGCCCAAATTAAGTAAAGGATTGCTGATAGACTGTGAGGACATTGTCGCCACGCAGATGTTTTTTGTTTAGGGTGGTCAGGAGACTTTTCCGATCGGAGGAGACACTTTAGCTATTTCATTTCAAGCCATTATGGTTAAATTGGCCTCATTATAAAAACTGAGTTTACTGTCAATAGTTGAAAAACCATTTTAAGAACTATAATAGGATATGGGTAAGTATTTCTGGTTTCTTTCGTTTTTTATTTTTTCCTGCAGTTCTAGGGAACCCAAATCACCTGAATTTATATCTCGGGAATTGACCGAATTCATTACCGATACGCTCTACTTTGAAAAGGATGAATTCACAAAAAATCTCCCGACAAAATTTAGCTTTTTTGAAAAAAGTGACAGCAGTTTACTTTATTGCTGGTCGGCCAATAGGCTTCTGCAATACGCATACCCCTCAGGAAAATTGATTTCGAGCACCAATTTCTTTGCCGAAGGCCCTGATGGAATAGGCGCTTATATTTCAGGAACCCTGATTACGGATGATGGATTGTTTTTCATTTCAGATCAAAAAGAGATTGTTCAGACAGATCTTGGAGGGAAAGTAGTGCGTAGATATCCTTTGCCTGTTGTGCCGGGAGAAAGGCTTGGGGCTAATTTTTCCACCATGAACGGCAATGAGATGTCCTATAATACGGAGAGCAAAGTATTGGTATTGGCGGATGTGCCTTTTGTCCTGAAAGCAGCCAACATGTCCTATCGGGATTGGTTATGGAAACTTGATACCCGGACGGGAAATTTTGTAACTGTGGGTTTTGGATATCCCGAAATCTATAAGGAATACTATGATGATCCCGAACTAGGGGTCTTTTCGCATACTTATCTGGAAGATAAAGGTCTTTTCGTTATCAGTTTTGCCGCAAATGATTCCTTGCTGCTGTTGGATACTGACCAAACCCTTTGGGTAGATGGGGGAAGCACTCGATCCTTGACTTTCCAAAAGGGGAAAACAGAACCAAGAGGTGAATGGACGGTTTTTCTTCCGAGTATGGAAACCAGCAGGTACAAAAGGACACAATTTGATCCCTATCGAAAAAGATTTTGGAGATATGTGGATATTCAGACATATAAACTGGAGGAAGACAAATTCAAAAACGAAAGCAGTTTTATTATGCTGGACCAAGATTTCAAAAAGGTTGCTGAATTGTTTTTCGACAACAGAAAGATCCTGCCTACTGGCTTTTCAACCCCCAATGGGTTTTATCTGAAACTGGCAGGACAGGACAGCGATGATAGGGAAGCGTATTTGAGAATTCAATTGTAACGAAAAAAGGCACAAAAGAATGAATCCTTTGTGCCTTTTGTATTGAATTGAAATTTTATCTACTTCTTCTTGAATAGAGAATCCACAAATTCCTTTCTGTTGAAAACCTGTAAATCCGTCATTTTTTCACCCACACCTATGTATTTTACAGGGATTTTGAATTGGTCGGAGATGCCGATCACGACGCCACCTTTGGCCGTCCCGTCCAGTTTGGTGATGGCCAGTGCAGTGATGTCTGTCGCTCTGGTGAATTCCTTCGCTTGAAGAAAGGCGTTTTGCCCCGTGGATCCATCTAAGACGAGGAGCACCTCGTGTGGGGCATCGTCAATGAATTTCTGCATGACCCTTTTGATTTTGGTCAATTCGTTCATCAGGTTGACTTTGGTGTGCAGCCTGCCGGCCGTATCGATGATCACCACGTCGGCATTCATTTCCACGGCTTTTTTCACCGTGTCAAAAGCCACCGCGGCAGGATCTGTATTCATGCCATGGGAGATTACCGGTACATCTACACGCTCTCCCCACAGGATCAATTGATCGACAGCGGCCGCCCTAAAAGTATCCGCTGCGCCCAAGACCACGGATTTCCCCGCTTGCTTAAACTGGTGGGCCAGTTTGCCAATGGTGGTGGTTTTGCCCACTCCGTTGACGCCGACGACCATGATCACATAAGGTTTTTTGTCTTTGGGTAGGTCAAAGTTGGAAAGATCTTCCGTATTGTTTTCCTCTAAAAGTGCAGCGATTTCTTCCTTAAGGATGACGTCGAGTTCTCCCGTGCTGAGGTATTTGTCCTTTGCCACCCTTTCTTCGATTCTGCGAATGACCTTGATGGTGGTGTCTACCCCCACATCTGCCGTGATGAGGATCTCTTCAAGTTGATCGAGGACATCCTCATCCACTTTGGATTTGCCAATGACAGCCTTGCTTAACTTAGAAAAAATATTCTCACTGGATTTTTGTAGGCCTTGGTCAAGACTTTCCTTTTTTTCTTTCGAAAAGAAACCGAAAATTCCCATAATTTATGTCAATTTGAGCCCGAATATAACAAAAAAGTCCCTCCTGAGACTTACCCGGGGGGACTTTATATTTTACAAAACAAGGAAAAACCTTGGTCTTGCAATTATTTCTTCAATGTTTCCTGAACCAATGCGGCCGGAACCATTTCTTCTCTGAAGGTATAAGCTCCGGTTTTTTCAGACCTTACGGCTCTGATCACCTTAGCATAAGTTACGCCACCTTCTTTTTTCAGGGTTGCTACTACTTTCTTAGCCATTTTTTTGAGGTTAAATATCCTGCGAAGTTGCAGTACTATGTCCTAAAATTATTTAATTTCTTTGTGAACCGTTACTTTCTTCATGATCGGGTTGAATTTCTTCAATTCCAATCTCTCGGTAGTATTCTTACGGTTTTTGGTTGTGATGTATCTTGAAGTACCTGGAAGACCAGAAGTTTTATGCTCTGTGCATTCCATAATCACTTGTACTCTATTACCTTTCTTAGCCATCGCTCTGTCTTTTTATTAGTAAGAGTATATCTTATTTCTTATTTGATGATAATGAAACCCTTTTCCTGAGCTTTTTTCAAAACGGCACTGATCCCATTCTTATTGATGGTTCTCAAGGCTTTTGAACAAACTTTCAGCGTAATCCAAGAATCTTCTTCGGGAACGTAAAAACTTTTCTTATGCAAATTTGGATAAAATTTACGCTTGGTTTTATTGTTCGCATGTGATACGTTGTTACCTGATTGAGGTCTTTTTCCGGTGATGTCACAAACTCTTGCCATGATATATGATCGTATTATTTAAGACGTTTTTACAATTGAGTTTGCAAATATCGGAAGTTTTCGGCAATTACCAAGAGAGGCGTCGAAATTATTTGCCTAAATCGTGAGATTCTTCTTTCGCCACTGGATATGGGCAATGCTTGCACCCGCTTCCGCAGCATGTCCCCCTTCTCAGATGATAGGCTGCGGTGAAGACCATCATGCCGTTTTCGTTGAGGTAATAATCACCTGGGATCAACGTAAGTGGCTGATTTGGTTTCTTTTTGTGCTGCATTCTTTATCCTAAAGGGCTTTTGCTATATTTGTACAAAGGGATTCGATTATTGATGTTTCCCTTTCGAACTTTAAAAATACAAATTTTATGATGGAAACCATAAATTCGAGTGAACAAGCCATCGTGCTGGAGGACAAATACGGTGCGCACAATTATCATCCCTTGCCAGTGGTGTTGAAAAAAGGCGAAGGCGTTTTTCTTTGGGATGTGGAAGGCAAGCGATATTATGATTTCCTTTCTGCCTATTCCGCTGTGAATCAGGGACATTGCCATCCTCGGATTTTGCAAGCACTTGTGGAGCAAGCGGGAACACTCACTTTGACGTCAAGGGCATTCTACAACGATGTGTTGGGTCCATTTGAAAAATATATCACCGAATATTTTGGCTTTGACAAAGTGCTTCCCATGAATACCGGTGCGGAAGGCGTGGAAACCGCTCTCAAAATTGCCAGAAAATGGGGCTATGAGAAAAAGGGTGTCGAAGCCCATGAAGCCGTGATTATCGTGGCCGAGAATAATTTCCATGGTAGGACCACCACCGTCATCTCTTTTTCGAATGATGAGAATGCCAGAAAAAATTTCGGACCCTTTACCCCCGGATTTGTCAAGATTCCTTATGATGATATCGCGGCGCTGGAATCGGCGTTGGAAGATAAAAATATTGTTGCATTCCTTGTAGAGCCCATTCAGGGAGAGGCAGGGGTGTACACACCTGCCCAGGATTATCTCCGAAAAGCAGCGGATGCCTGCAAGGCCAAAAACGTACTTTTTATAGCGGATGAGATCCAGACAGGAATAGCACGTACAGGATCACTACTGGCTGTCTGTGGCAACTGTACCTGTGAAGGACATTGCGAAAAGCAAGAGACGTATACCCAGCCCGACATGCTGATCTTGGGAAAGGCGATTTCCGGCGGCTTTTATCCGGTGTCGGCAGTATTGGCAGACAACCACATCATGGAAGTCATCAAGCCGGGCCAGCACGGCTCCACTTTCGGAGGAAATCCATTGGGAGCAAAGGTCGCAATCGCCGCATTGGAAGTAGTAAAAGATGAAAAACTCGCCCAAAACGCACGAAAGCTCGGTAAAATTTTTAGAGAAAGAATGCAGATTTTGGTGGATAAATTCACTATCCTCAAATTGGTCAGAGGCAAAGGTTTGCTCAACGCTGTCGTGGTCAATGATTCCGAAGACAGCAGCACGGCTTGGGACATGTGTGTGGCCCTAAAGGACAATGGTCTACTCGCCAAACCTACCCATGGCAATATTATCCGCTTCGCTCCGCCATTGGTGATGACCGAAGAGCAGTTGCACGAATGCTGTGACATCATCGAGAAGGTGGTGAAGGCGTTTGAAAAATAAATAGGATTTGGATGTTTGTTTGATCCCAAATTGAAAGGGAGCCCTCCAAGAGTTTTAAGACTTGGAGGGTTTTTTTCATTTCATTCCCTAGCTTTGTGCATTCTTTAAAACCTATTGAAAAATGAAAAAAGCAGTAATCTTCGACATGGACGGTGTCATTTGTCATACAAATCCCTTCCATTCATTGGCTTTCCAATCCTTTTTTGCAAAAAGGAATATGCATCCCACCGAAGCGGAATTTGCCCAACACATGTACGGAAAAAGCAATTCCTATATCATGAGCCACTTTTTTGGAAGGAAAATCGAAGGTCAGGAGCTTTTGGAATTGGAGGATGAAAAAGAAAGCCTTTTCAGGGAAATCTACAAGGACCAAGTGAATCCGATTGCCGGCTTTTTGGAGTTTTTTGATTCTTTGAGAACCCATCAGTTTTTGACTGCTGTTGCCACTTCTGCGCCGTTTGCAAACATGGAGTTGATCGGAGGACATTTGGACTTGTTTACCAGGATGGAATCTGTAATGGCAAGTGAGAATGTCACCAAACACAAGCCTGATCCAGAGGTTTATCTCAAGTCTGCCAGCAATCTCAAAGTCGATATTGCTTCCTGCGTGGTATTCGAGGATTCTTTTTCAGGTGTTTCGGCCGCCAAAAATGCGGGCATGAAAGTGGTCGGTGTCTTGTCCTCACACACTGTGGAAGAACTTCCGATTTGCGACCTTTACATCAACGATTATACGGAAATTACCGCTGTTGATGTACAAAATCTGATCGCAGCTGGCTGATTTTGGTAACTTTCGGATAAAAATTTCTTAACATTTATCGAGGGTTTAACAATTGCGTAACATATAAAACACCTTAGAAACGCAATATTTTAATGTTAAGCACTGCTGGATAGGAGGGTTGGGTTTTCGTTTTGATTTTTGAGGCTTTTGCCCATAACAAATTGGTAATATTTGATTCATTATAAAGAAATATTTGATTTGCAATTTTGCAGCGCTGTATAAAAAATCATTTATTTTAATTCCTTTCCTATATGCGATTTAAGTTCGCTATTGCCTTTGCTTGCATGGTATTGGCTTTCACTGACGTTTTTGCAAGAGACGCTGGTGAAGACTCATTGAAAAAAGAATCCCCTGTTCAAATTGTCAAGAAGCCTTGGTACGAAACCATCCAACTTCGCGGATATGCACAGTTGAGGTACAACCGACTTCTCGAAACAAATCCCGATCTCAAATGCGACCAATGCGATAAGTCCTGGGGAGAAAACGGGGGTTTTTTCTTTCGCAGAATCCGTTTGGTCTTTTATGGTCAGATCCACGAAAGGGTGTATTTCTATATTCAACCGGACCTTGCCTCTGGGGGAAATAATTTTGCCCAGATTAGGGATGCTTATTTTGACTTGGGCTTGGATGCAAAACAGGAATTCAGGCTGAGAATCGGGCAGAGCAAAGTTCCTTTTGGATTCGAAAACCTTCAATCCAGCCAAAACAGAATCCCACTTGATCGAAATGACGGGCTGAACTCTGCCGTAGCCAATGAACGGGATATTGGCGTCATGTTCTATTATGCGCCTTCCGAAATCAGGAAAAGATTCAGCTATCTTGTTTCCTCAGGTTTGAAAGGATCAGGCGACTATGGCGTTTTTGGAATCGGTGTATACAATGGGCAAACGGCCAATATGCCCGACAAAAACAATTCCCTACATGTGGTGTCCAGATTGACTTATCCTTTTGAATTGCCCTCCGGGCAAATCATCGAAGGCTCCCTTCAAGGATATACCGGGAAGTTTGTGATCAATAGAAATCCCGCAACAGATTTTGTCCAGACTGAATTTTCGGAATACAGATATGGGACTTCCATTATCGTTTATCCGCAGCCCTTTGGCTTGCAGGCAGAATTCAATTGGGGAAGGGGGCCCGAATATGATCCTGAGAGCAATACTGTGAAGGATGCCCCGCTTCGTGGCGGGTATGTGATGGCTTCATATTTTCTCAAAAAAGGAAACGATATCTTCATTCCTTTTTCCCGCTACCACTATTATAAAGGTGGGAAAAAGCATGAATTGGATGCGGCCAAACATCGGGTGAATGAACTCGAAATCGGCGTGGAATGGCAGCCACACAAAGCGTTTGAGCTGGTGGCGATGTACACGATTTCAGACAGGACCTTTGAAAACTCCCTAAATCCAGACAATCGCCAAAAAGGCAGTTTGCTCAGGCTTCAGGCGCAAATCAATTTTTAAAGAATATTTCTCCCAAACAAAAAAAAGCAGGTCCTTTCGAAGGCCTGCTTTTTTTGTTTGGGGAAAGCGCTAATTGCCATGTTGCCGAGGGTGTTGGAATCAGCTTTATTTCAATATTAAGTCAGAATTTTCCCATTGGGGGAAAACTAATGTATGAACCTTAGAAATGCATTCCCGATAAATTTTTAGCTTTCGGATATGAAAAGTTTGTTTTATGACAGAAAGAATTATTTCGGTTGAGCATCTCAGGAAAAGGTACGGCAAACAGCTGGCGCTAAATGAGGTGTCCTTTGTTGTTGAAAAAGGACAGGTCTTGGGTGTGGTTGGTCCAAATGGGAGTGGGAAGACCACGCTGTTCAGTATTTTGTTGGGATTAAGGAAGCCCAACTCAGGTTCTTTTTCAATTTTTGGGCAGACCAATCCCGAGGATGTCAGGGCCAAAGTGGGAGTAATTCTGGACCAAGGGAATTTTTATGCAGGCATTTCTGCGAAAAAAAACCTGACCATCTCTGCGATGACCAAAAATATACCGCTTGCCAAAGTGGACGAATTACTGGAAAAGGTAGGACTTGGTGAAGTAGGGAGTAAGCCCTTCAAAAGTTTTTCCTACGGCATGAAAAAGCGGTTGGAAATCGCTGACGCATTGCTTTCTGATCCGGAATTGGTCATCATGGATGAGCCGACGAACGGCTTGGATCCTGAAGGAGTTATTTTTATCAGGGAATTGATTATGGAGTTGAAAAGACAGGGAAAAACGATCGTGCTCTCTAGCCATTACCTCGAGGAAATCCAAAAGGTATGTACCCATTTTCTGATATTAAAGAAAGGGGAATTGGTTTTTCATGGCTCCCAAGAAGCCGTTTTAGGTAAATTTGACAGCTTGGAATCCGCGCTCACCAACAAACTTTAAGTAAGATGCATTTCGATAGACTGGTAAAAATAGAGGTTTATAAATTGGCCCGAACGGATTATTATATTTTCACGGGGCTGTTTGTGTTGACGAATTTCGTATTGCCCTTGGTTGTGGGGGACCTTTTGTTGCAGAATTTGAATGGTCAGACTTTGCTCGGCTTTTATCATTCCGTAGCGACGAAATTCGTTTTTTGGGGAGTGATCGTCGCTGCCTCGAGGGAGTTTGACAACAATGTGAACAGAAAGCGCTTGTTGAATGGATACAAAAGACATGAGCTTTTCATTTCGCAGGTTGTCCTGGTGGCGCTTTATGTGCTTTCGATGTTGATTCTGGCTTTTGTTTCTCTCACAGGTCTTTCCCTGATCACCACGGGTGACTTTTCATTTTTTATTGGAATCAATGCTGTTTCGTTCTTGGGATTTTTCCTCAGTCTGTTTGCCTGGGGTTTTTTCGCGGTGTTTTTGGTCAATTTATTTGGGAGAGCTTTGTGGCCAATCCTGATCTATTTTGCCTTGGTTTTTGTGGAAATGATCCTTGGTTTGATGGGGAAATTGAATGAGGCGCAAAATGGAGTGGATCACCTCAAGTATTTCCGTCCCATGGAGCTGATGAATGATTTGTATAATTTGGGGGGATTTCCGAAGGGATTGATTTTGGTGCTTGTGATTTACCTGATCGTTTTTCAGTTGACCTCCTTTTTCATTTTAAAGAAAGCGGATATTTGAAACTTTCCGGTCCGGATACCCATTTTACTATCATTACCTTACCTTTGTGATCAAATGATATTATAACGATATGTTAAAAAGACCCAGAAGAAACAGAAAGTCCCAAGCCATTCGGAATATGGTGGAAGAAACCAGGCTTTCTGTCAAGGATTTTATTTTCCCCATGTTTTTGATAGAGGGAATCAATCAAAAAGTGGAGGTTTCTTCCATGCCGGGGATTTACAGGTATTCTTTGGACTTGATGTTGAAGGAAATAGAAATTTGCATGGAGCTCGGCATTATGGCATTTGATATCTTTCCGGCCTATCCAGAAAGCAAGAAGGACCGATTTGCGACAGAAAGCCATAATCCTGAAACTTTTTACCTGAAAGCAATTCATAAAATAAAGACGACCTTTCCTGAGGCATGCGTGATGACGGATGTGGCTATGGATCCATACAGTTCAGATGGCCATGACGGCCTTGTCGAAAAGGGCAAGATCCTCAATGATGAGACGCTAGAAATCCTCGGAAGAATGTCATTGGCGCAGGCAAGGGCCGGAGCGGACATTTTGGGACCTTCGGACATGATGGATGGCCGTGTGGGCTATATCCGGAAGGTGTTAGATGAAAATGGCTTCACGGATGTCTCTATCATGTCGTACACGGCCAAATATGCCAGTGCATTTTATGGTCCATTCAGGGATGCACTGGATTCAGCGCCTAAAATGGGTGACAAAAAGACATACCAGATGGATTTCGCAAACCATTCAGAGGCCTTGATTGAGGCGCAGCTCGACACTGAGGAAGGAGCGGATTTTTTGATGGTGAAGCCGGCATTGGCTTATTTGGATATTATCAAATTGCTCAAGGATAATTCCAATTTGCCGATTGCGGCATACAATGTCAGTGGAGAATACTCCATGGTCAAAGCTGCCGCCGAAAGGGGTTGGATAGACGGGGAAAAAGCAATGTTGGAATCCCTGACCAGCATAAAAAGAGCAGGGGCAAATGTCATTCTGAGTTATTTTGCAAAAGAGTTTGCCATGATGGAAAAGTAGACAAATCAGACAGTTTATTTTGAAGCCCTTCATTCTACAGGTTGTAGAATGAAGGGCTTTTTCTTTTTGAACTGTTTAATTTAAAAAAACAGGGTATTAATTCAACCTCTTAATATCAGTTTTCTTCATTTTTTTGATTTATTGGATAATTTTCGAGTCTATTAATGAGGATTTTAATTTTTTTTGAAAAATAAATAAATTTTTTTTAGAATAATTTTTGGAATAAATCCATGATACATAAAATTTTAAGTGTAAAGTATTGAAAGTTACAGTAATTCAAAATTTAATTTTGAATTTGATCTCTATGAAAGTAAAAAATAAAGGTATCCTAATTTACGGAATCGATTTCGCAGAAGGATATTGGCTTTTTGGAAATTACAAATTTTAAAAAAAAGGTTTAAAAAAACACTTCAAAAATAAAAAATTACAATAAAAAACGATTTTATGATATAAATAAAGGCGGTAAATGTTTCAAAAATTAAAAAATCTGTAAACATAGGTTTGTTTTATTACCAAAAATATATTTAGATTTATGAAAATTATTCTCTTTAAAACCTATATAAAATTTTGATAATCCTTAAAAATTAAAATTTAAACCTATGAATTGGAATTCTACGTTACTCGCACAAATAGGAAGCGAAAGTGTTGCGGCAAGTATAGACTACTCTGTCGAAATCACTCAAGGTCTTCTGACTACCAATAATGTTTGGATGATGCTCTGTACCGCGCTGGTATTTATCATGCACCTGGGTTTTGCAGGGGTCGAGACTGGATTTGGCCAGGCCAAGAATACCGTTAACATTCTCTTTAAAAATACAGTGACCCCAATTATCGGTATCCTCACGTATGCTGTCTGTGGTTTCTTTCTCATGTACCCAGGGTTTGAAGTCCCAGGATGGTTTTCTTTTGATTCCGCAGGATGGTCCATGTTTTGGATGAACCCGGAAAATGCCGATATCACCGCAGAATATGCGGATGCAGGATATACCTATTGGACAGACTTTTTATTCCAGGCAATGTTCGCAGCGACCTGCGCCACTATTGTATCTGGAGCCATTGCCGAAAGGGTGAAGATCTCTGCTTATCTAGTTTTTACACTGATTTTCGTGGGTATTGTTTATCCGCTCATTGGAAGCTGGAAATGGGGTGGTGGTGCATTGGACGCCATGGGCTTCTATGATTTTGCTGGATCCACGTTGGTCCATTCCGTTGGGGGATGGGGGGCATTGGCAGGTGTAATTTTGGTTGGTCCGCGTATCGGAAAGTATGTCAATGGAAAAACTGTCGATAAGCCAGGGGCCAGTGTTCCTTTGGCAGTAATCGGGGTTTTCTTGCTTTGGTTCGGCTGGTTTGGTTTCAATGGAGGCTCCGTACTCTCTGCTGACCCGGGACTTGTCTCTATGGTTCTTGTGATCACTTGCCTTGGAGCTGCAGCTGGTGGAATGGGGGGGTTTTTAGCCGCCTATTTTGCTTTCAAAAGATTAGATTTAGGCATGGTTCTCAATGGTATTCTGGCCGGATTGGTGGGGATTACAGCAGGAGCTGATGTTTTTAAACCAGGAGCATCACTCCTCATTGGTTTCATTGCCGGCATCCTTGTGGTTCTTTCAGCAGTCTTTTTGGACAAAATGAAATTGGATGATGTGGTCGGTGCTGTCTCGGTTCACCTCACCTGTGGTGTATGGGGAACATTGGCCGTGGGGATCTTCTCAACAAATCCTGATCACTCCTTCTTGACACAGTTGATTGGTGTGGCTGTCTGTGGAGCAATGGCCTTCGGGTCGGCATTCCTGATCTTCTACATCCTAAAAGTAACCGTAGGAATCAGGGTTTCTGAGGAACACGAAAGATCTGGTCTTGATTCTCATGAGCATGGTATCCGCGGATACACAATCGTATATGACGAATAGTCCAATGCTCATAATATCTTAAAAAAAGCAGAACCCTGCCCAAGGAAAAAAATGCGACTCTCTTTCTGATTGGGTCAGGGTTCTTATCAGTCAAATAAAATATTCAACCAACAACTAAAATTAAAATGAAAAATTTTCAACTACTAATAGTTTTACTATTAATATTCGTAGCAGTGCCTGGTTTTGCGCAAGAAGTTGAAACCGAAGAAGATCCAAAAGTAGCCATCACTGGGTCTGTTGACGCCTATTACCGTGCAAATTTCAATGCCCCAAACAAGGGTGAGTTTGCTCAGGCCCCTGCAACTTCCTTTGGGAACTTACCAGGATTTTCTCTTGGTATGGCGAATCTTATCGCAACCTATGAAGGTAAAAAAGTGGGTTTTGTAGCCGATTTAGTCTTTGGGCCAAGGGGGGAAGATGCGGTTTTCGGATCCCCACTTTATGCTGGAGGACTTGCAGGAAGCTCTCAAATTGTCAACCAGTTATACGTCTATTGGTCTGTAAATGATGCAGTGACGCTTACCATGGGTAATTTCAATACCTTCCTCGGTTATGAGGTCATTTCTCCAACTGGGAATTTCAACTACTCCACTTCTTACATGTTTTCCTACGGTCCATTTTCCCATACAGGTTTGAAAGCTGATTTTGCATTGACGGACAAATGGTCATTTATGGCGGCAGTGATGAATCCTACAGACATGACGGAGTTTAATCTTGCCGGGTCATATACTTTTGGCGCACAATTGGGATATGCAACAGATGCGGGAAGTACCTACTTGAATTTAATCTATGGTGACCAAGATGGAAGATTGGATACGGATTTCCCTTTGACAAGTGGGCAATCTTCCATGGGATCAACGTTCCAGATCGATTTGACTACAGGATTCAATTTATCAGAAACCATTTATGCAGGATTGAATGCCACTTACAATACATCTGCAGCCGGTGAAATTTTCAATGGCTCTTCAGTTAGTGACGTTGATGGTGACGGCGCAGGCTTTTATGGAATCGCCGGCTATTTACAGGCAGCTACTTCTGAAAAATTCTCAATCGGAACAAGAGCGGAATATTTTAAAGTGTTTAACGGTGGGCTTGGCGGTGTAGTAGGTACCAATGCAGCCGGTGATGGCAGTGTGTTTGCCTTGACACTTACCGGAAATGCCAAGGTAGCGAAAAACCTTACCATTATCCCTGAATTGAGGTTGGATACCATGAAAGAAGATTTCTTTGTGAATCCTTCCCTTTCTCCTACAAAAAACCTCTCCTCTTTTATCCTTGCTGCGGTATTTTCATTTTAATTGAACAATTACAGTCAATTTTTTGAATAAAACCCTCTGTCTTCCAAAAAAGACGAGGGTTTTATTGTTTTTTGATGATTTTGTCAGAATTGGGTGTTCTTACAGCTCATTTTCTGTTTTATGCATAGCCGGCACTAAAAACCGGTATAAAATCAAACCTTTTTTTCATTTTTTAAAATCGTTAAACAGTATTTTCTTCTTATTTTTTCGATTATTTATGTGTAAATCCCTGTTTTTGGAAAACATATTCTTCTATTTACGTATATAATACTGTAATCGAACGAAAAACAAACTAACTATATTATGACCAGATTCACATTTATATTAGCCGCTTTATTTCTTGCGTTTAATGTATCCTATGCGCAATCTCACAGTGATTTAAAAGGGCCAGCTGCCAAAAACTACAAACCTTGGAAAGAACAAGCAAGAACAGGCGTTTTGATGGCAAAGGTAGTGGATACTACCGAAAAGGGACCTGCATTCAAAAACAGAAAAGCTTGGAAAGCGGATGCTGATCAAGTCGAGATCAATACCACATTAAGAGAGAAAAGAAGAGTAACGGGGCCTGAAGCAAAAAACAGAAAGCCTTGGAAAAATAATTGAACATAGATTGAAATTCAAATACTGGCGAAACTCCCAAGAATTTTTTGGAAGTTTCGCTTTTTTTATATCTTCACTGCCAAAAAAAGGCCCATATATCACGTTTTTTTTAAAATTGAATTATTTAATTCTGCTTAAAGATCTAAAAAATCTCCAGCCTCGTTTTCAAACACACAAATGGGAATCGAATAAATAAAAAAATTCCTCTTGAAAGTTTTACGTTATCAAAATCCATCCTCAGTATAGGCATCCCAAACCGTGGGAGGAATGTAGATTGCCAGCTCGAAGATTTTCATCATACAAAATGAAGACTAAATGGCCAGTATAATCAGTTTATACAGCTTGATTACTTTTAAATAAAGGTTGGACCTGTTTTGTGCATTACAAATTCCACTTCAGTCTGAAATTGCCTAACAATCAGTCTTTGTTTCCAGTTTTGGACTTCACCAAATCGGCGCTACACCTTAGTCTCCAAATAGTCTGATTTGTATGCGGTTTCATCCCATTAGGAAACGGCATGCATCTTTCGGTTTGAGTCCAGTTCAATATAACTCTTTAAGCCTTGCGCATTGGGGCAGGAAACAAGGTTGATTAAGGTTCTGAGAAATTAAAAAAAAGCAAGGATCAGATGTTTTCGATTATCACTATTCCTGCTTTTTTACAGTTACAATCTTCCCCATTCTCCTTAAGAATTCATCAAGAGATTAATTGCTACATTTTTGTTTCTCTCTCCAGCATCAAGATGCTGCTTTGTGGAACGATGAAGTATTTCTCCCCCTCATAAACCACCTCAAAGGCTCCATTCAATAAAAATATTGCCAAATCCCCCTCCTTTGCCTGAAGCGGGAGGTATTTGACATTTTCTTCCTGCTCTTTCCAGAGCGCATCATCCTCTGCGGGCATTGGGATTGGGTATCCAGGTCCTGCTTTGATGATGTATCCCTGTTGAATCTTTTCTTTTTCCTGAACCCCCGGAGGCAGGTAAAGTCCGCTGCTGGTTTTGTCCTGGGATTTCTTCAATTTGACCAAAACCCGATCTCCCACGATAATGAGTTTTTTTAATTTATTATCTTTCGTCAAGTGCATCTGTTTGATATTGGATTAGGGTTTTGAAACAAAGAAAGGCATCCATATAAATACAGATGCCTTCTTTCTTTTTATTATCAAGCGATTATTTTTTGTCTTCGCTCACTTCTTCGTAATCTACATCCGATACACCATCACCAGCATCAGCTGATCCGGTACCTGAAGCATCTCCGCCAGCATCCTGTGCACCTGGACCACCTTGTGTAGAATTGTACATTTCTTGGGAAGCACCTTCCCAAGCCTTGTTCAGGTTTTCGGTAGCACTGTCAATGGACTCCAGGTTTTGCGTTTGATGCGCAGTCTTTAATGCTTCGAGAGCACCGCTAACATTGGCTTTGTTTCCTTCGGAAAGCTTGTCACCATATTCTTTCAACTGTTTCTCGGTCTGGAAGATCAAGCTATCTGCTTGGTTCAACTTCTCGATTTTCTCTTTTTCAGCTTTATCAGTTACTGCATTTGCTTCTGCCTCACTTTTCATTCTTTGGATTTCTTCCTGTGTCAAACCTGAAGAAGCTTCGATTTTGATTTTTTGCTCTTTTCCGGTGCCTTTGTCTTTTGCGGAGACATTAAGGATACCATTGGCATCGATATCAAAGGTTACTTCGATTTGCGGAACACCTCTTTGGGAAGGTGGGATGTCTGACAATTGGAATCTACCAATGGTCCTGTTGTCCTTCGCCAAGGGGCGCTCACCTTGCAATACGTGGATATCCACCGCTGGCTGATTGTCAGCAGCAGTCGAGAACACCTCCGATTTTTTGGTCGGAATGGTCGTATTGGATTCGATCAGTTTGGTAAATACACCGCCCATCGTTTCGATACCCAAAGAAAGCGGGGTTACGTCCAAAAGCAATACATCTTTCACCTCGCCAGTCAAAACACCACCTTGTATCGCTGCACCAATGGCGACAACTTCATCAGGGTTTACACCTTTGGAAGGCTTCTTGCCAAAGAATTTCTCGACTTCTTCCTGAATTTTAGGAATACGGGTCGATCCACCTACCAAGATGACTTCGTCAATCTCAGAGGCACTAAATCCTGAATCTGCCAAGGCTTTCTTACACGGCTCCATTGATCTTTTGACCAAACTGTCAGCAAGTTGCTCGAATTTTGCTCTTGTCAAAGTTCTTACCAAGTGCTTTGGCCCGGTTTGGGTTGCGGTGATGTAAGGAAGATTGATCTCCGTAGTCGAAGAGCTTGACAACTCTATTTTTGCTTTTTCAGAAGCTTCTTTAAGTCTTTGAAGAGCCATGGGATCATTTCTAAGATCGATTTGCTCCTCGCTTTTGAATTCATCCGCCAACCAGTTGATGATCACTTGGTCAAAGTCATCACCACCCAAGTGTACGTCACCATTGGTGGATTTCACTTCAAAAACGCCATCTCCCAGTTCAAGGATGGAAATATCGAAAGTACCACCACCAAGGTCATACACCGCTATTTTCATGTCCTGGTTTTTCTTGTCCATTCCGTAAGCCAGAGCTGCAGCAGTTGGCTCATTGATGATTCTTTTTACTTCCAATCCAGCAATTACACCAGCTTCTTTGGTGGCTTGACGTTCTGCATCATTGAAATAAGCAGGAACGGTAATCACCGCTTCTGTAACTTCGTGACCCAAAAAATCCTCGGCTGTCGTCTTCATTTTTTGAAGAATCATGGCCGATAGTTCTTGGGGAGTATAAGACCTGTCCCCGATTTTCACGCTGATGGTATCGTTTGGACCTTGTTCGATTTTGTAGGAAGCATGTTTTTTCTCTTCGGAAACCTCGGAGAATCTTTTGCCCATAAATCTCTTTACAGATGAAATGGTGTTGGTTGGGTTAGTGATGGCCTGACGTTTTGCAGGATCCCCAACTTTTCTTTCTCCGTTGCCATTGTCCAAAAATGCCACTATGGAAGGAGTGGTTCTTCTTCCTTCACTGTTTTGGATAACCACTGGCTCATTTCCTTCCATTACTGCTACGCAAGAGTTGGTTGTGCCAAGATCTATACCTATGATTTTTCCCATGATTATATATTTTTTCGGTTATTGAATACAATTTTATTATTCGTAGAAAGGGTTTTACAAGCGATGTGCCAAGGGCTTTTTAAGAGTTTTTTGTGTCAGATTGACATATTTTTTGTCAGTCCTCACAGCCGTTTCTCATCATTTGTCACTTTTGTTTCCGTCAAACCTTAGATATTAATCCTTTGGATATTGGTGTCGTGCCAAAATGGTCAAGTTCAATTTCCCCAAAAGGCTTTGGTTATAAGACGTTGGATTTGAGTTGTTTCTTTAGCCCGTGTTATGCATTAATATTTCTAATAGAGTTTATAATTACCTAAAAAGTGGTGAATTGTCCAATGTTTTTGTCTTCGTCATATCGGTTAGACGACTCCTTCTCCCAATAGTATGATTTTCTTGCAGTTTCAATCCCATTTGAAATCCCACTGCATATTCCATCTAACTTAATTCCAGTTAGATGCTTTACGTTTCTTTTCCGCTGTCTTAGCATTCTGGTTTAAATCAAAGAGCTAACGCAACCTTTTCCCCTATTGGAGCATCTTGTGAGCAATGGACAAGGAATTCAAAAAGACGCTAGCCAAGGAAAGATGGAAATGGGGGATAGTTGTGTTATTGAATGTTGTTTTGATTTTGGTTTTTCCTCCAAAAAATAATGTCTTTGATGTTTTCCCTATCCAAAGTTTTTTAAGAGGGGTGCAGCCCAACCACAAAATCGTTACTTCAATTATCGCCGGGGATATTGGAGAGGATTCGGGAGATTCCGGACAATGATTGAACAAAGTAAACCTTGTCATAACTTTCGATTTTTGGTTATATTGGCTGGAAATACAAGGCCATGTTTTTAAAGGATATTTACATTTACCCCATCAAATCATTGGGTGGAATAAGGCTGGAATCAGCCATGCTTGAGGAGAAAGGTTTTCAATATGATCGACGTTGGATGTTGGTGGACGAAAATGGGTTGTTTTGCAGCCAGCGGACCCTTCCTCAAATGGCGCTCTTGCAAGTTCAGCTTGAAGCAAATGGGCTGCTGGTAAATGTTAAAACGGATCCAAATCAAAAAATCCATATTCCCTTTGAGAATTCAAATGAAGAGGAAATTAGGGTGGAAATCTGGGAGGATCAGGTAGTGGCCCAGGTGTTGGATGCCGCGATAAATGAATGGTTTTCCGGTCAATTGAGAACAAAATGTAGACTTGTGGTCATGAACAAAAAGGCCAATAGAAGACTGAAACCAAAATATGCAGTCCACAATGAGGAAGTGAGTTTTGCAGATGGAATGCCTTATTTGATCATTGGACAATCCTCACTTGACGATTTGAATGAAAAATTGGATATTCCTGTACCTATGGATAGGTTTCGGCCGAATCTTGTCTTTTCGGGCGGAGAAGCTTTTCTAGAAGACGGTTGGGATAAAATCAGGATCGGTGAGGCGACATTCAAAATCACAAAGCCTTGCGCCAGGTGTGTGATGACAACCATAGATCAGAATTCTGGGATCAAAAACAAAGAACCCCTCAAGACCCTCTCAAAATATAGAACTGTTGGAAATAACGTGATGTTTGGACAGAATATGTTATTACTCGGAGGTGAAAAAGTTCAAATTGGAGATTTGATTACCGCAATTTGATTTCCCTAATTTCCTAAAAAAATAACGGTGAGCCATAGCCCACCGTTTATTCTTATTTTAATTCAGGTTGTGTTACCGGTAATTTTTCACCGTATTCACAAATACCTTCACCATTTCAGGATCAATGTCAGGATAAACACCATGGCCTAAGTTGGCGATGTGTCGGGTTCCCTTGAATTGGTCAAGCATGGCGATGGTCGCCGCCTCGACTTCATTCGCATTGCCATACAAAGCCGCTGGATCCAAATTTCCCTGCAAGGTTTTGTTGGGGCCGATCATATTTCTGGATTCGGCAATGCCCATGTTCCAATCTAGTCCGATGGTTTCGCAATTGAGCGCTCCCATTTTTTCCCTTGCAAAAAAAGCACCTTTGGCAAAAACCGTTTTCGGGACTTCCGTGATGGCATCACAGATTTGGGAAATGTACCGAAGCGAAAACTCATCGTAGTGGTTAGGCGGCAATATACCTGCCCAACTGTCAAAAATCTGGACGAGATTTACACCGGCATTGATCTGTGCTTTCAGGTAGTTGATGGTGCTTTCCGTGATCATTTGCAGCAACTGGTGAGAAAGCTTGGGATGTGTGTACAGCATCGCCCTGGCCTTTGAGAAAGTTTTGCTTCCAGACCCTTCGATCATATAGGCAAAAATGGTCCAAGGAGCTCCCGCAAACCCAATCAAGGGAACTCTTCCGTTCAATGCTCTTTTTGTAATGAGAATGGCATCGATCACATATTTAAGGTCATGTGATCCATTCGCTATTTTGAGTTTTTTTAAGTCCCTTTCAGATTGGATCGTGTTTGGGAAGTAGGGGCCTCTTTTCTCCACCATTTCGTAGGGCAAGCCCATGGCCTCGGGAATCACCAAGATATCGGAAAAAATTATGGCCGCATCTACGCCAAGGATATCCACGGGTTGAATGGTCACTTCGGCCGCCAAATCGGGGGTTTGGGCCAGTTCTATGAAACCGCTTACGCTATCTCTAACTGCCCGGTACTCCGGTAAAATCCTTCCCGCTTGGCGCATCAGCCATACAGGGGTTCTTTCCACGGGTTCACCTTTGGCAGCCCTTAATAATAAATCGTTTTTCAATTGCATGGGGCAAAGATAAGCTAGAATTTTTATTTTGGGATATACGACAAAAAATTCAAACAAGGCGATGTGATAAAAAATAAAAAAAGCCTCCCGAAGGAAGCTCTTTTTCAATTATTTTCTAAGGTCCAAGTCAACGACATTCCCTTCCTTAGCTCCTATTAGATTCATGACCGCTTCATAATCGGAAAAATCGATTCGGGCATTTGCAAATTCTCCAGGAACGATTACGACCCTGAATTTTTGGTTTCGCGTAAAAACGTCAGGCAATAATCCCGCATTAAAGGTGGTTTCCAAAAACAACCGGAAATCTTGCCTGCTGAAATCAAAGTTGTAAATAAGCACTCCTTCTTCGAGGAAAACGGTCTGGGGAAGGGCTCTCCAAATGGAATTGTTGTTTTGCGTTTCCCATTCCAGAAAAACCAAAACTACATCACTGGTAAAGATTGGAGGGGTGAAATTAAACACTTCCTCATAATTGTTCGACTGTGTGAAATTTACAGTCTGTTCAAAAACTTCACTGACAATATTGGTTGCGTCTTGTCCGGGTAAACCTGCAGGTCCTTGTGGCCCCTCGCAAGATTGAAGTGCTACAAATCCTGTAATCAAGAATGCTATAAGTGTTTTTTTCATAGGAGTTGAAATTTAAAGGTAAGTGGATACACGAATTTCTTAAGGGGAAGGTTTGTTTCGGCCCAAGTAGTTTCAAACTATTATCTAAAACTGTACCAAGGGTATGAAAAAGGGGCTGGCGTGAAATTTATTTCACGATCGGTGCGACTACACGCACTTCATCCGGTCCCAAAAGCATATCAATAAACACCTTAGGTTTATTCAATCCATTCTCCAATGCAAAGGCTTCCATTTTCTGTTTTATTTTGTTGGGAGAGGGCATCACGAACCGATTCGCTTCGATATGGGCAACAACAGATGTTCCGGCCGGAAAGGATTGCTTCGAAAACCCTTCACTTTCCAATATGAACCGGTCTTCCAAACCCACAAAGACTTCCATGGTGTCTCTTTTACCAGCAGGTTCGACGAAGTAAATGGTATGCAGTGTAGATCCAGAAGCTTTTGATTGAAGATCTCCCATCGTTTGAAATGCCAGTCCTATTGCTTCATCTTCTGGCACTCCTTTGAAATAAATTCCTGTAAGGTCGATGGCTTCGATTTCTTGGATATCAATAACGATCTCGTTGAATCCTCCCATTCTGTCAAATTGATAAAATCCCAAAGCAATCAGGAAGAGCAGATAACCGCCAATGATCCATTTTTTCATAATCTAAAAAAGATATCTGGCTCCGATGGCTCCCTGAAGCCTGACATGTCCAAACCGGTTGAGGACTTCCATAAACAAGCCGATTTCCGCAAAGACATTGATGGGAAGGTCATCAAAATAATATTCAGCGCCACCAAAGATTTCTGGTCCGAAATCAATGTTTGTCCTTCTATCCCGCAATATTGGGGCGCCCGAAGAAACGGGATTGGTATAGGCATAGTCTACGCGTACACTTCTCAATTGGACCCCTGCACCGGCATATCCCAAAAGATATCCTGACTCAATGTTCAGATCGCTTGTGAAATCCTCATGATAGGCACCCCGTAAGTTGAATGAAAATGAATTTGAGGTGCTGTGTCCAGAATAAAAGGCATTGGGAGCGGGGAGATTGTTGTTGAAGGCCCTTTGGTAATACTGGGCACTGTTGGCTCCGGCACTTCCGACCATGGCCTCAATCGAAAAAACGTCATCGATGAAAGTTTTGTAAGTGATGGACAAAGGTTCTCCGAGTCGCAAGCCGATGCCGGTTTCCTGTCCAAAAGTCAAAAGTGGCAGCATTGCAAATGCAAGGATTAATAATTTTTTCACGATTAATAATTTTTTGGTTAAATAATAAAGATACTACGAAACAAAATTAAGCCCCGTTGTGAAAACATTGCCTAATTTCAGAATAATATTTGGCATTTTTCTGCGGGAACAGGCTATCTATCAGATAGCCATTGATTTCAATTGCATGTGGTGGAGCTGTGCATAATAGCCTTCCAGTGCCAACAACGACTCGTGCGTACCTTCCTCCTTGATCTCGCCATGGTGGAGAACGATGATTTTGTTTGCTTTTTGGATCGTCGAAAGTCGGTGTGCAATGATGATTGAGGTTCGACCTTTCATCATTTTATGGATTGCCTTCTGGATCAGTTCCTCAGTTTCCGTATCCACAGAAGACGTGGCTTCATCCAAAATAATGATTTCGGGATTGTAAACCATCGCCCTCACAAAAGAGATCAGTTGCCGCTGACCTACCGAAAGCGTAGCGCCTCTTTCCATCACATTGTAATCCAATCCGCCAGGAAGCCTTTCTATGAATTTTTTTGCACCGACCATTTTCGCCGCATGCATGACTTGTTCCCTGGTGATGTCAGGATTCCCCAAGGTGATGTTGTAAAAGATGGTTTCGGAAAACAAAAACACATCCTGATGCACCACACCGATATGCCTTCTCAAGGTGGCGAGTTCAAAGTCTTTTATATCTGTACCATCGATTTTAATCGATCCTTTGTTGATTTCGTAAAATCGACTGAGCAGATTGATGATGGAGGATTTTCCGGCGCCTGTTGCACCGACCAAAGCCACGGTGTCCCCATGATTCACATCCAAATTGATGTTTTTCAATACCCAATCCTCATCATTGTAGGCAAACCATACGTTCTCCATTTGAATTTTCCCCTGGATTTTTTCAGGTTGAAAATCCCCTTCATTGGCGATGTTTTCTTCGCTTTCCAATAATTTGAAAATTCTGGAAGAGCTGACCACTCCGAGTTGAAGGGTATTGTACCGGTCAGCAATCATTCTGATCGGCCTGAAAAAAAGCTGTAAGTACATGATAAAGGAAATCAAAACCCCGATCTGTATTTCCAAATCAAATACGCCCGTCGCTCCATACCAAACCACTAATCCTATTCCCATTGCCTGGATAATCTCGGCCACAGGGAAATAAATGGAATAATACAAAACCGACTTCACATGGGCTATTCTATGGTCCTTGTTGATGGCTTTGAATTTTTCATGCTCCTTTTTTTCCCGGTTAAAGATCTGGACGATGGTCATTCCGGTGATGTGTTCCTGGAGAAATGAATTCAGGTTTGACACAGCATTCCTTACGTCATTGAAGGTGATTTTTATTTTCTCCTTAAAGACATAAGTGGAGATGATCAACAAGGGCAAGGTGCATAAACTGACCAAAGTAAGTTTCCAATCAATGTAAAACATCACGCCCAATATGGTCACCAACTGGAGTAAATCCCCAATAATAGCAGCCAATCCCTCACTGAAAACATCCGCCAAGGTCTCTACATCGGAAATGTTTCGCGTGACCAATCTCCCGATAGGGGTGTTGTCGAAGAATTTGAGGCGCATCTTAAGCAAATGCCTGTAAAGCTTGATTCGGATATCCCGAATGATCGCTTGGCCAATCCAACCTGATATATAGGTGTGTGCAAACTGCACTCCTGCTTGGACCACCATCAGGAAGATCAAAAGCAACACGATATTGATCAAGCCTTGTTTGTCGCCGATAGCCACATGCTCATCAATGGCAATCTGTATAAAATAAGGTCTGGTTGGAGCCAGAATTGCCAAGGCCAAAGTCAAGAAAATCAAAAAATAAAATTTCCCTTTGTAGGGACGTACAAAATCATACAGCCTTTTGAGCACCTTGGTGTCAATGATTTCACCACTTTTTACATTCTCTTGTTCCAGACTCAAAATTCAAATGGTTTAGATAAATATTTTTTCTGGGTAAGTTACTTTGCAAAGAAAAAGACCATGTGGGGGGGCTGAAAAACCCGCTTGGTTTCTGTCTTTGTTTTCGAGTATCTTTTTAAAATCTGCAAGACTCCACTTACCGGTTCCCACTTCTATCAAGGTTCCTACAATGGATCTTACCATTCCTCTCAAAAATCTATTGGAAGTAATATGAAATACCAATTGGTGGTCATTTTGTTCCCAATAAGCTTCTTTTAAAATGCATCTGAAATGGTTGACATCTGTCTTAATCTTGCTGAAGCATTGAAAATCCTCATAAGAAAGGAGCATCTTGGCGGCTTCGTTCATTTTTTTGAAGTCCAAATCGGAAATGTACAGCCAAGAAGTGTCTTGCTCAAAAGGATTTTTTCGAAGTGAAATTTTATAAACATAACTTCGCCATTCTGCGTCAAATCGCGTGTGTCCATTGCTTCTGACCCTTCTCAGGGCATAAACGGCAACGTCTTTTGGCAAAATGGAATTTATCTTTTTCAGAAAATCTTTGGGGTCCAATTCCTCCACCGTATCAAAGTGAAGGAACTGCTGACTCGCATGTACTCCGGTATCCGTTCTTCCACTTCCCATGGTGGCAGTAGGGGTTCTCAACACAAGTGAGATTGCCTTTTCCAACAACTCCTGTATGGAGGTTGCATTTTTCTGGATTTGCCACCCATGATAACGGGTTCCTTTGTAGGCAAGTTCCAAAAAATATCTTTTCATTTTTATATTCACGGGTGCAAAGATACTATTCCCCGTTAAATTTAAACCCTCAACTTCCCATTCCTTGCGATTAACCAATTAACCCTGTTTATTTGTTGAAATTTAGATAAAAATGATACAAAGAATTCAAACTGTTTTTCTGTTTTTGGTGGCTGTGGCCATGGTACTTGAGGTTTCTTTTCCGATTTGGGAGCAATTCAATGCGGATCAAACCCAAATGATGGTGCTTTCCGCATGGAGTTTGGATACGCTGGATGTCCAAACCAACGCCGTATTGGCTTCGGAAAACAAAATATTTATTGCATTGCTTGCAATTCTATCGGCGGGCTTGGCGGTTTTCAGTATTTTCCAATACAAAAACAGAACCAAGCAAATGTTTTTGAACATGATCAATTCCATTGCCTTGGTGGTGAATTTGGCACTGATTATCTGGACCAGCCATAGCGCCAATCAAGTGTTCAATCCAACTGAGGACGGGACTTTTGTTTTTGGTTTCTATGCCATATTTGGTGGGATGATCATGAATTTGCTTGCCAATAGGTTTATCCGAAAGGATGAGTTGCTAGTAAGATCTGTGGATAGAATCAGGTAATTTCTTTCATTGGGATATTAAAAGCCACCTTCTTTGTGATTATCGCCGAGAAATCAAGAAAGAATATAATGCTTATATTTCGGAGTATAAATTTAATTATTGAGATCCATTCCCTAGGGATAATAGCATGATATGAAATTAGAAACACTCGCTATACACGCCGGAAACATCATCACGGATTCCCACAAGCCAGTCGTTCAACCGATCACGCTGTCCACCACCTTTGTGCACCAACCCGATTCCATGATTTATTCCCGCGCACAGAATCCCAATCGTTTTGCCTTGGAAAGCCTTCTCGCGAAATTGGAAAAGGGTAAGTCAGCAGCGGCTTTTTCTTCGGGAAATGCTGCGGGCGTTGCTGTATTCCAAGCATTGCCAGCTGGAAGTCATATCGTGGCCCCGGATGATATGTATCACGGATTGAGAAATGCCTTGTTGACGATTTTTGACGATTCACTTCGCGTTACTTTTGTGGACATGACTGATCCTGTTCAAGTGGCAGATGCGTTTGAAGCGGAAACGAAATTGCTTTGGATAGAAACGCCTTCTAATCCGCTGCTTAAAATCTCCGACATTTCAAGACTTTCCAAACTGGCCAAAGCCAAAGGAGCCAAAGTGGTTTGTGACAATACCTTTGCTACGCCTGTATTTCAAAATCCCTTGCTTCTGGGAGCAGATATCGTGATGCACAGCAGTACGAAATACTTTGGTGGACACAGTGACATTCTGGGAGGTGCGTTGATCGCAAAAGAAGAAGATGATTTTTGGAAAAAAATCTTGAATGTCCAAAAAACAGGAGGAGCAGTTCCTTCACCTTTTGATTGTTATTATTTGACGAGAAGCATCAAGACATTGCCTTACAGAATGAAGGGACATGCCGAACATGCTGGGGTCATTGCTACTTTTTTGGCCCAGCATCCCAAAGTCGAGCGTGTCTTTTATCCTGGTCTTCTGGATCATCCCGGACATGAAATTGCCGCCAATCAAATGACTGGTTTCGGTGGAATGCTTTCTTTTCTTGTCGAAGGCGGAGCATCCGAAGCCGACAGGGTAATTTCCAAATTGAAATATTTCACCAATGCCACAAGCCTAGGTGGAGTTGAAAGTCTTATCGAAAGACGTGCGGCTTCTGAAGGACCAGACAGCAAAACCCCACAGAACCTGATCAGGGTTTCGGTTGGCTTAGAGCATTTGGATGACC
Source organism: Rhodonellum sp. (assembly GCF_030656585.1). Taxonomy (NCBI): domain Bacteria; kingdom Pseudomonadati; phylum Bacteroidota; class Cytophagia; order Cytophagales; family Cytophagaceae; genus Rhodonellum; species Rhodonellum sp. The sequence continues at coordinate 145,414 of NZ_JAUSPP010000013.1, forward strand.
TCTTGGAAGACTTGAATGAAGCACTTTCCTAAAAGAAAAAAGGCTGTGTTTGACACAGCCTTTTTTCTTTTAGTTAATTGAATTTTTTAATCCTGGGATGACAGACAACTTTTTACACCAAAATCTTGAATTAATCTGTTTTTTATATGATTTTAACGAAAAAAAATTATTTTTTATTGTTTCAATTATTTTTATTTATCCAGCCCATCCTTCTCTGTCTAGACTTCGGTATTGAATGGCTTCAGCAAGATGTTCTACCTTGATGTCATCACTCAAGGCAAGATCCGCAATGGTTCTGGCCACTTTCAGAATCCTGTCGTAGGCCCTGGCGGAAAGGCCCAAACGCTCCATAGCAGTCTTCAGCAGTATTTTTCCAGCTGGACTAATTTGACAAATTTCCTTCACCATATGCGATGGCATCATGGCATTGCAAAACACTTCGGGAGAATCCTTAAACCTTTCCACTTGCAAATCTCTACCTTTGATCACGCGTTCCCGGATGGATTTGCTGGATTCAGTTTTTCTGGTGGAAGTCATTTCTTCGAACTTGACTGGCGTGACTTCCACATGGAGATCAATTCTGTCCAACAAGGGTCCACTGACTTTATTGAGATACCGCTGGACAATTCCCGGGCCACAGACACATTCCTTGTCTGGATGGTTGTAGTAGCCACAAGGGCAGGGATTCATGCTGGCGATCAACATGAAGTTGGCGGGAAAATCCACTGAGATTTTTGCCCGTGAAATGGTGACTTTTCGCTCCTCCAAAGGTTGCCTCAAAACCTCCAAAACAGCCCTTTTGAATTCCGGTAGTTCGTCAAGAAAAAGAACCCCGTTGTGCGAAAGGGATATTTCTCCTGGTTGCGGGTTACCTCCTCCTCCGACCAGCGCCACATCACTAATGGTATGATGCGGAGATCGGAAAGGTCTTTGGGCGATCAGGGAAGAATTGCCGCTTAACTTGCCTGCCACGGAATGGATTTTGGTGGTTTCCAATGCCTCCTGAAGGGATAACGGCGGGAGGATGGATGGAAGTCGCTTGGCCAGCATGGTCTTGCCCGCCCCTGGAGGACCGATCATGATGACATTGTGGCCTCCTGTGGCAGCGATTTCCATCGCCCTTTTGATGTTTTCTTGGCCCTGGACATCGGTGAAGTCAAATTCATAATGGTCCAATGAATTGTAAAAAATATCACGGGTATCGGTGACCGTGGGCTTGATGTCAATCTGGCCTTCCAAAAAACCGATGGCTTCTTCCAAGGATTCCACACCGATAATATCCAGGTTATTTACAATGGAGGCCTCCAAAGCATTTTCTTGGGGCAAGATGAATCCTTTAAACCCTTGTTTTCGTGCTTCTATGGCGATTGGAAGTACTCCTTTGACGGGCCGGAGTTTGCCATCGAGGGAAAGTTCTCCCATGATCACGTATTCTTCCAATTCCGGAAAAGAGACCTGTTCGGAAGCTTTTAAGATTCCCAAGCCAATGGGCAGGTCATAGGAGGAGCCTTCCTTCCGAATGTCAGCAGGGGCAAGGTTAATCACGACTTTCTGCCTCGGCATTCGGTACCCGAAATATTTTAGCGCTGACTCAACTCTCTGTTGGCTTTCTTTGACTGCGCTGTCGGGCAGTCCTACCATGAAAAAACTGGTGCCTTGTCCCACATTGACCTCAATTGTAATCAACTTTGCATTTACTCCCGAAACTGCACTGCCAAAAGTCTTCGCTACCATATCCTAGATGATTTTAACAAAAAAAGGAAATCCAAAAGATTTCCTAATATACTGATATAATAAAATTTTCTTAGTTTTTATTCCTTGAAATTCTGGCGTGGTCTGATCACCGAACTTTCTTTCTCCTCTTCAGGCTGGAATGGTTTTCTTTCTGGAACCAAAGGTTTGTGCGCCTGCTCCAAGTCATAAAGCTTGGCTTTCAACTCTTTCTTTTCCAATTCGATTTTTGAAATTTGACTTTCGTAATTTTTGTTCACCAAAGAAGTTGTTCCCCAAGTGATTAAAAAAAGGACAAGTCCTATCAATAGGAGGGTCACAACAGTTCCGGGGGTCAAATCTTCCAAACCAAACAAACCCTTCAGGGTATCAAAGGATAGAAAAAAAACAAGAGATATTGCGAAAAAGAGCGCAACCAGGAGTTGAAGAATGCTATTGAATTTTTTCATGGTAATTTAGATTTTAAGAATTAATACCCGAATATACTAAACAGACTGCATTGTGGAAAGTTTCTTATAAAGTCCTTCTTCCATCATCAGTTCAAGATGTTTGCCCCTTTGGACGATTTCCCCTTGGTGGATCACCAAAATCTCGTCGGCATGTTGTATGGTGCTCAATCGGTGGGCAATGACCAGAGTGGTTCTATTGGCCATCAATTTGGTCAGGGCTTCCTGTACCAATTTTTCGGATTCTGAATCCAACGCTGAAGTTGCTTCGTCCAGGATCAGGATTGGGGGGTTTTTCAAAACCGCCCTTGCAATACTTAACCGCTGTCTTTGTCCACCTGAAAGTTTTGAACCCCTTTCACCGATGAAAGTCTGGTAACCATTTTCCATCTGAACGATGAATTCATGCGCATTGGCGATTTTTGCGGCTTCAATAACTTTTTCTTCCGAAACCCCCTCCAAGCCAAAAGCGATATTGTCAAAAACGGTATCGTTGAATAAAATGGATTCTTGGGTGACTACGCCCATGAGCTGTCGTAAATGGGAAAGCTCAATCTCCCGCAGGTCCACTCCATCCAGAGTCACTTTCCCAGATGTTGGATCATAAAACCTTGGCAAAAGATCGGAAATGGTTGACTTCCCGCCTCCTGAAGTCCCTACGAGCGCAATGGTTTTTCCTTTTTCCAGTCTAAAAGCGATATTCTTGAGAACCTCGTCTTTTTCATATCGAAAGCTGACCTGATTGAATTCGATGGCATTTTTGAATTCTTTGGTCAAAATCGGATTGGACTTGTTTTGAATTTCACTTTCAGTATCAATGATCTTAAAAATCCTATCCGCAGAAGCCAAGCCCCGCTGAATGCTGCTCGCTGCCCTTGAGATTTCTTTCGCAGGATTGAGTACTTGGGTGAAAATGATGATGTAGGTAATAAAATCACTGGCGCTCAGATCTGAGTTGTTGTTCAAAACCAAATTTCCGCCATAAACCAAGATTCCTGCGACAACCGATACGCCGAGGAATTGAGAAATGGGGGAGGCCAATTCGTTTTTCCTGGCCATCGAAATATTCACGTCGGAATAAAAATCGGTCTCTTTGTCAAATTTGTCCACGATAAATTTCCGTGCCCCAAAGGCTTTGATCACACGCATTCCCCCAATGGTTTCGTCAAGGATATTGACGATCCTTCCCAAAGATTCCTGGCTTTGGACAGCAGTCTTTTTCAAGCGCTTGGTGATCCCTCCGATGATGGCTCCCGAAATAGGGATGATCAGAATGGTGAAAAGTGTCAGTTTGGGTGACATGAAAAACAAAACTGAAAAATAGAGAATAATGGTGACAGGCTCCCTGAAAACCACCCTGAGGGATTGCACAATGCTGTTTTCCACCTCCTGGATGTCATTGGTCATCTTGGATATGAGATCCCCCTTTCTCTCATTCGAGAAATACCCAATGTGCATCTGGCTGACTTGGTCAAAAATGTTCAGTCTCATTTTTTTGATGACCTCCGCTCTTACTTTTGCCAAAACCAAACCAGATAGGTAGGTAAAAAGGTTGGCGAGAAATACGGAAATCACAATGATGATGCAGACATAAACCAAAGTCCCGAATTTCCCGAATTCGGTGGCAATCTGCACAAAGTAGTAATTGAAGAGATCCAGCATGTAGCCGATGGAGAGGGCGAAATCTGGTTTTTCCAGATATTTGTCCATCGTCACCGGTCCGGACTGTTCAAAGATCACATCGAAAAGTGGTTTGAGCAGGGTGAAGTTCAGCAAGCCAAAAATGATGGCAAGAAGCGTGTAGACAATGTAAACAGGGAAAAATCTTCCGTATGGTTTGGCGTATGCCAAAATCCTAAGATAGGTCTTCATGTGGGGTCTTTGGAATAATCCGGCAAGTTAAACATTTTTTATAGTTTGTTCTTTTGCTCAATAATTGAAATCCTGTCTTGAAATATTCATTCTCAAAGACAATTGGCTGACATTGGATATCCTGGCGGCATCCAAATTTTGTGCGGTTTGCCTCCTGTATGAATGACTCAAGTCCACAAAAACATTCTGTTTGACCATATAACTGGCGTTTAGCGTTCCCATCATGATTTTGTTTTCGATTCCCTGGCCGATGACATTTCCGAATAAACCAATACCTGTATTGGTGACCAACCTGTTTTTGAGAACATTTCCCCCAAAATTCGTCTCATTATTTGGATCCGTCCCAAAAAATTGATAGATGCCGGTGGCATTCAGGTACAACCTTGGAATGGGTTGATATCTCAGGATGGCAATCGCCTCCCTAAAATTAGCACCCGAGGGATGCGTCAGCGGAGTCCTATAATTGGTAAAGGACTGGTGCTCAAATTTTTCTTGATAGGTGTAGGGTCTTGCCTGGTTGAATTCGAGTTGCAGGTCAAGATTGTGGATTTTAAAAGCATCGATGTACTTGAAGCCTGCTTGAATGCTGTGTTTGTTTCGAAGGGAATTTTTTCCGTCAATGCCGAAAAATTCACCGAACACAAATTCATCCAAGGCAAATTGGCCATACAGCTGCATGCCGGGAGAAAAATTCCACTTGGAGTCAAATCCAAGCATGACCTTATCTGGCGTCCCCAACTGATGCTCAATCCATCGATAAAAAATGACCGGGTTCAAGTAATTCCAGTCAAATTCATTGGCCATGACGGACTCAAATATCCCGATGTTGAGTTTCTTGCCGAGATTGATTCCCAATCGGTGATGCGAAAACCATTTTTGGGGATATCTGCCATCCGTTGGCCTCCCCCTGTTGTAGCGCACATCTGCGGTCATTTGGGAAAAGACATTCGTGAAATTGAATTTCCAGATTTTGGTGTTCAGTTTCAGAAATAGGTAAGGGTTTGAAAAATCCGAAAGGATCATCGAGCGATAGCCTTCACCGACAAAATTCCGGTCATGGCCCAATTGAGCTTCTATATGTTTGGTGATGTTAAAGCTGATATGTCCCCTAGCGGAAAAATATCCAAAACCTTGGGCGCCATATTCTTTCCAAAAACCTTCGCCGGGCACCGCTCCATTGTTTCTGGCGTATTGGCCGACCCAAGATGGGTGAAGGGTCTGGGTAGTGGTGAGATAGGTGTAAAAAGCCACTTTGTTGTCTACGGATCCACGAAGTTCTATTCCCCTGGCATTCCTAAACCTAGCATCCTCAAAACCCTGTTCGATGCCGCCGGATAGATAAAGGACTGGGTTGACATGAATGTCAAAGATTGAGTCTTTGTAATGGAAAAAATCAGCTGGTTTTCTGTAGAAGGTTTTTAGGATCGGGGTTTTTGAATCTTCGGGCTCATCGTTCAAAAACTCCCAATTGTCATTTCCCAAATAGGAAAGATTTTGTCTGTCCGATCTCGATGTCAATTTTGAGGAAGTACTGAGTGAATCCAAAAACGCTGCGATTTGGTCCCTCCGATACGGTTTGAACCCTGTATGAAAACTTGGATTCATCGTCCCCTGCCGAATTTCGTACCGCTCTATCAAGTGGTAATAATCCCTGTCAAAGGGAGCATAGGCGCCTTGTGCAAAAGATTGTACTTCAAAAAGCAAGAACAGAGCGAAAGCGAGAAGTAGATTTTTTTTCATATGATGTCCAGCAAGAATGTTGTAAAGCTAAAAAAAGTAACGGGATTTGGAAGAAACTTCCATTTGTCAGTATTTGACCGACGATTAAAGAATTTAGGGGTAGACAAAAGATCCATTGGGTTATTAAAAATCGGGAATGTTTTAATTGTGTTTCGGAAGAATTTTTTGGCGGGAAAGTTATTGTCCTTTATTTTGGCATGAGGATAGAAAAGAAATTATAAAAGTGAAGATTGTAGCCTTGATAAAGAATTTGGCTGAGATTGAAGGAGAATGAACTTGAATTTTGTATCCGAATCGCTTTTATCGTCCTTAAAAAAGAGGAGGGTTGGCACTTGATTTTGGCCCGTATTTTTTATTGAAAAGCTCTTTTTCCACCCGAGGTTAAATTTGATGAAACAATAAACTTAAAATTATTACCAGCAGAGGTTTGGATGCTTTTCAAAAAAAAGATAACTTTGTGCCTCATTTGGAAAAAGCGATCAAAAGATAAATAGCAATACAATGAAAAAAGACATTCATCCTAACTACAGAGAAGTGGTTTTTTATGACACTTCCAGTGAATATAAGTTTATCACTAAATCTACCATCGAAACGACTGAAAAAATCGAGATGGAAGACGGTAAAGAATATCCACTTTACAAAATAGAGGTTAGCTCTAACTCTCACCCTTTCTATACTGGCAAGAAAATGTTGTTGGATACTGCAGGTAGAGTTGAGAAGTTCAACAGAAGATACGCAAAAAAGGAGTAGTCAAAATTTACTTCTTAAAGTTAAGTCTCCCGAAAAGTTGTTTTCCGGGAGACTTTTTTATTTTTGTGCCATGGACAATCTGATTCTGTTTGATGACCCCGCGATCAGGGGTTCTCTTTTGCCCTTTACTTTTACCAGACCCATCGCTGATATCAGGGTTGGGATTATGAAAATCAGTGAGAAATGGGGGATGTATTCCGGTTTGACGCCGGGTTTTCATACCCAAAAATACCTCAGCAAGAAATTTCAGTTTGAAAACAAACCCGCACTTCTGGTCAACGGAGCAGTTTGCCCCGATGCCGATTTGTGGAAAACGATCCAAACGCTAAAGCCAAACCAGTCACTTTGGTACAACCAGACACTTTTGGCTATTTTTTCCGATAACCCAATCGATTTTCACACGGATGATTCCAAAGAAACGGAATTGATCATGATGACCGGTTCGATCACGATCATCCAAAAAAGCTGGAACATCTTTCAATTCAATGGCAGTGAAATCAGGAAGGATTTTGACCTCATCACCAAAGGAAGAGCATCAGAACCCATTATGGATCCACACACCATTGTCTATAACGCCAGTCAAATCTTCATAGAAAAAGGAGCCAATATAAAGGCAGCGGTGCTCAACGCTGAGGCTGGACCGATTTATATCGGAAAGAACACCGAAATCCAAGAAGGAGCCATCATCCGAGGCCCTTTTGCGCTTTGTGAGGGGTCAACGGTGAATATGGGGGCAAAAATGAGAGGGGATACTACTGTGGGGCCCCATTCCAAGATTGGTGGGGAAGTTTCCAATTCTGTCCTTTTTGGGTATAGCAACAAAGGTCATGATGGCTTTATGGGGAATTCTGTGTTAGGCGAATGGTGCAATCTCGGAGCAGATACCAATACCTCCAATCTCAAGAACAATTATGCCGCGGTAAAACTTTGGGATTATACCCGGGGAGGTTTTTCAAATACAGGACTCCAATTTTGTGGATTGATGATGGGCGATCATTCCAAGTGTGGGATCAACACGATGTTCAACACCGGAACGGTCACAGGCGTAGGCGCTAATGTTTTTGGCGATGGATATCCAAGGAATTTCATCCCTTCCTTTTCCTGGGGTGGTGCCTCGGGTTTTACCACTTTCCAATTGAAAAAATTTGATGAGGTAGCTACCGCCGTGATGAAGAGAAGAGGCCTGGCCTACGATGAGACAGAAAAAGAAATCCTTCAAAAAGTTTTTGAATTGACCAAGCATTACCGTATTTGGGACAAAGAAGTACAATAGAAAGTTATGTTATTTTCATCCATTCCCGGCCTGGAAGAAACCAAGGAAAAAATCATCCAAGCAGTCAAAGACAACCATCTAGCACATGCCCTTTTGTTCCATGGTCAGGAAGGTTCTCCCAACCTGAAAATGGCTTTGGCACTTTCAACATACCTGCATTGTGCACAGCCAGGAGAAAACGATGCTTGTGGAATCTGTCCAGCTTGCCAAAAAATGGCGAAACTGATTCATCCAGACATGAATTTTGTCTTCCCGATGCCCGGCGAGGGAAAAGAAAGTGGGGAAGAGGACAAAGAAAAGGAGAAGAAAACCGATTTTGTGGGTTCTTTTAGGAAATTCGCCTTGGAAAGTCCCTATGGAAACGTTTCGGATTGGATTCACCACAACGACATCGAAAAAAAGCAGCTCAATATCTCAAAGGGAGCCGCACGTCAGATCATCAAAACAATTTCCTTGAAATCCTTTGAGGGCGGATATAAAATCATGTTGATCTGGGCACCGGAATATCTCCACCCTTCTGCTGCCAATTCATTGCTCAAAGTATTGGAAGAACCACCGCAGAAAACCTTGTTTTTGTTGGTGACCACACAGCCTGAGCAATTGTTGACCACCATCCTGTCTCGAACCCAAAAAATAATGGTGCGGGGATTCAGTGATGATGAAGTCAGGGACCATCTGTTGACTGAAGGTCTTTGTTCCAAGGAAGGTGCCGACCAAGTCACGCAGTTGGCTGATGGGAATATGAGGGAAGCCTACCGCCTTGTGGATGAAGTGCGGGATGAAAACACTTCATTTGTGCGGGATTGGTTCAGGCTTTGTTTTTCATTGAAAATAAACGAGATTTTCAAGCACGCCGAAATATTTTCCGCTTCAGATAAAGAATCCCAAAAGGCTTATTTGTTAAGTGGGCTCAATGTGATCCGGGAAGTCTTGCTGAAAAAAGCCCAATTGGACAGTTTGATGCGTAGTGCTTCAGAAGACAGGGATTTTATAGAAAAATTGGGGGTGAATGTATTGGATGAAATCAAGATGTCCAAAATATATGAGGTCTTGAACGAAGCACATTACCATTTGGAAAGGAATGCAAATGCAAAGATACTGTTTGCTGAATTGTCCTTCAGACTGTATAATATTATGAAAATCAAATCAGGTTCCTGATGGAAAAAAGAACAATAGGAAGAAGAGAACGGATTTCCTTTCCCGATTGGGGGCTTAAGATGGTGACGGGAAAAGTAGATACTGGAGCATACACCAGCTCCATCCATTGTGAATATGCGGAAGAAAAAACCATTGATGGCAAAAAGATCCTTTTCTTTAAGGTCCTTTCTCCGAATGACAAAAAGTACAATGGTCAACTTCTCCAAACGGAAGACTATACGCAAAAGAAGGTGAAGAATTCCTTCGGGCAGTCTGAAATTAGGTACAAAGTGTCCACGAAGGTCGTCATGTTTGGAGAGGAATTTGAAGCTGAATTCACCCTCACGGATCGGTCAAAAATGAGGAATGCCATACTCCTCGGTAGAAAATTATTTTACGGAAGATTTTTAGTAGACGTACAACAAGTCAATTTGTCCAAAAAATCACAGAAATGAGAATAGCTATATTGTCCATGAATTCCCACCTGTATTCAACCAAAAGGTTGATCGAAGCGATTCATGCCGCAGGTCATGAATCTTTGATCGTAAACCATGCACTTTGTGACATCATCATTGAGCAGGAAGGTCCTTCAATTATTTATAAAGGTGAGAAATTGCTGGGCGTAGATGCGATTATCCCGAGAATTGGCGCTTCCGTTACCTTTTATGGTACCGCAGTGGTTAGGCAGTTTGAGTTGATGGGGGTGTTTTCGGCCGTGGAATCCCAGGCTATCGTCAGAAGTAGAGATAAACTCAGGAGTCTTCAGATCCTTTCCAAAGAAGGATTAGGCATGCCCAAGACTGCTTTCACCAATTTTTCCAAAGGTGGAGAAAAAACGCTGATTGAACATGTCGGTGGCGCTCCATTGATCATCAAACTTCTGGAAGGAACTCAGGGATTAGGAGTGGTTTTGGCAGAAACCAAAAAAGCCGGGCAATCAGTAATCGAAGCCTTTCATGGTTTAAAAGCCAGAATTATCGTTCAGGAATTTATCAAGGAAGCCAAAGGTGCCGACATCAGGGCCTTTGTGGTCAATGGAAAAGTAGTAGGCGCCATGAAAAGACAAGGGGCTGAAGGTGAATTCCGATCCAATCTTCACCGTGGCGGAAAAGCGACGGTAATCAAACTTTCAAGATTAGAGAAAAAAGCAGCGCTTGATGCGGCCAAAGTCCTAGGGCTCGATATTGCCGGCGTGGACATGTTACAATCCGCCAGAGGTCCTTTGATACTAGAAGTCAACAGTTCGCCTGGACTGGAAGGCATTGAGAAGGCTACTGGGATTGATGTCGCCGGAGAAATCATCAAATTCATAGAGGATTCGGTTCTTAGAAAAACCGTCAAAAGAAAAATCAAAGAATAATGCAACCTATCAAAATAGGAACAAGAGGAAGTAAATTGGCCCTTTGGCAAGCCTATCATGTGGCAGATTTGCTCAAAGCAAAAGGATTGGCCTCAGAAATCATCACTATCGACACCAAGGGGGACCAAATCCTTGATGTTTCCATTGCCAAAATCGGAAGCAAGGGGGTTTTTACCGAAGAGCTTGAGGTTCAATTGGCCTCAGGTGATATCGACATTGCGGTGCACAGCGCCAAGGACATGCAATCCTCCCTTCCTGAGGAATTTGAGTTGATTGCTTTTACCGAAAGGGAGAAAGTCAATGATATTATCCTCAGCCACAGAGAAGGGATTGATTATAAAAACCCAAGTATCCCTTTGGTTCTGGGGACCTCTTCCACAAGGAGAGTTGCCACCCTCAAGCATTATTATCCCCATATCCAAACGGTGGAGGTAAGGGGGAATCTTCAGACGCGGATAGCAAAGATGGAAGCAGGACTATGCGATGGTCTTTTGCTGGCGTATGCTGGTGCGCACCGCATGGGTTTTGATCCCCTAATCCGACATGAGCTTTCCTTGGATGAATTTACTCCCGCCGTTGGTCAGGGCAGTGTCGGGATCGAGGCGGCTGTGAATCTTGATCCAAAAATCAGGGCGGAGATAATCGCTGCAACGCATCATGCGGAAACAGGATATCGATTGGTCGCCGAGAGGAGTTATTTGAAGGTGTTGGAAGGCGGCTGCAGTATTCCTGTATTTGCTTTGGCAGTTGTTGAGAATGGAGTCCTGAGACTTAGAGGTGGAATTGTGAGCTTGGATGGGACCGAAAGGATCATCCATGAAGTGGAGGGGGAAAACAATCAAGCCGAGGAGTTGGGGAAACTCTTGGCAGAAAAAGTACTCCAATCCGGAGGGGAAAGAATTTTGAAGGAGATCAAAACCACTTTGAAAAAATGAAAAGGAAATTGAATTTGACTTTTGCTTTGGGCCTTCTGGGCCTTTTGCTTTTTGGTTGTGCCTCAGAAAAGGACTATTTGGTCAAAATTGAGACGAGACATGGAGACATGTATGCGGTATTTTTTGACGAAACGCCATTACACAAACAAAGTTTCATCGACTTGGCAGCAGCGGGAAGATTTGACTCTACGGAATTTCACCGCGTGATCCAATCCTTTATGCTTCAGGGAGGAGATGTTTTTGGGAAAGAGAAATTGCCGGCGAACGAATGGCCCACGATTCCTGCGGAAATCAAGCCTGGATTGTTTCACAGCAAAGGGATGATCGCAGCCGCAAGGCAGGGTGACAATATTAATCCAGAGCGCAAATCCAACGGGTCACAATTCTACATTATTCAGGGAAAAGTGTACGAGAAGGCAGAGTTGGTAACAGATATGAAATTGCTTCAGGATGCTTTCAATAAATACATCCAATTGGAAAGCCAGTTGGATTTGAAAAGTGAGTATATCAGGCTTTATGAATTAAGGGAGTTCGAGGCCTTGAATCAACTGATGCTCGGAAAGAAAGATGACCTAGAAGCTTTCTATAGCATTTCACTTGAAAAACCGCTTACCGCCGAGCAAATCAAAGCCTATACTACAATAGGTGGTACTCCACATTTGGATGGTGAGTACACTGTATTCGGCAAAGTGATCAAAGGCATTGATGTGATCGATAAAATAGCAGCGGAAAGTACGGGAGACCGGGACAAGCCCATCAATCCTGTCTATATGAAAGTGAGTGTTGAAAAGATGTCCAAAGTCAAAATCACCAAAGAATTCGGCAATGAATACAAATAGTTTTAACGTTTGATTTCGATTATTTCAGAATTGTTGGTTGAATCCACATGTTAGTACTCAAAAAAAAACGTGTTTTAAAGATCTTGGCGTGTATTATTCGCCTGAACAAACTTTGAAAAGTTATATGTATGGAGTTGCTATTTTAGCAAAACCACTTAAATTAGCCAATTCTTAAAATTTTAAATTTCTTATAAAATCAACAAATCGGTAAAGTATGGCAGTAAGTTCAAATACTGAAGGTAGGGGCCAGTGGGGCTCAAGCTTAGGTTTTATTATGGCAGCAGCTGGTTCGGCTGTTGGATTGGGTAATATTTGGAGGTTTCCTTACTTGACCGGAGAAAACGGTGGTGGAGCCTTCGTTTTTGTTTATGCCCTTTGTGTGTTGTTGATTGGACTGCCACTATTGCTTAATGAAATCGCTCTGGGAAGAATCTCGAGAAAAAATCCCGTAGGTGCCATCAGGGCAACAGGAGGAAATCGATTTTGGCAACTTGCCGGAGTACTTTGTATTTTGGTTTGTTTCTGTGTTTTGAGTTATTATTCAGTCATTGCAGGCTGGACGATTGGTTATATTTTCACGGAATTGATCAATATCCCTATTGATTTCGAGGATTTTCAACAAACACCAATGTATGTCATTCCCCTATGTCTTTTATTTATCTTGATGACCATCGGGGTGGTATTGGGAGGTATTTCTGGAGGGATTGAAAAAGCAGCTAAATTTTTGATGCCTGTTTTGTTCATCATCATTATTTTTATAGCAGGAAGAGCGGTTACGCTTGAAGGCGCTAGCGCAGGTATCGAATATTATTTATACCCTGACTTTTCCAAAATCAATGCAAAAGTAATTTTACAAGCTTTAGGTCAGGCTTTTTTCTCGATGTCTGTCGGTTGGGGTTTGATGATCACATTCGGTTCTTATCTACCCAAAAGCGGCAATATCGTAGCCTCTTCCGGTTGGATAGCAGGGATGGATACCTCAGTTGCCTTGTTGGGCGGCTTGATGGTTTTCCCTGCCTTGTTTGCCTTGCTGCCAGGGAAAGATCCTGCTGGTGGACCGGCTTTGGTTTTTGAAGTCCTTCCATTGGTATTTGATGCCATGCCTGGTGGTAACCTCATTGGTGCGCTATTCTTTGTTTTGTTGTTGGTGGCAGCATTGACTTCAAGTATTTCCATGTTGGAGGTACCGGTATCCTTCCTGATTGATGAGAAAAAATGGAGTAGGAAAAAGGCAGCTTGGACCATCGGTTTGGGTGCGTTTGCACTTTCTATACCGTCTGCACTTTCTTCGATTGAGGGAAATTATTTTCAGGATCTCGAGATGACATTTTTGGGGGATCCCCAAAAAGGCTTCTTTAGTATAATGGATTTTGTGTTTGGGACATTTGCAGTTGTTGTGATTTGTTTGATGCTGGCCTTATATACGGGTTGGGCCAAGAAAATCGGGGATTTTGCAGATGAATTGAGCCTTGGATCACCTGTATTTAAAGGGGCTTTGAGGACCACATGGATATTCTTTATTAAATGGGTTTGCCCTATCGTTATTGCCCTTGTTTTGATGGATTTGCTGGGTGTATTTGGAAAACCACAAGAAGGAGGATGATCAAATCAATTGTTTGAGTTATATGTAAATAAAAAAAGAGACGATTTATCGTCTCTTTTTTTATTTACATATAAAAATATGCTTTTTAAATATAAAATTTAGATATTCGTGCATTCAAATGCGTTTTAAAGGGAGATCTAATGAAAATACTGGTTGTCGACGATGATGCTATCAATAGATTGATACTTCAAAAGTTGTTTGAAAAAGATAACAATTTGGTTTTCACCGCTAAAAACGGAATTGAAGCCATGGAGATATTGTTGCGTGTGCCAGGGTTTAAGCTTGTCATAACCGATATCATGATGCCAGAGATGGATGGCATTCAGCTTTTGGCTGAAATCAAATTGAATAAATCCGTCAGCAACATCCCGATTATTGGGTTTACGGCAGGGGACATTGATTATTTCAGGAAATCGAGCTTAATTTCATTTGATCGGCTTTTACCCAAACCGATGGATTTTCATGAATTATTTGACATTGCAAAAGGGTTTTTAAATAAATCACTAAATTAAAGCCCTCATAGCCAAACGAAATTATATTTTCCGTCGTTTGGTTAGTGTGTTATTGTCTTGCCAAAATGGGGAGATTTACTTTTCTAAATGGAAAAAAAAATCAGGTTTGTGAAAAAATATTTTCTAGTAGTTTCGTTTTTGGGCATGATGGGATCCGCAATGGCTCAGGATTTTTCAATTGGTCCCAAAGTGGGAGTTTCCCAAGGGAATATTGCCGTGAATGGGGAAGGATATTCATCAGGAGACAGTAAACTTGGATATCACGTTGGTGCTTTTGTCAGGATGGGTGGCAGTTCGTTCTTTATCCAACCTGAATTTCTCTACACCAACACAGGGGGGCAAATAATTCAAAAAGATGACGCTGGAGAAGAGCGCAATATTGATGCGAGTTTCAATAGATTGGATATCCCCATGATGCTGGGATTTAAGGTCGCGAATTTTTTCAGGTTGCAAGCAGGCCCCATTGCAAGTATTTTATTGGATTACAAAATAGAGGACGCCGTTCAGGTGGCTCAGGATGTGGATTATAGAAATGCAACCATTGGATATCAAGCTGGGGTAGGCTTGGATATTGGCAATTTGATACTGGATTTGAAATACGAGAGTTCCTTGGGTAAAAACTCCAAGAGCGTAGCAGGTTTTGAAACCGACCAAAGGCAAAACCAAATTGTTTTGTCCGCTGGTTTTAGGCTTTTCTAAAAAAGTTAAAACATAAAAAAAACCAGACCTGGGAAATTAAAGGTCTGGTTTTTTTATGGTGTTGATTTTTACTTCACTTCAAATAGGCTTTCCTCGGAGCCTCCAGAATTCGAAATATTCAGTGTGTATTTACCTTTTGGAATCAATTCTTTGTCAAGTTTCAAATCCCACTCGGTCTTGTTGATTCCTTTTTTGGCCGATTGGCTCCAAGACTTAACGGTTTCCTGTTTGTCATTTTTGATCACAAATTGGACAGTTCCTGCATTTTTTACATAATACAGAATTTGCTGAGAAGGTTTTGCTCCAGAATAAGCTGGATTTGACCATCTCGAATTCAACCGGATTTCAGGGATCTCCAAGGAGAGAATTTCCTTTGTGTTTTCCCCGATTTTATGGAAATGTGAAAGGTCCATCACATAAACGCTTCTTCCGTGAGTAGCCACCACCAGATGATTTTCTTTCTCCTGAATGACCATGTCATAAATGGAAACGTTTGGCATAGTTCCTTGAACCAAAGAGAAATTTACGCCACCATCCAAGGAAACATAAAGGCCATGGTCGGTACCCAAATAGAGGATGTTTGGGTCTTTAAGATCCTCCTTGATGATATTGGCACCTTCTGCAGGCAGGCTTGCGGAGATGGACGTCCATGTTTTTCCATAATCCCTACTCTGATATACAAAGGCAGTGAACTCATCAAACCTGTATCCTGTCAAAGTCACATAAACCAAACCCTCTTCATGCGAGGATGGCGTCACACTGCTCACCCAACGATTTTGAGGCAATCCTTTTGCAATATCGGTCCAAGTAATTCCATGGTCTTTGGTGATCCACAGATTGCCATCGTCTGAGCCAGCGTACATTACCCCATACTGTAATGGCGATTCTTCCAAGACAGTGAGTGTAGCAAAGGGGACATTACCGCTTTTCTGGTTTTTGGTCAGGTCAGGTGAAATGGTTTCCCAAGTGTCTCCACGGTCAAGGCTTCTGTACACGTACTGCGAGCCCATATACAAGATGTCCTGATTGTGCTTGCTCAGCGTTGCGGGCGTTCTCCAATTCCATCGATTTGGTTTGTTTCCGATGTCATGTGATGGGGTTACTGATTTACGTTCATTGGTAGAAGTATTGATTCTGAAATAATTGCCAAATTGAAAACCCGTGTAAACGACATCATTTGTCCTGGTATCCACGGCTACCACCATTCCATCTCCGCCCATAAGGGATTTCCATGGAATTTCAGGCTTATCTGTCGATTTCCCGTACCAAACGCCATTGTCCTGCATGCCCCCATAAATGTTGTATGGACTGGCTTCATCCACCATCACAGAGTAAAACTGGCTGATGGTCAACTGTTTGTTGAGATGGTCCCATCTTGCACCTCCTCCAAAAGTACTGTAAAGACCGCCATCTGTTCCCAGAAGGATATGCTTTGCATCTTTTGGATTGATCCACATGGACTGATGATCGGAATGCACGTTCCCAATCGAATCCGTATTGGCAAATGATTGGCCCCCATCCCTTGAGACAAGCAATGGAACACCCAAAATAAACAATTCATTTTCATCCTCCGTGCTCACTCGGACTTCTCCAAAATAGTAGCCATACGAATTGTACACACGGTCCAGCCCAGGTTGGTTGACTTTTTTCCAAGAAATACCAGAATCTTCAGACCGATAAACCTCAGCCCCGATCACTGAGCTGCTCAACAATATTGAGTTTGCATCCTTTAGCTCACCATTATAGTTCGCGATCTGCGCCGGTGTTATTTTGCCCTGGCGCACCAGTCTTTTTATTTCCGATGCATTATACTTTGTCGCGAATCGGTTGCTTCGCAAAAATTTGTTCAGTTTTTCATCCTCAAGGTTCTCTATTCCCGAATTTGAAATCGTCAAAAAGCTCTCCATGGTGAGGTCGTCTGATTTTTCGGCGGGGGCTCTTGGTCCTTCCTGACTCTCTTTGGCTTTTTGATAATCGTGCAAAGCATACACTATTTTTGGGTTGGAAAGGCTGAAATCAAAACCGATTCTACCCACGAATTCATCCTGGGGGAATCCGCCCATCGCTTTTTTCCAAGTGTCTCCACCATCTACCGAACGCCAGATGGCAGACCCTTTTCCATTGCCTACAAAATCATGGGATTGGCGCATGCGCTCCCATGAGGAAGCCAACATGACGTCGGGATTCGAAGGATCAATTTTGATATCAATGATCCCGGTATTGTCGTCGATGTACAATGTTTTTTCCCAGGATTTCCCACCATCGGTGGTTTTGTAAAGTCCTCTTTCGTCGTTTTTGGAATACAATGAGCCCATGGATCCGACCCAAACGATATCCGGATTACTGGGATGGATCTGGATTTGACCAATATGCTGGGAAAAGGGAAGGCCCATAAATTCCCAATTTTTGCCGGCATCTGTGGATTTATACACGCCAGAACCTGCATAGGTGGATCTGCTGGAATTGTTTTCTCCCGTCCCCACCCATAGAATATTATTATCGGAAGGAGAAAGTGCCATGTCCCCAATGCCAAGCGCACCTTGATGGTCAAAAATAGGAAGGAAGGATTGACCGTTGTCTTCTGTTTTCCAAACTCCACCCGAGGCGGCGGCGATATAGTAGGTTTTAAAATCCTGACTGACCTCAATGTCCACGATTCTACCACTGGTATTGGTAGGTCCCACATTTCTTACTGGGAATTGGGAGAAAGGTGTTTCCAGATTTAATTCTTGATGTTTTTTGACGGCTTCCTGAAGTGCCTTGGAGGTGGATGGTTTGATCTGTTGGGCATTTAGGGTGGGAATGCCCATGCCAAATCCCATGCAGATGAACCATGCCCCTAATCGGCGTAGATTTGTATTCATATTTCTTGGTTTATTTTGA
This sequence comes from Rhodonellum sp., assembly GCF_030656585.1. Taxonomy (NCBI): domain Bacteria; kingdom Pseudomonadati; phylum Bacteroidota; class Cytophagia; order Cytophagales; family Cytophagaceae; genus Rhodonellum; species Rhodonellum sp. The sequence goes on from NZ_JAUSPP010000013.1 coordinate 163,194, forward strand.
GATGAATATAAATAAAACCAGAATGATTTCGTTTGAAATTTAGATAAAATGAGCTAAATGAGGATGGTAGGGGAAAGGGCGTTATAAAGGTAGGGTTATCAGATCCTCCAAAAACTGTCTTGTTTTGCGCGATCTCATTTCAATTTTCTATATTTGTTTAAATTATCTACCAATCCCATGGGCAAGTTTTTAAAATACTCCAAGAACTTTTATTTTGTTTTTACGCTACTGTTCATATTGTGGATGCTATTTATTGATTCCAATGACTTTGTCAGTCAGTTTAGATTGGGGTCCAAATTGAGCGAGTTGAAAAAACAGAAAGAATTCTACCAAGATAAAAAGGAAGTCATCAAAGCGGACAGAGAGGAGCTGATGAGTAACAATGATCTTTTGGAGAAATTTGCACGAGAAAGGTATTTGATGAAAAGAAAAACCGAAGATTTGTATGTCATTGTCAAAGAATAAAGGATTTTTAAATATTGCATTTGTAGGAATGTTTTTTTTGTTTGGGATCAGTGAAGGATTTTCCCAAAGAGAATATGACCCAGAAATGAAGCCTCCAATAAAGGACCGGTTGTACTATGGCGGAAATTTTGCCGCACAATTCGGGACCATTACCTTTATTGATGTTTCTCCACTGGTTGGAATAATGCTCACTGAAAAATTCTCAGGAGGGGTGGGCATGACCTACCAATACTTCCAGGACAAAAGATTTGCAGGGGGAAACAGCAATCTTTATGGTGGAAGGACTTTTTTGAGATACAATGTTTTCCCCAATATTTTTGCCCATACGGAATATGAAGCCCTGAATTTTGACCTTTACAACAGGAGAACGGAGGTTTTTGAAAGGCAGTGGGTCCCTTCTTTATTTGTTGGGGCGGGATATTTTGCCCCTTTTGGGAATAGAGGTGGTGCAAATTTCACCTTCCTCTACAATCTTCTTTACGATAACCAAAGATCTCCATACAATGAACCTTATGTCATAAGGGTGGGTTTTGTGTTGTAATTTCCCCTTTATTTGTAATCATGAAAACCCTTGTCGATAAAATTTTCAAATCTCATCAGGAATGTTCAAAATGTCCATCTCCCAAATTGATTCATAATTTTTTCGAGGAACTTCTGGGAGTGCTTTTCCCGGAATATGCTGTGGAAATTTTGCATGAAAAAACGCAAATTGAGTCCAGATTAGAGGACCTTAAAGCCAGATTTTCAACTATCTTGACCAATAACCCTCATCTTCACAGAGGAGAGGGACAAAAATTGGCAGAAACCTTTTTTTACGATCTTGGTCAGGTTTATGATTTGATCCATCAGGATGTGGATGCGATGTTTGCAGGAGATCCGGCGGCAAAATCACGTACTGAAATACTCAGGAGTTACCCGGGCTTTTATGCCATAGCAGCTTACAGAATAGCCAATCTCCTTTTCAAAGCCGGAATCTTCATGATCCCAAGAATGATCACGGAATTTGCCCATGGCAGGACGGGCATTGACATTCATCCTGGTGCCAATATAGGAAACCACTTTTGTATCGATCATGGGACGGGTGTGGTGATCGGGGAAACTTCGCGCATTGGCAATCACGTTAAAATTTACCAAGGTGTCACCCTTGGAGCGCTCAGTGTAAACAAAGAAGATGCTGATAAAAAAAGACATCCCACGATAGAAGATAATGTTGTGATCTATGCAGGAGCTACCATTCTTGGGGGGGAAACCATTATTGGAAAAGGATCTGTTGTGGGTGGAAATGTATGGCTGACCAAGAGCATTCCCCCAAACAGCAAGATCTATTACCAAACCAAAATGTATGTGGATGGAACGGATTCAACGGATATGTACATTTTAAAAACCGGAAATGAAATTATTTGAACTCATAGGCAACACGCCATTGGTGGAGTTGATCCAAATCCCAGTCAAGCCCAAAGTCTCTATTTTTTGCAAACTTGAAGGACAAAATCCAGCGGGCAGCGTAAAAGACCGTGCAGCCTACAACATGATCAGTAAAGCCCTTGAAAGAGGAGATGTGAAAAAAGGAGATCAGTTGGTCGAGGCAACCAGCGGAAACACAGGCATCGCTTTGGCTATGGTGGCAAATATATTGGGCGTGAAAATGACCTTGATCATGCCTGATAATTCAACCAAAGAGAGAGTGATTTCGATGGAGGCTTATGGTGCCAAGGTCATTCTGACCCCAGCAGCGAAAACCATTGAATATTCCCGGGAATTGGCCGAAGAGATGGCCGAAAATGAAGGGTATTTTATGCTTAACCAATTTTCCAACCCTGACAATTATCTGGCACATTACTCGACTACAGGACCGGAAATATGGAAAGATACGGCAGGGAAAATCACCCATTTTATTTCGGCGATGGGTACTACCGGCACCATTATGGGGGTCTCAAAATTCCTGAAAGAACAAAATCCCGATATCCAAATTGTGGGAACCCAGCCCACCAATGGGTCAAATATCCCAGGAATCAGAAGATGGTCGCCCGAGTTTTTGCCAAAGATTTTTGACCCGACAAGAGTGGATAGAATCGTAGACGTCAGTGAGCTCGAGGCTACCATGATGACCAGAAGAATGGCGAAAGAAGAAGGAATTCTTGCTGGTATGAGCAGTGGTGGAGCTTTGTTCGCTGCGCTAAAAATAGCAGAAGAGCTGGAGTCGGGCTTGATTGTATGTATTACCTGTGACAGGGGAGACCGATATTTGAGCTCCGATTTATTTGGATAAAAAAATAAACCCCAAAAAACCAAGCAGTCTTCTGGGGTTTGATTTTTTCAGGGACAACAAGATCCCCTAGAATTGAATGAAATTGGTAAGCAATTGGAGACTGAGTTGTTTGTCACCACTTGCCTGGCTTTTTTGTCCTCGAAGAACCAGGGTATAAACTCTTTTTCCCTTGATTTCCACATCATTTGCACTTACCAATATTTCATTGGTAATTTTTGATTTGACGGTGATGTCCAAGACACCTTTTTCGAAATTCACAAAATCACTCGCATTTAAGAAATCCGATGTATCTCCAAAAGGTCCTGCTGTTCCAGAAATCTCGACCTCAATATCCGCGGCATCGGGAGAAAGGTGCACAAATCTGATTTTTGCATTGTTTGCGGTGGGGGTTTCCCAATCATCCTCCAAAACCAATGTTTTCAGGTTGCTCGACAAATCAGAGATGAAAATGGAATAAGTTTTATCCGCTTCGAATGTGATTTCAGAATCCAATAAGCTGTTTACTGCATTTGGGGGAGTGAACCTGAAATTCCTTTTTCCTAGAAAAAATGGTTGATAGGGTAATGTTTCATTGTAATTCAAGGGATTGTTGTTGATTTTTCTGCCATCAACGAAAATATCCAATCCAGGTGCATCTGGAGAACCATGGTAAAAGGATACATAAGCAGCGGGAGGAAGTGGATTGTCATCATCATCATTCAGGCAAGCGGTCAAGAGGGTGGAAATTCCCAATACAAAAAGCAAGGAAAAGAACTTCCAGGTTTTGGCGCGGATCATTTTTTGCAATGGCTTCATTGTTTGGTTGAATTTGGCGTGGATCATTTTTTTATGTAATAACCTTATGGTACCATAACGTATCAAAATGCATAAATGCTACAGCAGGAGATGCTGTTTAACCCGAAATATTCAATAGATTTTTTAGGGGTTTTGAAACTGCAAGAAAATCAGACTATTGGGAGACTAATTTCTGACAACATTAGGATGAAGTTAGAAGAAATAAACAATATATTGATTGTCAGGTAGATACATCCTTGGATTGAATCGTAGTGGATGTCAAGGGTTAAAAAATATTAATGTGTACGAACATAAGGTAGGGAATTCAATCTAAAAAATTGCGCCCGTAAAAAAAGCAGCCCTTGATATGGGCTGCTTCCTGCATTTATGATCATACTTTATTGGGTTCTGGATGTATCCAAGGGCTTCTATAAGGTCTTCGCAACAAAGCGGTTGCTTCCGGATCACCGGGAATTTCCATTTTCACGGGGTCATAGATCAGTGGCCTCCCCAGTTCCATGGAAATATTGGCGAGAATACAAGAAGCGGATGAAATATGACCTTCCAAGATATCTGCTACAGGCTTTTCTCCGGATTCCATGGACTGGATTAGGTTTTGAAATTGCCTTCTGGTCGCAGGAGCAGCTTGGAGTTCAATTCGGTCCTCTTTCAAATCTTCGGGATATTCTTCTTTTTCATACAAAGCATCCCAGTGGATCTTTTCCCCATCTCCGTAAGGCGTGAAATCTGCACGCATCGGACTTCCTGCCAGCATACCTTTTTCGCCAAAAATCTTGAATGCCCAAGGATAGTCAGGATCCACAGGATTGCCCCAGCTTCTGTGTTGCCATACCACATTCATTTCATTGTATTCAAAAAGGGCGGTTTGGGTATCTGAAATATTGGATTTCCCTTCTTTTTGGACATAAATTCCGCCAGTGGAGCTGATTTTGTTCGGCCAACCCAGGTCCAGCATCCAGCGGACACAGTCAAACATGTGCACGCACATATCTCCCATGATGCCATTTCCATATTCCATAAAAGTTCTCCACCAGCGGGTATGCGGGATTCCATCGTATGGCCGCAATGGTGCCGGTCCTGTCCAGAGCTCATAATCCAAAAAATCCGGTACAGGTTGTTCAGGGGGATTTCCATTGGCCTTCATGTGATAATAACAGCATATTTCCACGTGTGAGATTTTGCCCAGCATTCCTCCTTGGATTACTTTCTTTTTGGATTCTATCAAATGGGGGGTGCTTCTTCGCTGAACACCCACCTGTACTTTTTTATTGTATTTTCTTGCAGCAGCGACTACCGCCTCTCCTTCAATGACATCAACAGATATTGGCTTTTGAAGATACACATGCGCTCCAGATTGGATGGCGGCGATGGCTTGTAACGCATGCCAATGATCGGGTGTCCCGATAACCACAATATCCAATTTGTGATTGGCGAGCAATTCTCTGTAATCCTTATAAAGCTTTGGCGTTTTTCCTGATTTTTGTCGTTTTGAGACCATTTCTCCGGCTTCCTTCAAAAGATTGCTATCTACGTCGCAAAGCGCTTCCACTTCAACATCTGAAATTTGTATCAGACGAAACAAGTCGCTTTTGCCGTACCAGCCTGTGCCGATTAAGGCTACGCTAAGGGGCTTTTCCGTCTTGATGAAATCCATGCTCATCATGCCCATACTGGCCAAGACAAGTGTGGCGGCGGAACTTTCTTTCAAAAATTGACGGCGATTCAGAGATGTGGAATTCATAGGTTTTTGGGTTAATTTAGGCATGGATTTGAGATTACACCATTCAATTTACAAAAAGGTCAAAACCAAACAAATCGGATTTGATGGGTGGTTGAAAGAAATGGAATATTGCAAAGGTTTTATGCGTAAAAACGTTTTTATATTTCTCCCTTGATAAAGGGGGGATAAAAAATAAAGCTACTAAAGTCAAGAGCCAATGAATCCTACTGTATTCATTGGCCCTTGACTCCGTGAAAATTTTGATTGTTTTTTTGCTAAAACTCCACTCCGAATTTTTCTCCCAAAGCCCTTAAATCCTCCTCAACGGGTTTCAACAAAGGAATGCCAATTGATCTCCTTTCCGCTTCCAATTCCCTTTCAGGATCACCAGGGATCAGGACTTTTTCTTGGCCGGAAATGGTCTCTGCTTTTCTGAAGCGATTGATCCAGATGTCCATATTGGATTTGAATTCATCGGCTGGCCTAAAAGCATCTATGCGCATGGCACCAAAAAAATGACCAAGACCTTCACCTACAGGGTTGGGGTCAGGCTGAAGAAAAGCTACAAAAGGAGGAACCCAAGGCCCATAATTCGCGCCGGAGAGTACTGCCGAGAATATATCCACTATTGCGCCTAAGGCATACCCTTTGTGCGAACCATGTTCCCGATCTCCGCCAAGGGGCAACAATGCCCCCCCATCCTTTACACCATCCGGACTGGTGGTAGGATTTCCGTTTTTATCCTGGATCCAGCCAAGAGGCGCTTCTTCACTTTTTCTTTTCAATATTTCCAGTTTGCCATTTGCGGCAGTGGTGGAGGCAAAGTCAGCGACGAATGGAGGTTGGGATTTTGCCGGAATCGCCACTGCTATGGGGTTGGTACCGAGCAATCTCTCCGTCGAAAACGTAGGGCTGACCAGAGGGCTGGCATTCGTCATGGAAATCCCGATCATGTCATGTTCCAATGCCATCATGGCATGCTGGCCGGCAATGCCGTAATGGTTGGAGTTTTTTACCGAGACCCATCCTGTCCCTGCTATTTTTGCTTTGTCAATGGCCACCTGCATGGCAAAAGGGGCAACGACCAGGCCCAATCCGCCGTCACCGTCGACCACAGCAGTGCTTGGGGTTTCGTGTATGATTTTGATGGAGGGTTTGGCATTGATTCTATTGGCTTCCCACAACCTGACATAGCCAGAAAGACGCGCCACTCCATGGGAATCCACCCCGCGAAGGTCTGCAGAGAGCAATACCTTTGCAGCTGTTTCTGCTTCTTCTTCGGGGCAGCCGATTTTTATGAAAATGCTTTTGGTGAATTTGAATAATTGTTCGAAAGAGAATTTCATTCTATGATTAAAGTCAATGGATGAAAACCGGATTTTTCCCGGTCTTTTATTGGTTTTCCTTTAGGATAGTATTTTCCCAAAGGGAGTGTTTTTTGATCAGCTGGGCAATAACACCTTCTTTCAAGGCATAATTGGAGCAAATCAAAGTTTCTACAGGGACAAATCTCAGTATGTACGTGATCAGACAGCTTGCCACTACGATCATGTCCACACGCATGGGAATCATCCCGGGTATTTTAAGGCGGGCTTCTTTGTTTAGCGTAAGGAGTTTTTCTGCGATGATTTCAAACTCTTCCTTTGGCAACTGAAAGACGTTCTCACGGTTCGTTTTTGATTGGTGAAGCGCAGCGTAATACATATCCGAAAGTGTATCGAATGTGCCAGATGCACCTACAAAACCCGTGGGTTTGAATTTTGAAATGGCATAAACCAGATCAATCAGTTTTTCACCCAAAAAATCGGTGAGCTTTTCCACTTCTTCCGGGAGAATTGGGTCATGGTAATGAAACAGATCCAACATTCTTTGCCCCCCAATTTCAAAACTTTGTTTCCAAAAAGCTTCTTGATCGTTTCCAATGATGAATTCCACAGAGCCTCCTCCGATATCCATCATCAGATTGGTGTCTCCGTTGAGAGAGCCGCTGAATCGGATTCCTTCGTAAATCAAATGTGCTTCTTGCTCCCCGTCGATTACTTTCACATCAATGTCGATCAGCTCCTTTATTATTTGGACAAAATCCTGACCATTGTCTGCATTTCTTACAGCACTGGTAGCAAAGGCATATATTTCTTGGATACCCTCCCCGTCAATTAGATTTTTGAAATGTTGAAGGGTATGAATAGCCCTTTTTTGGGCATCAGGTGTGATAGTGTTTCGACTTATTCCCCCTTGACCAATTTTTACGGGTATCTTTTCCTTAAAAATTGTTTCAAAATTGTCCACAGACAAGTGCACCAATAACAGATGAAATGTATTGGTCCCCATGTCAATGATAGCTGTCTTTCTTATACCCATGACGGCTTGAAATTTAGTTGTGCGAATATAGAAAGTTTATTTAAAAAGGAAGATCAATAGATCACTAAAAATCAGCTTTCTATAAAAATGATATTAGGTTCATGAATAAATATTTCATCAATAATCATACCCTCCTTATATTTGAACAAAACCAAATAACTTTAGAATCATGGATAGCCAAATCAAAGGTGTTTATACGTTGCCAGGCAATAAGGATAAAATAGCGCTGCTCAATCAGAAAAATGAAGAAGCACTTCTTGGCGGAGGCGAAGCCAGAATAGCGGCGCAACATAAAAAGGGAAAGCTTACTGCAAGGGAACGTATCCATTTCCTTTTGGATGAAGGCAGTTTTCAGGAAATCGACAAATTTGTGATGCACCGTGCAAAGGATTTTGGATTGGACAAAGAACATTACTTGGGAGACGGGGTAATTACGGGATATGGAGAAATCAATGGCCGGTTGACCTATGTTTATTCTCAGGATTTTACCGTTTTTGGGGGTTCTCTTTCTGAAACACATGCCGAAAAAATATGCAAAATCATGGATATGGCCATGAAAAACGGAGCTCCTGTGATTGGTCTTAACGACTCCGGAGGAGCTCGAATACAAGAAGGCGTGGTTTCCTTGGGTGGCTATGCAGATATTTTTTATAGGAACACCTTGGCCTCCGGAGTGATTCCACAGCTTTCCGCCATAATGGGACCCTGTGCGGGAGGAGCTGTTTATTCACCAGCCATTACGGATTTCATCTTGATGGTCGAAAACACATCCTACATGTTTGTGACAGGGCCTAATGTCGTCAAAACCGTCACCCATGAAAATGTGACGGCAGAGGAACTCGGGGGCGCCAGTACCCATAGTTCTAAAAGCGGGGTGACCCATTTTGCCTGTGCCAATGAACTGGAATGTATCCAGCATATCAAGCAATTGCTGAGTTATGTACCTCAAAATTGTGAGGATACAGCTCCCGTTTATCCTTATGAAATGAAAGAGGATGAAAGCAGGATTTCATTGGATACGATTATTCCAGAAAACCCAAACCAACCGTACGACATCCGGGAAGTAATCACTGGGATTGTGGATGAGCAATCTTTCTTGGAAGTCCATAAAAATTTCGCGGACAATATTGTAGTTGGATTCGCAAGGATAGCCGGAAGAAGTATCGGAGTGGTTGGGAATCAGCCACAATCCATGGCCGGGGTCCTGGACAATGACGCCTCTGTCAAAGCGGCGAGGTTTGTCAGGTTTTGTGACTGCTTCAACGTCCCTTTGTTGGTATTGGTGGATGTGCCGGGTTTCCTTCCAGGGACGGATCAGGAATGGAATGGGATCATCACCAATGGAGCCAAATTACTCTATGCATTCTCTGAAGCTACTGTTCCAAGGATTACAGTAATCACCAGGAAAGCCTATGGCGGAGCCTACGATGTGATGAACTCCAAGCATATCGGAGCGGATTTGAACTTTGCCTGGCCAACTGCTGAAATAGCCGTGATGGGGGCAAAAGGGGCTGCAGAAATCATTTTCAAAAGGGAAATTGCGGAAGCAGTGGATCCTGAAGCTAAACTACAGGAGAAAGTAGAGGAATATACTTCCAAATTTGCCAATCCGTACCGCGCTGCACATAGAGGATTTATCGATGAAGTCATTTTGCCTTCCCAAACCCGTGAAAAACTAATCAGGGGATTCAAAATGCTCGAAAACAAGGTCGATAAGCTGCCGAGGAAGAAGCACGGGAATATCCCTTTATAATGCAGAAGTATTGTCTTTTGTTGGGCCTTGTACAGATTTGTTGAACGAAAAAGAAGTGTAGCGGTTAAACAGATAATACAATCAAAATTCAATTTTGGGAAAAGAATTAAGATTCAGCCTATAATCAGTCATGAATCGAATTCACCTACTTCCCATATTTATTCAAAACCATGACAGAAAACGAAGAGTTTTTATACACTTACCTAAACAATGCCTCCCCAACTGGATTTGAAGCTTCAGGGCAACAGATTTGGCTGGATTACATCAGACCTTTCGTGGACACCCATTTCACTGACAACTATGGCACTGCTGTTGGAGTGATCAATCCAGAGGCAGAATTTAAAGTTGTCATTGAAGCCCATGCCGACGAGATCAGCTGGTTTGTCAATTACATCACCGCAGAAGGATATATCTATGTAAGGCGAAATGGCGGATCGGATCACATGATCGCCCCATCCATGCGGGTCAATATCCATACAGCCGATAAAATTGTTTCAGGAGTATTTGGTTGGCCTGCCATCCATACCAGGAAAGAAGGAAAAGAGGAAACGCCCACCCTTGACAATATTTTTATAGATGTGGGGGCAAGGTCAAAAGACGAGGTGGAAAAAATGGGGATCCATGTAGGTTGCGTGGCAACGTTCAAGGATGAGCTCATTGAGTTGAATCATAAATTTTATTCCGGCAGAGCCCTAGACAACAGGATTGGTGGCTATATGATCGCTCAAGTTGCCAAAAGGATTCATGAATCCGGCTTGAAACTTCCCTTCGGCTTGTATATCGTCAATGCTGTCCAAGAAGAAATAGGGCTTAGAGGCGCTCAAATGATTGCTGCTAAAATCAAACCCAATCTTGCTGTGATCACTGATGTTTGCCATGACACCACAGCTCCGATGTACAGTAAGGTTGCCAGTGGTGATCTTACCGCAGGAAAAGGACCGGTACTTACTTATGGCGCATCGGTCCACAAGAAATTACTGGATCTGATTGTCGATTCTGCCAATAAAAGGACAATAGGCTTTCAGCGGGCAGCGGCCTCAAAAAGTACAGGTACGGATACTGATGCTTTCGCTTATTCGAATGAGGGTGTGCCTTCCGCATTGATTTCCTTACCATTGAAGTACATGCATACCACTGTGGAAACCGCCAGCAAAGACGATATCGAAAATGTGATTGCATTGATCCTCGGATTTCTGGAAGACTTGGATCCTGGTTTTGATTTTAAATATATTTCCTAAAGCTTAAAACACCTTTGAAATCATCGGATTTCAAAGGTGTTTTTATTTCCAACCCCCAAAAGCCAATGTTCACGGATCAACTTAATCGAACCATTGTTTTGAAAGGAATTCCCGAAAGGATCATTTCTTTGGTTCCTTCTCAGACAGAATTGCTGGTGGATTTGGGTTTGGGGGATAGAATTGTAGGATTGACCAAGTTTTGTGTGCATCCAAAAAATTTTAAACGAACCAAAACCATCATTGGAGGGACCAAGAATTTTCATTTTGATAAAATCGATGGATTAAAACCCGATCTGATCATTGGCAATAAAGAAGAGAATTACCAAGAAGGAATAGATGCTTTAGCGGATAAGTATCCCGTTTGGATGAGTGATATCGCTAACCTTGAAGACGCCTTTGCCATGATGAGGGGGATAGGGGAGATTACGGGAACCTTGTCAAATGCGGAGAAGTTGGTTGCTGAAATTCAAAATGATTTCACTTTCAAAATTCCGCACAGGGGCTCAGTTTTATACTTTATCTGGAAGGATCCACTCATGGTCGCGGGAAAAGGCACGTTTATAGACGACATGCTGACCAAAGCCGGCTTCCAAAATCTAATGGAAGTTTCTCGATATCCTGAGGTGGGCTTGGAGGAAGTCAGGTCTTTGAAGCCTGATTTTCTTTTTCTGAGCTCTGAACCTTTTCCTTTTAAGGAAAAGCATATTGCAGAATTTAAAAAGTCAAATCCAACTGCTCAGGTATTTATTGTTGATGGGGAGATTTTTTCATGGTATGGTAGCCGATTGAGACATGCCGCTGGATATTTCAAAAAGACGCTTGCTGATTTTTAGACCCAAAGAGAAAAATAGAAGCCCAATAAACACCCTATGATCACTCATCCATGAATGTTTATTACCTTGAGTATCAATTTTTGGATTTTTTGGTGTCAAAAGAGGTAAGGATTCAGATGACGATTCCATCCAAGTCTGCGAGATTTCTAAAGGGAATGAATTATATGTTTTAATGAGAGGGGATAAATTTGGATTAAACCCGTGTTGAGGATTGCCAATTCAACTCCATTTTGAAATTGGTTAATCATCAGTCTTTGTTTGCGTTTTTTTGACTTCATCATATCGGTTATAAGCCTAATTCTACAAACAGTCTGATTTTCTTGTAGTTTCCATCCCCATTAGGAAGGCCAATGCATATTTCTGGTAAAAATCGTGTTGCTTACCGGTTTCTGCTTTGATATATTTTTGGGTCCGGTAAATAAAAGGGAATTATCATCGATGCGATCAAATGGCAAAATAGCAATGAAATACTTTTCGGGAGCCCGTTCATAAAAATATCAATCATAAGGGAATACTTTTTTAAAAAAATTAATTAACTTTTGGTTTCAATTTGAAAATGAAACTTACAAATCAACCTAATATCATGACCAACAACAGAAGGCTTTTTCTCAAAAAGCTGGGATTAACAGGAGCAGCTGCTGCAATTACCCCAATGGCTTTTGCTAATGAACCCAATATAAAATCATTTTTACAAAGGAACTCTGCATTTCAAGAGGGATCTCCCATCAAATTGGGATTGATCGGAGCGGGTATCATGGGGGTAGAAGACATGACGACTGCACTCAGACACCCGAATGTTGAAATTGTGGCTGTTTGCGACCTATACAAAGGAAGGCAAGAAGCAGCAAAGCAAAGATGGGGGGATCATCTGTTTTTGACAAGTGATTATAAGGAGTTGCTCAAGAGAAAAGACATTGACGCTGTTTTGATAGGTACTCCAGATCATTGGCACAAACAGATCAGTATAGATGCACTTGGCGCCGGAAAACATGTTTATTGTGAAAAGCCGATGGTCCATTCTGTAAAAGAAGGAGCGGAGGTGATCGAGGCATGGAAAAAATCCGGAAAAATAATGCAGATTGGTAGCCAGGGTGTATCCTCTTTAGGCAACGAAAAGGCAAAGGAGTTATTGGCAGCAGGGGCCATTGGAGACATTGTCTATGCGGAAGGATTTTGGGCGCGTCATTCCCCTGAAGGAGCCTGGCAATACAATGTCCCGGCAGATGGAAATGAAAAGACAGTAGATTGGAAGAAATTCATTTCAAATACCACGGATAGGCCATGGGATCCCTTGAGATTTTTCAGGTGGAGAAATTATCTTGATTATGGCACAGGAATGTCTGGGGATTTATTTGTCCATTTGTTTTCCAGCCTTCATTTTATTACCAATTCACTCGGGCCAACCAAGATCTCCTCTATGGGAGGTTTGAGATATTGGAAGGACGGGAGAGAAGTGCCGGATGTCCTATTGGGTACTTTTGATTATCCGGATTCTCCCCAGCACCCGGGATTCAATCTTTCGTTGAGATGTAATTTCGTGGATGGTACCAGTGGAACTACTTATCTTAGAATAGTGGGGACAAAAGGATCTATGGATGTGAAATGGGAAGAGGTGGTTGTGAAAATGAACAGCAATGCCGAAGATGATGATCCATTTTTGAAGGAGCAGGCCAAATTAAGGGGTGAAACAGAGGGGAGAGCCAAGATTTTACCGCCTAGGGAAACCACCTATGCCGCGGAAAAGAATTACAAAGGTGCGCACTACGATCACTTTGCCAACTTCTTCAATGCCATTCGAACAGGAGGCACTGTCGCAGAAGACCCGGTTTTTGGATTTCGGGCTGCAGCACCGGCATTGTTGTGTAACGACAGTTATTTCCAGAATAAATTTATCAATTGGGATCCAAAAAACATGAAGCTTATCTAATATGATGAAAACTAAAATAGTTACCGGGGTGGTGATCTTTGCTTTGTTGTCTGCCTGCGGTGCAGAAAAAACGAACGAAACCACCGAGGTAGAAGGAATGGAGGCGGTTGAGGTCCTTCCAGACAATTCCCTGTCTGAGGAAGAAAAAGGGGAAGGCTGGATGCTTTTGTTTGATGGTGAAAGCACCGATGGGTGGAGGTCCTACAATGGAGATTCCTTTCCCGAAGGCTGGATTGTCGAAGAGGGAGCATTAAAAGGTTTGGGAAAAGGCGGAGATATTGGAGGTGATATTGTTTTCGCGCCAGTCGAATTTTCCGAGTTTGAATTGATCTTTGAATGGAAAATCGGTTCGGGTGGAAACAGTGGCGTTTTTTACCATGTGGTAGAGGGGCCAGATTTTAAGGCTCCCTATTATACAGGACCGGAGTATCAAGTGATCGATCAATTGGGGTTTCCTGAGCCTTTGGAAGCTTGGCAATCCATCGGTGCCGATTATGGAATGTATGACCCGGATTATGAAGGAGTCGTAAAACCTGCTGGGGAATGGAACATTTCGAAAATCATTTCCTCAGAGAAAGGATCAAGTTATTGGCTTAATGGAAAGAAGACCGTTGAATTTATACCCTATTCAGAAGATTGGAATGCCCGAAGGAACAGTGGCAAATGGGATGATTTCCCTGAATATGCCAAATCCAAGAGCGGCATGATCTCCCTTCAGGATCACGGAAGTGCAGTATGGTTTAAAAATATGAAAATTAGAAACTTATGAAATCGATTTTAAAGAGTGCTTTGACAGTCTTCGGGCTTTTGTTGTTTATTTCTTGTGATACCAATAAGGAGATTTCCTTATTCAACGGAAAGGACCTTTCGGGCTGGGAGATATATGGTACAGAAAAATGGTACGTGGAGGATGGTCTTTTGATTTCCGAAAGTGGTCCCGATAAGGAATATGGGTATTTGGGAACCAAAGATCATTATAAGAATTTTGAATTAAATCTTGAATTCAAACAGGAGGCGGACGGAAACAGTGGCGTATTCATTAGATCGACTGTGGATGGCACTAAAGTCTCGGGATGGCAGGTAGAAGTGGCGCCCCCAAAACATGACACCGGTGGGATATATGAGTCTTATGGGAGAGGATGGTTGATCAAACCGGATCCTAAGAAAGATAAAGCCCTGAAATATGGTGATTGGAATAAAATGAAGATTGTTGTCATGGGAGATAGAGTGACCACTTATCTTAACGGCACGGAAATGGTGGATTATACCGATGAGAAAATAGGCCAAGGCGAAGGAGGAATTTTACTTCAAATCCATGACGGAGGCGGAATCAAGGTTTACTGGAGAAATATAGTTTTAAAACCTCTTTAAGGTTTTTCCCGGATATTCTCATACAAGATGCTTTTTAGGGTCTTTTTTAGAAAAAGTGTAGGCTTTTTTTAAAAAAGACTCTTTTTTTTTCCATCCTTCATAAATAAATTTGAAGTAATAAATTGACCCTCAAAAACAGGCTGTATTTTTTTCACTGATTATCAGTGGTGTTGTAATTAGAGACCATGTTTTTTCAGGAAAAGGTTTTGGACAATAGATTTTCTTTTGCACCTTTGCAATCCCAAAAGAGGGGAAGTGTTCAGAACGGTAAAACGGGAAAGAAAATATTTAAAATTAAATCTTGCGAGGAAAGACAAATTGTTTACCTTTGCAACCCGCTTGAAAACGAAGAGTGGAAAAGATTGGGGATGGCGACATCACGAGCCCGGAAAAGTCCGGGAGAAGTTCATTGAAGTACTGTAAGACAAAAAACAAAAACGATTGCGCGATAC
>NZ_JAUSPP010000016.1:0-77183 GCF_030656585.1 Rhodonellum sp.
AATATCCTGACAGCAATGACCCTGTGATCGAACAGGATAAAAAATGGGATTTTGTGCCTTTGGAAGTAAAAGTCCCAGAGGGCATGGTTTATCCAGATGCCAGTATTTTTTTGAAAACAATGCCCAATCCCGAGCCAGGAATTGGTTCCAATAACTGGGCTGTCTCCGGCAAAAAGACAAAAAGCGGTCATCCGATATTGGCCAATGATCCGCATTTGGGACTTAATCTTCCATCACTATGGTTTGCGATGCAACTGACCACTCCCTCTCAAAGCACAAAAGGGGCAACATTACCAGGGGCTTTGGGTGTGATTTCGGGTTTCAATGAAAATATCGCTTGGGGAGTAACCAATGCCACCAGAGATGTAAGGGATTGGTATGCCATTCAATTCAAAAATGAGAAAAGATCGGAATATCTCTATAAGGATGAATGGATTGCCAGTACTCTAAGAATTGAGGAAATCAAAATAAAAGGGCAAAATCCCTTTATGGATTCGGTGATATACACCCATCATGGCCCTGTGGTTTATGATAAATCCTTCAGGTCTGGGAGACAGGACGTGAATTTCGCCCTCAAATGGACCCTTCACATGGAATCCAATGAGCAAAAAACCTTTTTGCTTCTGAACAAAGCCATTGATCACTCAGATTACGAAAAAGCACTGAATCATTATACCGCTCCTGCCCAAAATTTTGTCTTCGCTTCAAGGTCAGGAGATATCGCCATGAAGGTACAGGGCAAATTTCCCTTGAAATGGAAAGGACAGGGCAAGTTCCTGATGGATGGGAACGACCCCAGGTTTGAATGGCAGGGTTTTATCCCGAACGAACAAAATCCTTCCACCCTCAATCCGATCAGGGGTTTTGTTTCCTCAGCGAACCAAAACTCGGTGGACCCTTCCTATCCCTACTATGTTTTTGACAATGGATTTGAACAATACAGAAACAGAAGGATAAATTCAAGATTGACGGAGCTGTCCGACATCACTTTGGAGGACATGAAAGCGCTTCAATTTGACAACTATTATCTCCATGCCTCCGAGGCATTGCCGGTGATGCTAAACCTTTTGGAAATACAAAATCAAGATGTAGAAAATCCTAAAGCAAATAAATATTTGGATCAATTGAAGAACTGGAATTTCTACACACATCCAAACCAAACCGAGCCAGCGCTTTTCCAGGTTTGGTGGGAACATTTGCACAAAGGAATCTGGTCAAAATGGGAGAGGGAAGGGATTTCTATTGTCTTGCCCAATAATTACGAAACCACCAAATTATTGAAAAATGAACCACTTGACCTGCTTTTTGATGATCCAGAAACCCCAGATGTGGAAGTTGCCGCTGACGTGGCGACAAAGAGTTTTGAAGCAATGGTCACTGAAATCGAGGCTTGGGAAAAGGAAAACGGTGAATACAATTGGGCCAGTTTCAAAGGAACCTCCATCCAACATTTGGTTCCGGACTTTAAATCCTTCAGCGCCGAAAATGTGTACACAGGTGGAGGGAGGGGCATTGTAAACGCTACTTCGGAACGACATGGTGCAAGCTGGCGATTTGTCGTCGAAATGGGGGAGGAAATAACCGCTTTTGGGATCTACCCTGGCGGACAATCCGGAAATCCAGGAAGCAAGTATTATGACAATTTCTTGAAAAAATGGGCGAATGGAGAATACGTGGATTTCAATCTCCGAAAACCTGAACACAAAGAAAACATATTGTTTACCACTATTTTCAATAAATAACACATGGCCAAGTTTTTCTTGATTTTACTGATTACTGCTTTGATCGTTTATTTTTTAGGACAATTTCTACCCTTTTGGGCCTTGATGATTTTGATTGCTGGGCTCTCGTTTTTTGTTGGAGGAAATTCAGGAACCTCCTTTTTGGGAGGTGGGATTGCGTTTGGGGGAGTTTGGCTGGTGATGGTTTTGATGATTTCCATCCAGACCAATTCAGGACTTCCCGATAAAATGGCTGCTCTCATGGGCCTGACCAATCCCCAGCTGTTGTGGCTTGTTACCACCATTCTCGGGTTTTTGTTGGGGGGATTCAGTGCCCTTACCGGTAATCTGTTCAAAAAAACCATTCATTCCAAAAGATTGGAAAAACGACCACGTTACTAACCACAAAACCATGGTCATCAGTGATCCAGCAAAATATGTAAAGGCACAAATTTTTATTGTTTTAATTCAATATGCCCTCTAAGATAAGTTTAGATTAAAAACCATTGATTAAATTTTGCTTTATATAAGGTATCGAGTACTTTTGTTGCTCATTTTGAAGCGTCTATTTTATGTTGGATTCATTGATCACTTCTAAAACCAGATTGAGATTGTTGATAAAATTTTTTATCAACGAAAACAATCATAGTCATTTGCGTGGCTTGGCGGAGGAATTTGGTGAATCCACCAATGCAATACGGAAAGAATTGAATAATCTGACTGAGGCAGGGTTTTTGATTAAGCAGGCTGAAAAAAATAAGATCGAATACAAAGTCAACACGCTTCACCCTTATTACTCCAACATTCAGGATATCATCAGGAAATATATTGGCTTGGACCAATTGGTAGAGACTGTATTGGAAAGATTGGGGAATGTATCCTTGGTCGTCCTTACCGGAGATTATGCGATGGGGAAAGATTCGGGAACAATTATGATCGATATTTTCGGGGAAAACCTGAATATTGAATATTTAAAAAACCTAAGTCTTAAAATCGAGACGATCATCCATAAAAAAGTTGAGTTCAGTATCAAATCTGGAGTTCCCGATCCAAAGGGTCTGATTTTATTCAGAAAGCCAGAGTAATGTATTAAATTTTGTAATTGACATTGATTTTATTGTAATTCGACCACTTTAATAGGCACAATATTGTGACTGAAAGGGCGAAGCTGTAATTACATTTTAAATACAATAAAACCCGTCGCGAAACAATAATGATGAAATTCTTTTTTATTTTGTGAAATAATGGAAAGAATCCATTCGAATAAGAACCAGTATGACCTTTAAACAATTATTTACCACTTTGATTTTCATTTTATTTTTTCAATTGTCTATGGGCCAGTCCCTATCAGATATTCAGAATTTAAAAGTGGACAACCTTTCAGATGCACAAATAGAGCAATTGATCAAAAGGGCAGAAGCTTCTGGAATGAATGAAATGCAACTCACAGCGGCCGCGGCGGAAAGAGGGATGCCGATTTCAGAAGTGACCAAGTTGAGGAAAAGAATTGAGGAATTGCGAAGTGGGAAAGGAACTGGGAAAGAAGCCCAAACAGGAAGTGTTCAACTCAGAAATGCAGAGGGTTTCAATATGGACCAGTCAATCTTTGACTCCTTGAGGTATTCCGATCCCTATTATGACTTGACGCCCACACAAAAGAAAATTTTTGGCTTTAAATTGTTTCACAATAGGGATTTAACTTTTAATCCAAGCCTCAATATCCCAACTCCACAGACGTATGTTATTGGGGCGGGAGATCAATTGTTGATCGACGTGTATGGCGCATCTCAACAATCCTATGATGCGACGGTTGGGCCCGAAGGGAAAATCTTGATCGCCAATGTGGGGCCAATAGAAGTCGGTGGCGCAACGATTCAGGCAGCAACCGCAAGGATAAAAACGTCCCTAACCAGAATTTATTCGGGCATGGGAGGGAGCAATCCCAATACCTTTGTAGATATCCGATTGGGGAATATCAGGTCTATTTCTGTTTCGATGGTGGGAGAATTGTCCAAACCTGGAAATTATATTTTGCCTTCTTTTGCTTCGGTTTTCAACGCCTTGTTTGCCGCGGGCGGCCCCAATGAAAATGGCTCTTTCCGAAAGATTCAAGTGTACAGAAACAGCAAACTTTTAGCGGAGGTGGATGTTTACGATTTTTTGACAAAGGGAAATTCGAGCAAGGTAATGTTGAAGGACAATGATGTGGTGATCGTCCAGCCCATCCAGCACAGGGTCGAAATAAAGGGGCCTGTCAGAAGAGAAGGGCTTTTTGAAATCAAACAGGGTGAAAATATAGAAGATCTGCTGAGGTTTTCTGGAGGGTTTTCCAGTTTGGCATATAAGGAACGCATTACAGTGAGAAGGACCACCAAAGACCAAATGTCGGTAGAAGACATTTCCTCTGATAAATACAGAGGGTTTTATCCAAAAGATGGAGACGAATTCACTGTAGGAGAGATCTTAAATCGATTTGACAATAGGGTCCAGATTTCAGGAGCGGTCTATCGCCCCGGAGAATACTCTATCCCCAAAGGAGGTATGGGCATCAAGGAATTGGTGTCTAAAGCTGAAGGCTTGATGGGGGATGCTTTTTTGAATAGAGCGATTTTATATAGGACCAAAGATGACCTCACCCTAGAAGCCACGTCCGTTGACATTCAAGGAATCATTGAAGGAAGTGCTGAGGATATTCAATTGCGGAGAGAGGATGTATTGAGCATACCGAGTCGCTATGATCTCAAAGAGGATTACTATATCAAAATCAGTGGAGAGGTCAACCAAACAGGGGCATTTGCCTATGGCGAAAACATGACTGTTGCGGATTTGGTGATGAAAGCGGGGGGCTTTAAAGAGTCTGCTTCCAATTCCTACATTGAAATAGCAAGAAGAGTCAGGAATGACATTACTGGAAAGGTAGCAGAAATCATCAACCTTCAAATTGATTCCAACTTGAAAATTAAACCTGAGGACAGTCAATATTTATTGCAGCCCTTTGATCACGTATTTATAAGGAGAAGCCCGGGATTTCAGAGGGAAAAAATAATTAAGGTGGAGGGGGAGGTCTTTTTTCCCGGAGATTTTGCCTTGAGTAATGCCAATGAGCGAATTTCTGATCTTATCAAGAGGGCAGGTGGAATCAATCAATTTGCCTATTCAAAAGGTGCCACCCTGATCAGAAGGACCGAATATTACAAGGGGAGTACGGAGAATGAAATAAAGGAAGAAAATCTCACTGCTGTCAGGGAGAGACTGGAGAATGAGGATATCAAAATAAATGAGGCGGAGAAGATACTTTTGGAAAGAATTTCAAAAAAGCTTGATGCGCAAGAATTGGAAAGATTGAAAGAGCAGAAGAAAATCGATCAACAAATTATTTCTACTGATTTTAGGGCGGACAGGTTGCAGGATCTTTCCACAAACGAAACCTCAGGGATCAAGATTGAATTGAAAGAACAGGAACTGGTAGGAATCAACCTTGAATTTATTTTGGCCAATCCTGGCTCGTCCAATGATTTGATTTTGCAAGAAGGGGATATCATCAGCATTCCCAAGGAACTGCAGACTGTAAGAATGAGGGGGCAGGTGCTTTTTCCGACCACTGCAAGGTACATGACAGGTAGGGGTTTCAAAGCATATATTTCAAAATCCGGAGGTTTTAGCGAGGAGGCAAGAAGGAGCAAGTCCTACGTGGTATATGCCAATGGTGATGTAAAAAGGACAAGAAGATTTATGTTTGTAAAATTTTATCCTCAGATTGAACCGGGGGCAGAAATAATAGTGCCTCAAAAGCCGGAAAGAACGCCCCTAGGTCCTCAGCAGTGGGTTTCTATAGGTACGGGATTGGCTACGCTGGGATTGGTCATCACCCAGATAGTGAATCTCACGCAATAACAGTCAATACAAAATGGAATATGGTTTTTTTTAAATAGTTTCACAGAATAAAAAAGTCTTAAATATCGAATGGTATGAAAATAACTGTAGTAGGAACAGGATATGTTGGGTTGGTATCAGGCGCTTGTTTTTCGGATGTCGGAATTGAAGTAGTTTGTGTTGATATCGACCAAAAAAAAATTGAGGGTTTGAGAAATGGGATCATGCCTATTTACGAGCCGGGATTGGAAGGATTGGTCAACAGAAATTATAAAAGTGGGAGATTGCAGTTTTCCACCAATTTGGCAGAAGCCATTCAAGGTTCCGATGTTGCTTTCATAGCCGTAGGAACACCTCCAGGCGAGGATGGTTCTGCAGATTTGAAATTTGTACTTGGAGTGGCCGAGGAAATTGGCCGACACATGACCGATTACATCGTAGTGGCTACCAAAAGCACTGTTCCGGTGACCACAGGTGAAAAAGTAAGGGCTGCCATTAAAGCAAGTCTCGAAAAAAGAGGGGTGGATTTACCCTTTGCAGTGGCTTCCAATCCAGAATTTTTGAAAGAAGGAGCGGCCATTGAGGATTTTTTGAAACCGGATAGAATAGTGATTGGTGTAGACGATGAAAAAGCCGAAGAAATCATGAAAAGACTCTATAAGCCTTTTCAGCTCAGCGGAGATCGTTTGATCTACATGGATATCCCTTCAGCAGAAATGACCAAATACGCATCCAATGCCATGTTGGCTACCAAAATTTCTTTTATGAACGACATAGCCAATCTTTGTGAATTGGTGGGCGCCAATGTCAATATGGTAAGAAAAGGGATTGGAACGGATCAAAGAATTGGGAATAAATTCATCTACCCGGGAGTCGGGTATGGTGGTTCTTGCTTCCCAAAAGATGTAAAGGCCATCGTGAAAACTGGGAAACAATACGGATACGAATTGAAAGTGCTTCAGGCTGTTGAAGAAGTGAATGAAGCCCAAAAACATGTATTGGTCAATAAGATCAAAAAGCATTTTGGGGAAGATTTGTCGGGGATGACTTTTGCAATGTGGGGATTGAGTTTCAAGCCCAATACCGATGACATGAGAGAAGCACCCGCAGTGGTGATAATCGAAGAATTGATAGCGGCAGGTGCAAAGGTGAAAGCCTATGACCCCGTAGCCATGAAGGAAGCCAAGGCGCATTATGTAGGGGACAAGGTGACTTATTGTAAGGATGCCTACGATGCCTGTGTGGATGCCGATGCTTTGCTGTTGGTGACCGAATGGTCTGAATTCAGGATTCCAAGCTGGGAAGTTTTGGGTAAACTTTTGACCAATAAAGTGGTTTTTGACGGAAGAAACATCTACGACAGGGAATACTTAAAGGAATTGGGATTTCAGAGTTATGGAATTGGCGTCAATTGACCAGTATTCATGAATAAGAAACAATTATGGTTGCTATAAATTGAAAAACAATTGCTATTGAATTTTCTAGGGAAAGGTGTACGATGAATGTTCGCATTGTACACCTTTCCCTAAATTATATAGGAGATAAAGTATGAAAAATCAGAAAAAAAAGGAGGACTACCTGGATTATTTAGAACTGTTGAATATGGTTCTTAAAGAGAAAAGGGTGATGGTATACCTTACGCTGACAGGCCTTTTTTTTGGTTTATTGATTGCTTTTTCCACACCAAAGGAATATCAATCTGTTGCCATTATTCTTTCTGAATCTGAAGATTCCGGAAACCTTTTTGGCATTCAAGGAGGATTGGCAGGATTAGCAGGGATTAATCTGCCTCAGATGCAACAGAGTCAATCCGCGATTACTCCAGAAATGTTTCCCGATATAGTGGGGAGTAGGGATTTTCTTTTGGATCTGATGAAAGAAAAATTCTTTTTCCAAACCAAAGGTGAGGAAATGACCCTTGAAGAATATTATGCCGTTGAAAGACCAGCCAATCTTGTTCAAAAGAGTATTGGGTTTGTTTTTGGAATTCCCTCAAGACTTATCGGCTTGTTTAAAAAACCAGAAATTGAAGTTATAGAACCGGTCAAAATTGATGAGGTTGATTTTGAATCCAGAAATTATGTGAATGTTTCCTCCCAGGAAAATTATGTAATCGGGCAATTGAGGAAAAGAATCAACATAGATTTGAACAAAAAAATCATCACGCTGAAGGTTTTTATGCCGGAAGCCTTGATGTCGGCTCAAGTGAATGCCTTGGTTATCGAAAAATTGATAAAGTTTGTTGTGAAATACAGAACCGCCAAGCAAAATTTCAATGTAGCATTTGTGGAGGAACGGGTCCAGGAAGCGGAGCAGAAGTTTATGGAGGCCCAAGATAAATTGGCGACATTTAGGGATACCAATCAGGGAATCGTTTCGCAGCGGGCCAGAAGCAAGGAAGAATTGTTGCAATCGGAATTCAACATTGCATTTAATATATACAATACACTGAAACAAGAGCTCGAACAGTCCAACATGAAATTGAAAAGGGAAACCCCGATTTTTTCGGTTTTGGAACGGGCTTCGGTACCTTTGTCAAATGGAAAGCCGAATAAACCTTTGATTATTGTCGCTTCAATTTTTATTGGCTTGATGATTGGAATAATATTTTCAGTATTAAAGATCATTACAAAAAGTTTAAAATCATCCGAAAATCAATGAGTTCGATTCAAATGGTGGACCTTCAGTCCCAATATACCAAGATAAAAACTGAAATAGACGGTGCCATACAAGAAGTGATTGACCAAACAGGCTTTATCAATGGTCCACAGGTCAAAAAATTCGCTGCCGAATTAAGCGAGTATACTGGAGCAAGTTTTGTTATCCCTTGCGCAAATGGGACAGATGCACTTCAAATTGCCATGATGGCATTGGATTTCAAGAAGGGTCAGGAAGTTATCGTGCCCGCATTTACCTATGTGGCAACTGTTGAGGTGATCGCTTTATTGGGATTGAAACCTATCTTCATTGATGTTGATCCCGATACCTTCCAATTGGATATCAATCAATTGGAAGAAATAATCTCGCCAAACACCGTCGGGATTGTACCGGTACACCTATATGGACAGTGTTCCGAAATGGAAAGCATTCTTTCTATTGCCAAAAAGCATGGTCTAAAGGTTATCGAAGATACTGCCCAAGCGATTGGATCCAAATATTCTTTTTCAAATGGAAAGAGTGCACAGGCAGGTACGATGGGGGACATTGGAACAACCTCTTTTTTTCCATCAAAGAATCTGGGATGCTTTGGAGATGGAGGAGCAATTTTTACCAACGACGCGACCTTGGCAGAGAAAATTCAGACCATTGCCAATCATGGTCAAAAGCAAAAATACATACATGAAACTATTGGGGTAAATTCCAGATTGGATACGTTACAAGCCTCTATTTTGAGCGTAAAACTCAAATATTTGGATACGTATTCAGAAGCAAGACAAAAAGTTGCGGCAAGTTATGACGAAGCTTTTGGGGATGTTCCTCAAATTCAGACCCCAAAGCGGGTATTGAACTCCACACATGTTTTCCATCAATACACTTTGAAAGTAAAAGATAGCCTTAGAGATAATCTGAAACAATATTTACAAGCATTGGGTATACCGAGTATGGTTTATTATCCTATACCTGTACACCTTCAAAAGGCGTATCAGCAATTTGATTACGCCGAAGGGGATTTTCCGATTTCAGAAAGGCTTTGTGAAGAAGTCATTTCTTTGCCCATCCACACAGAAATGAAGGAGGAAGATCAAGCATACATTATCCAATCGGTTTTAAAATTCTTTAAGGATGGAAAATAAGTTTTTCGCACATCCTACAGCCGTAATAGATGAAGGCTGTGAAATAGGGGAGGGTACCAAAATTTGGCATTTCACCCATGTGATGCCAAATTGTAAAATTGGAAAAGGCTGTAACTTGGGACAAAATGTGGTCATTTCTCCAGAAGTAATTTTAGGAGACAATGTAAAAGTCCAAAACAATGTCTCCATTTATACAGGTGTTACCTGCGACAATGATGTATTTTTGGGTCCATCGATGGTTTTTACCAATGTGACCAACCCAAGAAGCGCCATCAATCGCAGGGATCAATATTCCAAAACCCACGTTGGGAAGGGCGCCACGATAGGTGCCAATGCCACGATTGTCTGTGGTCATGACATTGGGCCATTTGCATTCATCGGTGCAGGATCAGTGGTGACAAAAACCGTCCCTGCTTATGCACTTCTTGTAGGGAATCCAGCCAAACAGATCGGCTGGATGAGCGAGTTTGGGCACAGACTGGAATTCAATCCGCAGGGCCAGGCCACTTGTGCCGAAAGCGGGGAAAATTATGTTTTAGAGAATAATATCGTTAGAAAAGTATAGCATGAAAAATTTTGCATTGATAGGGGCTGCGGGTTATATCGCGCCGAGACATATGAAAGCAATAAGAGACACCCAAAACAATCTATTGACAGCCTTTGATAGGTTTGATAGTGTGGGGGTGATCGACAGTTATTTTCCAGAGGCAGATTTTTTTACAGAGTTTGAGAGATTTGACAGGCATGTGGAAAAGCTAAAAAGAGAATCCAATAAGGTGGATTATGTGAGTATCTGTTCACCAAACTACCTCCATGATTCCCATATCAGATTTGGTCTGAGAATAGGTGCAGATGTGATTTGTGAAAAACCATTGGTGTTGAACCCTTGGAACATTGATGCATTGAAAGAAGTGGAAAGGGAGCATGGAAAAAAGGTTTACAATATCCTGCAATTGCGACTGCATCCCTCCATCATTGCCCTCAAAAAGCAAATTGATTCAGATACAAGCGGTAAAATCCATGATGTGGATTTGGCTTATATCACTTCGCGTGGGCATTGGTATTATTCCAGTTGGAAGGGAGATGTATCCAAGTCAGGAGGAATCGCCACCAATATTGGCGTGCATTTCTATGATATGTTGACCTGGATCTTTGGAGACGTGAAGAAAAGTGTGGTGCATGTACATACCCATGACAGAGCATCGGGTTATTTTGAGTTGGAAAAAGCGCGGGTAAGATGGTTTCTGAGCATTAATCCAGACACCTTACCGCAATCTGTAAAAGACAAAGGAGGGCGGACCTTTAGGTCTCTGACGATGGAAGGCCAAGAAATTGAGTTCAGTGACGGTTTCACGGATCTACACACCAATAGCTACAAGCATATTTTGGAAGGAAATGGCTTTGGATTGGAGGAAGCGAGAAAGTCCATTGAAATCGTCCACGATATCCGGCATATGGAGACGATTGGTCTTCAAGGAGATTATCACCCTTTGGCAAAAGCACCTTTGAGTAAACATCCTTTTGAAAAAAACCATTGAGGTTTTTTTTATCGGAGCATGCACCTGAACTAGAGAACCTAAAATGAAGGATAAAAAAGAAATTCCTTTCAATAAGCCCTATTTGACAGGGAAAGAAGTCCATTATCTCTACGACTCCGTATCGTCAGGCAAACTTTCTGGGAACGGGAAATACACCAAAAAATGTCA
Source organism: Rhodonellum sp. (assembly GCF_030656585.1). Lineage (NCBI taxonomy): Bacteria > Pseudomonadati > Bacteroidota > Cytophagia > Cytophagales > Cytophagaceae > Rhodonellum > Rhodonellum sp. The sequence continues at coordinate 11,095 of NZ_JAUSPP010000016.1, forward strand.
AAATTTTCTTGTCAATTCCTATGGTTTTGGCAAATGCTTGTTGACGACTTCTTGCACGGATGCATTGGAAATGGCCGCACTCCTGATCGATATCCAGCCAGGGGATGAAGTGATCATGCCATCTTATACCTTTGTGTCCACTGCAAACGCTTTTATTTTAAGAGGAGCTAAAATCGTATTTGCCGATAGCAGGAAAGATCACCCCGGAATGGACGAAGCCTCCATCGAGAAATTGATCACAGCAAAAACCAAAGCAATCGTGCCCGTGCACTATGCCGGAGTGGCTTGCGACATGGATGTGATCATGGATTTGGCAGATCAGTATAATCTGTTTGTCATCGAAGATGCCGCACAAGCCATCGATAATTATTATATTGATAGAACAGGAAATAAAAGAGCGCTGGGTTCCATTGGACACTTGGCCGCGTTTTCCTTTCATGAAACCAAAAACATCATCTCCGGAGAAGGGGGGATGTTGGCGATCAACGATACCCAATTTCAGGAAAGAGCAGAAATCATTTGGGAGAAAGGAACCAATAGATCCTCGTTTTTCAGGGGTGAAGTGGATAAATACGGTTGGGTAGACATTGGCTCGTCTTTTTTGCCTTCAGAGCTGATTTCGTCTTTTCTTTGGGCGCAACTTGAAAATCTCAAGGAGATTCAACACCGGAGGACCGAGATTTGGAGTTTGTACTTTCAGGGTTTGGAAACTTGGGCCCATGACAATAATATTGGTCTTCCCGTCATCCCGAGCTATTCCACCAACAATGCCCACATGTTTTATTTGGTTTTTGAAAACATTGAGCAGCGGGATTCGGTCATCAAAAAATTGAAGAAGAACAATATCCTTGCAGTATTCCACTATTTGAGTTTGCATAAAAGTGAATTTTATAAAGACAAACATGATGGTAGGGAATTGATCGAATCAGACAGTTTTTCGGATTGCTTGGTGAGATTACCCATGTTCTTCGAACTTGAGGACAGTCAGATAGAAAGAATCATCAAAGTCATCAAGAGCTCAATCTAAATGGATCAACCCGAAATCGAGAATTTGATATTTTTGCCCGATTCACCTTATTCCAATTTGATCATCGATCGATCGGAAAAGGTGAGTCCAGGAATAAGCAAATATTTCATTTTGGTCTATGAACCGAAAAAAACAAGATTTATCACGAGTCAAAACTGTACGATTTCAAAATATGGCTCAGAGCAGTTTTTCGATGCTTTGGGGGAATTGAAACAATACAAAAGAATTATCATCCATTATCATAATGCAAACACTGCCCATTTTTTACACAAAAACAAGGATCTTTTAGCTCATATTCAAGTCATTTGGGTGCTTTGGAGCGGAGATTTGTACAATCTTTCAAAATTCCAACATAAGCTGTATCAAAAGGACACCAAGAACCTGATCAGCCGCGAATCGGTTGTCTCAAAATTGACCGTCAAAGCCAAGGATATCATCAACTATTTCCTACATCGGCCAAACAGCATCTACCACAAGGAGTCTTTCAAATATATCAATTTCATTGCAAGTCCATTTGATCAGGATGTTACCAATGCAAGGGAATACCTGAAAAAAGAATTTATCCAAATCCCATTTGCCTTTCTATCGATAGAAGAAGCGTTCGACAAAGATAATTTCTGCAAAATACCACTGTTGGGGACCAAAATAATGGTGGGTCAATCGGGTACCCCCGAAAACAACCACACAGAAATTTTTTCCCTTTTGGGGAAACTTGAATTGGAAAATGAAATATTTTGTCCCCTGGCCTACGGGGATGCTGATTATAGCCTCAAAATCTTAACCCTTGGGAAAGAGGTTTTTGGCGACAGGTTTGCGCCACTGACGGATTTCGTAGAAAGGGATGATTACTACAAAATGCTTAGGGATGTCCGGTTTGCGATTTTCAACCATAATGTCCAGAAAGGATTTGGCAATATTCTGGGATTGATATTTCTAGGGGTAAAGGTTTTTTTGAACCCTTCGAATACCGTCTACTCTAGTCTGAAGGATTGGGGAATTGTCTTGTTTAAAATTGAAGACATAGATCAAAGTAGTTTTAGAATGCCTTTGACCAGGGAGCAAATTGAAATCAACAGAAAAATCATCACTGATAAATTTAGTGAGGAGATGTTGGATACTTATTACCTAAATCTTTTGGAAAGTCCCGAACCCTTGGATCCCCAAAAGTAAACAGATGCCAAAACACAAAATATTTCCATGTTAAAGGCTTTTTTCAAGGATAGTGCGATCTATACCTTGCCCTCATTAGTCAGCCGAGGACTATCATTTTTTCTTTTCCCGCTTTATACCCAGGTATTGTCGCCTACAGACTATGGCGCATTTGATATCCTTGTGGTGTTTGGGAATTTAATTACACTTACAGTCGCATTGGAGATCTCACAAGGGGTGGCGAGGTACTATACCGAGGAGCAAGATCCTGATAAAAAGATTGTTTATGCTTCCACATCTTTTTGGTTTTCCCTGGTTTGCTATTTCTTATTTATGGTCTTTAGCCTGATTTTTTCAACCACCTTGACGGGATGGCTTTTGGATGACAAAAGTTGGAGTGGGATCTTTCAATTGTATACGCTGCATATTTTCCTGTATGGATTGTTTTGTTTGATCCAAAATCAATTCCGGTGGGAATTTAGAAGCAAAACATACGCACTGATAAGCATCATCGTTACGCTCACCACTGCAGGCGTTTCTGTTTATCTTGCGTATTTTTTGAAATGGGGCATTCATGGAATTCTCTATGGATTGATTTCTGGCAGTTTTGTGGGATGTGTTTATGGTTTATGGAACCTTAGAAGCACCTATCAATTAAAATTTGACTCATCTTATTTGAAAAAGATGATCACATTCTCCGCTCCGTTGATCCCTTCCAGCATTGCAGTCTTCATGAGCCTTTATATTGACCGTTTGATGATCAATCATTATCTCTCACTGGAAGAAGTAGGTATCTATGGAATTGGGTATCGATTGGCAAGTATCGTAGGCTTATTGATGATTGGTTTTAAAGGAGCTTTGACACCCTTGATTTATAATAATTACAACAAAAAAAACACGCCTAAAGATCTTGCTGTCATTTTTCGCTATTTCTCCGCGGCGGCTTTGATGATTTTTCTTGGCCTAAGTATTTTCTCAAAAGAGATCCTGACCATCATCACCACTCCAGCTTATATCCCTGCCTCCCAAGTAGTGATTTACCTTATTCCTGCTGTGTTTTTCTCAAATATGTATGTCTTTGCACCAGGGATTACGATCACAAAAAAAACACACTTCCTGATCTATATCAATATGGGAGGAGCCTTGGTCAATTTTCTCTTGAATTTGGTCTTGATTCCCCGATATGGAATATCAGGTGCCGCCATCGCAACCTTTATAGGCTATGGCTTTGTTTTTGGAGTCCACATGATTATCAGTCAAAAACTCTATTTTGTCCCCCACAAATGGAAACAATTGGTATTGGCGATTGGCGTTTTCGGATTGATTGCCGGTTTTGGGCTGACAATGGATTCAGATTATCGGTTTAATTTCCTTATTAAATTGGGGATATTGATCATGACCATTCCCTTGGTTGTTTTGTTGAAATTGATCTTGAAGAAGGAAGTGGTCCAAGTCTATGTTTTTGTTAAACATCGGTTTTTTCCAAAATAGAGATGGGATTGATTTTGAAAATTCAAATTTTAAAAGCTAAAAGTTGAAAAAAGTATTGATACTTTCCTATTCCTATATGGACAGGGATCCACGTGTTTTAAGGCAAATTGCTTTTTTCGAAAGCAAGCAATTTGAGGTTTATCTGTCTTCCTTGTCTTATACGGGCAACCATCAGTTTATACCGCTGTTGAAGGTCAAGAAAGGATTGGCTCAGAAATTCCTGAAGGCAATCCTCTTTTTGTTTCGGATAAATAGATTTCGCCTTTCAAATTTCCTCAAAAACAGCAATGTCGAATCGTTAAATGATAAAGTAGATCTTGTTGTGGCAAATGACATTGAGACTTGGCCAATAGCGATCCGTCTCAAATCAAAAAACAAGAACATAAAAGTGGTTTTTGATGCACATGAATATTATCCGAGACATTTTGAAGATGTTTTGATGTGGAGAATATTGCATCAATCCTTTTATCTATACCTCTGCAATAAGTTTATCCATAAGGCAGACGTCTTCATGACGGTGTGTAAGGGGATTGGTGAGGAATATAAGAAAAATTTCAAAACCGATTATTTGTTGGTGTACAATGCTCCGGATTTCGAGCCGGAATTATGGCCAAATGAGATTGACGCCAATCACATCAAATTGATTCATCATGGCAATGCCAATCCCAGTAGAAAGATAGAATCTATGATCAATCTGATGAAATATCTGGACAAAAGATTTCATCTTTATTTGATGCTGATGCCTACGGATAAAGGGTATTTGGCAGAACTGAAAAAAATCGCTTCGAAATTTGACAACGTTACTTTTTTGGATCCTGTGCCGACACAGGAAATACCCAGGTTTATCAACAAATTTGATATGGGAGTTTTCCTTCTTGACCCAGTAAATTTCAACTATGAACACGCATTGCCAAATAAATTCTTTGAATTTATGCAAGCAAGATTGGGAATAGCAATAGGGCCATCCAAAGAAATGAAATATATTTTGGAAGAGCAGCAGCTCGGCGTTGTATCGGAGGATTTTGGGGAAGCTTCACTCGCAAAAAAAATCAATAGCCTTCAAATCGATGATTTGATCGAGTTCAAAAGGAACGCCCACAAATGTGCACAAGAATACTCCAACGAAGGGAATAAACGTGTTTACGAGGGAATACTTGAAAATTTTAAAGCTTTTCGAAAGTGATTAAAATTGTTCTTGTCACCTTTTATTTCTCCCCATGTACCCTTACACCAGCACAAAGGATCAGCTATTGGGCAAAAAATCTAAATAAAATAGGGATTTACCCAATTGTGGTGACAAGGGCTTGGGAGGCGAATATCAAATCCCATTTTGACACTAAAAAGCCCTTTGGGAAGGCGATCAAACATGAGAAATTTGAAACGCATGAAGTTTATTATTTGCCTTTCAAACCCGGGTTGCTGGACAAAGCTTACAGTAAATTTGGGGAGACCAAATGGAGACCTTTGTTTATCCTGGCCAAGATCCTGGATGTTCTGTTGATCGCAGGAACGCTAAAATTCACTTCTTATGCCAATTTCTTTCCGTTTTTGACGGAATTGAAAAAGACCGAGGATTTTGAAAAAGTGATCATCTCAGGTGAACCTTTTTATCTCTTTAAAATAGGATATTTGATTTCCAAAAAACTAAAATTGACTTGGATAGCCGACTACCGGGATGATTGGAGTACCAATGAACTGCAAAAAGCCAAAAGTGGCAGATTCATCCGCACCCTCATCTCCAAACTGGAGGCCCATTACGAAAAAAGATGGGTCGGAAGCGCAAAATTCATCATTTCGGTTTCAGAGAATTATACGAAAAGAATCTCTGAATTCATTAACGTCCCAGGAGTAACGGTCGCCAATGGCTTTGAGGAAGAAATCCTTGATCTTCCCTCGGAAAATTTATTTGAAGATTTCACGGTTGTTTATAGTGGGACACTTTACCCGTCACAAAACATCAAATTGGTTTTGGGGGCTTTGAAAATTGCCTTAGAGAATGGTAATCCCTTTCGGTTGGTTTTTTTGGGTTCAGGTTTTGACATCAAGGAGAAAAAAAGGATTGATTCTCTGGTGGAAGATTCATTGAAACCCTATGTGCAGATTACCGATAGATTGCCTCGAATGGAAGCCCTTACATTCATTAAAAAAGCACATGCAGTATTGGCAATTTCTTATGGTGACATGAAAGGAATTCCATCCAGCAAATTATACGAGTATATTGGCTTGAAAAAACCAGTGCTTTTATGTCCCTCCGATCATGATGTGATGGAACAAATATTGAAAGATGTAGGCCTTGGATTCTTTGCGGACAATGCTGTTTCCTGTTTTGAGCAGATAATGAAAATCCGATCGGGGTATGAAAAAGAAGGTTTCCGCATGGAAGTTGACGCCGGACAGGATAAAATCCTTAAATATTCCAGATTTCACCAGTTGATGAAACTTAAAAACCTTATTTAGTGGTCCAAAGAAGCAAGGCACAAAGGATTCCCAGTGATTTTTTTGGGATGGTTTTGATCATCGGTTTCTTTATCATGAGCGCCAACCGACTGGTTGGCATTCCATTGGATAAGGTATTTATGTTTTTGTTTTTGGTTATTTTGATATTGAAGAATATCTTTTTGAAAACCCAAATATCCAATTCAACTATTTTGGCAGTGGTTTCCATCTGCGCCTTCATTTTCCTGTCATTTTTACTCAATATTCCAGACTCCTCTGCGATTGTTTTTTTTCCAGTGCTGGGGGTTTTCTTTGCATTTCTCTGCAGTGAGGAACCTGGATTGCTGGACGTGTTGTATTATGCCTTGTTTGCGCACTTGATGATAGGTTTGATATTTGTCATTTCCAGCTATGGTCTGGGGATCAATTCCTATGTCCATCCCATGTATGACAAAGGTGTTCCATTTCTGCACGCAGCAAAAGGTTTTACCACCACCGTACAAACCTACGGAACCTTGGGAATCACCTGGTTTTTGATTTATTATTGGCGAAAGGATAAGAATAAGAACAAGAAAATCGATCATGTTTTTTATGCAATGGCTTTACTTGCTTTGGTCATCACATTCAATAGAAATACTTTGCTTATTTTCTATCTGATCATCTTTTTTAAGCATAAAAAAGTTTTCTTTTCGATATTGTTTATGATAGCGGCCTTTTACTTATACTTCTTTGATTTTATCAATAGTGTATTGTTTAATGTCAGTACACTTACTTCTAGGTCGGATTTGTTGGCGGCATTTCGATTGTCATTTTTTGAGGATACCGGATGGGTTGGATATATTATTGGGCACGGAAACAATATGGTAGCGGAAGAAATTGCGAGAACTACTTATTATAAAACCGGATACATCGAAAATGGTACTGCGGTATTGCTTTACACGTATGGGTTTTTGGGTTATCTGGTATATTTGATTTCCATAATTTTACTTTCATTGGGATTTTGGCTGAAAAAACAGTTTTTTTATGCCTTTATCGTGTTTTATATTTTCATAGTAGCCCAGCAATTCACCCACGAATTTTTCTCCACAACATTTTATCTCATGTTGGCCGCCGTTTTGATAATTTTAAGAAATAAAAAATCAACTGTTGAAAAGGATAGTTTTCTTTCATTTACTGAATAATTATACGGGTAGTCCAATGGTCCTGAGAAATGTCATCCAAGTGGCACTTTCCCAAAAGTATAAGGTAGACCTGTACACAAGCAACTCTGAGGGGTTTTTGAGTGGAATACCAGGAATCACCTACCACAATAACCATTACAAAAGGTATAACCAAAAAGCACTTACTTTTTTCTCCTTTTTCGCAAGTCAGATTGTTCTTGGATTTCAATTGTTCATGAAATACAGGAAAACAGACAGCTTGTTTTATGTGAATACCATATTGCCTTTCGGAGGGATTTTGATGGGCCGATGGATGGGAAAAAGGGTGATTACGCATGTCCATGAATTTGAAATCAGCCCCAAACTGTTAAACCGATTTCTGTTTGGAATCGTAAATAGGTTTTCGAAAGAAACGGTGGTTGTTTCCCATTTTCTTACATCAAATCCCAATCTTAAAAACAAAAACGTAAAAGTCATTTATAATTCCATAACTGAGGATTTTGAGGGCAAAGCCAAGGCCAAGCACCAAAAAAATAAAACTTTTAATGTGTTGATGTTGGCCTCATTAAGGCCGTATAAGGGCATTTTTGAGTTTATAGAACTGGGAAATCGTTTGCCGCAATTCACTTTCACATTGGTTGTAAGTGATTCGGCGGATGATTTGAAGAAATTTATCTCAGAAAGGGAGATCCCAAAAAATGTACAAATCTTCCCAGTTCAGGCAGATGTGCATCCATTTTATAGGAATGCTGATTTGATTCTCAATTTGGCTGTGAAAAGTCAAGTTGTGGAAACTTTTGGCCTTACCATATTGGAAGGGATGTATTATGGATTGCCTGCCATCGTTCCTATTTCAGGTGGGATTACGGAATTGGTGCAGGAGGGCTTCAATGGCTTTCATCGTGACTCTACTGAAATTGACGAAATAGTGAAGACGATTGAGACTATTGCCACTAAACCAGGATACTGGAATGAGTTGCATCTCAATAGTCTAACAATGAAGGAGAAATTCTCCAGGAATAAATTCGAAACAAATATTTTAAAACTTTTGACAGCATGATGAAATTCCCCAGCCTTTGTGCTGTTTTGACCATTTTATTGTTACTTCCCAAGCTTTCCATAGCCCAAGAACCACTTAAAGCTAATTTTACAACCTTCGAATTGTTTGGTGATGAATTGGAAGGAACTCCAACCTTCAAAGGTTGGAAAAATGAAACAGTACCCTTGGTACTGAAAATAAAATCAGCCAAATCCGAAAGAATTAATTTTGATGTTAAAATAGGGAACAAAAGAGTTTCGTACAATGCATATCAATTGGCTTATGTAAAAGGCGATTTTTCATCAGGAGTTTGTGGAGAAGCAAAGAAATCCGGGAAATTTGAAATAGGCTATTTTCCAGATCGGGCTGTTGAGATTTTTGATCGCTGTTTCCAACCGGACAGCACCGTCCATTATTTATTACTCAACCTCAATATTTCCAAAAACGCAAAGACTGGGAAATATCCGGTCTCGGTGGAAATAAATCAGGGAGAGAGCAATTTTACAAGCTCCTCTCAACTTGAAATCATCGATAGAACTTTACCATCATTTGCAGAGCTTGATTTTAAGATGGATTTATGGCAATATCCATTGTCTGTGGCCAATTATTATAAAGTAGATCCATGGTCTGATGCGCATATGAAGCATCTGGGAGTGATGTTTGACCAGCTCAACCATATCAACCAAAAAGCAGTTACCACCACGGTTTTTTGGGACATTTTCAATACTTCCATCAAACCACTGGAAGAGATGATGATCCAGGTGCGCAGAAACAAGGATGGGCAATATTCCTATGATTATTCCAATTTCGAAAAGTATGTGAAGCTTGGGTTTTCAAAGGGCGTTGACCAACAGATTTCAGTCCACAATCTTTTTCCATGGAATAACTTTTTGTTCTATTTTGACGAGACCCAAGACAAGGTGGTTTCTTCCCAGAATTTGCCCATGTCTTCTGAATATCAAAAATTCTGGAAAGCGTTTTTGGAGGATTTCAGCAAATATCTTGAGAAAAAAGACTGGCTGGAAAAAGTGGTGTTTTTCATTGATGAGAGGACTCCCGAACAATCTATAGAGATTTCAAAATTCGTAAAATCTATTGAGCCAAAATTCAAAATGGGATATTCAGGAAAATATTATGAAGCTTTGTCTCCCTACATCGATGATTATTCACTGTCTTCAAACATCGTTTTAGAAAAAAAAGTGTTGGATGGTCGAAGGGCAGCAGGACATTCTACCACTTTTTATACGTCATGCTATGAAAAACAACCGAATATGTTGATGATGTCCAATTATGGTGATATTTATTTTATATTGATGTTGGCTAAGGCCAAAGGTTATGATGGCTTCTTGAGATGGGCATTCAATCTATGGTCCAGTGATATAGTTGACAATGCCATTTATCCGGATTTACCTTCTGGTGATGCTCATTTTGTCTATCCAAACGGACAGGTTTCTTTAAGATATTTGATCATACATGATGCGTTGGAAGAGGTTTTGAAGATCAAAAGCAAGGAAAATCTTCCGAAAACCGCAGATATGTTAAAGGCTCACAACAGGTATTTTTTGTTGAATATTGAAAAGAGTAGGTTGGAAATGATTAGAAGTATGAAAACGTATCTGAATGATTAATAAAAGCGTAGCAATCGTCGGGACAGTTGGGGTTCCTGCAAATTATGGGGGCTTTGAGACTTTGGTTGAAAATCTGTTGAATTTGCTGCCAAATTCATATGATGTGACTGTTTTTTGCGAGTCCAAGGCATTCCCCGAAAAACTGGAAAAATATAAAAATGCCGACTTAATTTACATTAAACTTCGTGCGAATGGGTTTCAAAGCATATTTTACGACATTTTTTCCATTCTGAAATCTTTCAGAAAATACGATTACATCCTGATTTTGGGTGTTTCAGGGACCATCATTCTCCCCATGATCAAACCTTTTTCCAGCGCGAAAATCGTTACCAATATCGACGGTCTGGAGTGGAAAAGAGATAAGTGGGGGAGCTATGCGAAGAAATTTCTGAAATTTTCCGAAAGGCTGGCCGTGAAATACTCCGATATAGTCATCACGGACAACAAACATATCCAAAACTACGTCATGGAGGAGTACGACACGGAATCAACCTTGATCGCCTATGGTGCAGATCATGTCTCGGCTGTAGAGGTTGACCTTTATCTCAAGAAATTCCCCTTTCTTAGACAGCACTATATATTTACTGTCTGTCGGATTGAGCCTGAAAACAACATCGAAATGCAGCTCCAGGCTTTTGCAGATCAGGATATTGAATATCCTTATGTCATCGTTGGCAATTGGAATGCAAGTGATTACGGAACGGATTTGTACAAGCGGTATGCCCGAATCAAGGGTTTGATTTTATACAACCCCATTTATGATTTTGAGGAATTAAACGTATTGAGGTCCAATTGCTATTTTTATCTTCATGGCCACAGTGCCGGGGGGACCAATCCTTCTTTGGTGGAGGCGATGTACCTCGGATTGCCGATACTTGCCTTTGGAGTCAATTACAATATTGAAACAACCTTTGGCAAGGCGGTTTATTTTGACAATTCTGAGGAATTGAAACAACTATTGATGTCACTGGAATCTTTGGATCGAGACACGATAATGAAAGACATGTTAAGGTTGGCCAAGAAGAATTATTCATGGAGAGCCATTACCAAAAAGTACATCAAGGTTTTCAAACAATTGGAATTGGCCGAAACCGAAAGTTAATCAGAATTGATGCGACTTAAATTTTCAATTTTAATTTGTTTCACCGTTTTTCTGGTCCCCCTAGGGTTGGCCCAGACGATCCCAGCCGGCAATCCTGTACTGGAGGAGGCCTTGAGAAGGAAGCAGGTTTTTGGTGAATACGATACCGATGTTTCATTTTTGCACCGGCCCATCCAACTGAATCATTTGGCAAAAAAGGATTCAGTACCTTATTGGCAATATTTTGAATTGAAGAACAACACACTATCTGAAAAGGTAAAACCCCAAAAAAAATATTTTAATGTACTTCCACTTCAGAATACCACCGTTTACAATGCCAACAGACCTTACGGTTGGGGGAATGGTGCTTTGGGAGCGGGAGTTGGGTTTCAAAATATGGTTTCTGGAGGAATTGAAGGGCGCTTTCATTTTTTAAGATTTCAATTTAAACCCGAGTGGATAACTGCCCAAAATAAAGCCTATGAGGGGTTTGGGGCCGATTTTTCTGACAATGTTTTGTTTGCAAGGTTTAGATTTTGGAATTTCGGGGACAATCCGGAAAGGTTTACGGAAGAATACAACTCATTTTTGACTTGGGGGCAATCTAATCTGAGTCTTGTATTGGGGCCTGTGGATTTGGGAGTTTCCAATGAGAATATTTGGTGGGGTCCTGGGCAGTTCAATGGATTGATCTTTAGCAACAATGCAAGGGGTTTCAAACACGTCTCTTTGAAAACCAACCGACCTGTTGATATTTTCATCGGGAATCTTGAAGCGGAAATGATCGTGGGTAGATTGGAGAGTTCAGGTGTTGGCGCATCCCAAAACCAAAGCTTGAATCAAAGATTCTTCCTTCCATTTACGGGTGATTGGCGTTACTTGAATGGATTGTCGGTGTCTATCCAGCCAAAATTCCTACCAAAATTCTATTTTGGATTTAACCGAACGTTTCAACAGTTCAGTAAAAACAAGGGGAATTCCTTTGGGGATTATTTCCCGGTCTTTGAGGTACTCCAAAAAGAAAAACTTTTTGTCAATGACAATTCCGTCGACTATGATGGAGAAGCCCAAGACCAGCAGATTTCGGTTTTTGGAAGGTACTTGAATCCGAAGGGGAAATTTGAAATTTACTTTGAGTTTGGGAAAAGGGATCACAATTTCAATTGGAGGGAGTTTGTCCTGAATCCGGATCATGCCAGAGCTTATCTTTTGGGTTTCACGAAATTGATTCCCCTCAAAGGGCAGTCTGAAAAAATCATCCAAATAAGAGCTGAAATTACCCAGCAGCATGAATCCGTAAACAGATATGTCAGATATGCGGATTTGGATTTCGGGAATACAAGTTGGCACACCCATTATCAAGTGAGGGGTTTTACGCATTACGGAGAGTCGTTGGGTGTTGGTATAGGAACTGGCTCCAATATCCAGACTGTTGAAATTTCTTTGGTGGAAAAGCTCAATAAAAGAGGGATTGTCTTGGAAAGATTGGAAAATCAACAGGATTTTTTCTACCGTTCTTTTGCGCAGCAGGGTCAAAGAAAACCATGGATTGATCTCAGTTTAGGGTTTTTATTTGACCACCAATGGAATAATTTTATGCTGAGTTCAAAAGTCAAAATCATCAATGCCCATAATTATCAATGGAAATTGGATGCTGTTGGGAATAAAGAATTTCCCGTTGGTCAAAACAAATTATCTATATTTGCACAAACCCATCTCATTTATTTCCTGAGTAAATAATTCACTATTGAATACCCAAGCTAACATTTTTCTAAAACCATGAAAGGCATCATTCTTGCAGGAGGGTCAGGCACGCGCTTATATCCCATTACCAAAGGTACATCCAAACAATTACTGGCGATTTACGATAAGCCAATGATTTATTACCCCTTGTCGGTTTTGATGCTGGCAGGTATTAAGGACATTTTGATTATCAGTACACCCCATGATCTCCCCAATTTTAAAACGTTGTTGGGCGATGGGAGTGATTTGGGAATTCGGTTTTCGTATGCTGAGCAACCCAGTCCCGATGGATTGGCGCAAGCTTTTCTTATAGGGGAAGAATTCATTGGACAGGACGATGTGTGTCTGGTATTGGGTGACAATATCTTTTATGGACACGGCTTCACCAGTTTGCTGAAAAAATCACTACAGACGGTAGAGAATGAATCAAAAGCCACAGTATTTGGATATTATGTCCAAGATCCACAGCGATATGGAGTGGTTGAATTTGAAAAAGATGGGACGGTGGTCAGTATTGAGGAAAAGCCCCTTGATCCAAAAAGCAATTACGCCGTTATTGGTTTGTATTTTTACCCCAATTCGGTAATAGAGATAGCCAAGAACATCAAGCCAAGTAAAAGAGGGGAGCTGGAAATCACCACTGTCAATCAGGAGTATTTGAATCAGGACAAACTTAAGGTGGAATTGATGGGTAGGGGTTACGCATGGTTGGATACAGGTACCCACGAGTCCATGTTGGAAGCCTCCAATTTTGTCCACACGATTGAGAAAAGACAAGGATTGAAAGTGGCTTGTTTGGAAGAAATCGCCTTTGAAATGGGGTATATCTCGTCTGATGAATTATTGAAATTGGCCGAACCACTGAAGAAAAATGAATACGGCCAGTATCTTATCAAAAAAGCATTAGCAGTAAAAAAATGAAAATATTGATTACGGGTTCCAAAAGTCAAATAGGAAAGGAATTGTCCCAAAAGGCATTAAATTTTCCGGATTGGGATTGGAAGTTTATGTCAAAAAAGGAATTGGACATTACGGATGAATCTAAAGTAAAACAGATTTTAGAGGAATTCCAGCCTGATTTCATCATCAATTGTGCCGCATATACTGCGGTTGACAAAGCTGAGGATGCTACTGAAATTGCCTATAAGGTAAATGCAGAGGGTCCTAAATGGTTAAGTGACCATATGGGAAATGGATTTTTGATCCATATTTCCACAGATTTCGTTTTTGACGGAAACTCACCAATTGCTTATCAAGAAGAAGATGAAACCTCTCCACTGGGTGTTTACGGACATTCAAAATTAAAAGGAGAAAAAGAGATTCAAGAAAACGCAAATCGATATGCCATCATCAGGACCTCTTGGCTCTATGGTGAATATGGCCAGAACTTTTTGAAGACCATGTTGGACTTATCCAAAAAAACAAATAGGATCTCTGTTGTCTCGGATCAAATAGGAACACCCACTTTCACCGGAGACTTGGCACAATGTCTAATTGGTATAGTGCTTAAAAACGGAATAACGAATGGCACCTATCATTTTAGCAATGAAGGGGTGGCGTCTTGGTACGATTTTGCACAATCCATTTTTGAATATGCTGGAAAAAACCTGGAACTAAAGCCCATAAAAGCTTATGAATACCCAACGCAAGCCAAAAGACCACACTTCAGTGTTTTGGACAAGTCCAAGATAAAAAAGGAAATGGGTTTGAAAATCCCCCATTGGAGAGAAAGTTTGAAGAATGCTTTTCAGGAGATTTATTAAGAAATCAATTCGCCCGGGAGATCAAAAGCAGAACTTGAGCATGTATTTCCAATAAGTCAATCAATAGAACTAATTTTAATTTCATCACGCAAGAGTCTATTTATCAATAGATTTACCTCTAAAAATAAAATTTTGAAAGTTATGGGTATTTGAAAAAATAATAATCTTTTGGACGAAACTGAAAAACGAGTAATATTTGTGCTCAATTTTGAATTTCCCAAATCGGTTCTTCCAAGAGAAATATTTCTTCAAATCTTCTTTTTTTCAGGTTACACACTATTCAAATAAATTAAAGTCGGATGCTTGCAGCATCAAAAACATCCGACTCTGAAACGATTTTTTGATCAGCTAGGCCCCATTTTGGGACTGAAAGAGCGAAGCTGCATAAAATATATCTATAAAAAAAATATATATAAATATCTCATATGAGTGCATCACTAATATCACTTGATAATTCAAAAATCGCAGTAATAGGATTGGGCTATGTAGGTTTACCGCTTGCTGTTGAATTTGCAAAAAAATACCATACTGTCGGATTAGATATCGCCAAAAAAAGAGTGGCTGAATTGAAAGACGGTAAAGATTTCACGCTTGAGGTGGAAGATGAAAACCTGAAAATGGTTTTGGTGCAGGATATGGCCAGCTTGAACAAAAATGGTGTTGGTTTATTTCCTACGGACAATTTTTCTGATATTGAAAATTGCAATATCTATGTTGTGACTGTTCCTACGCCCACAGATAAGCACAATAGGCCTATCCTGACACCTATGATTAAGGCATCGGAAACTATAGCCAAATACCTTAAAAAAGGGGACGTGGTGATTTATGAATCGACAGTATATCCCGGAGTAACGGAAGATGAATGTGTGCCTGTATTGGAAGAAGTGTCCGGTTTAAAGTACAATGTTGATTTTTTTGCAGGATATTCTCCTGAAAGAATCAATCCGGGAGATAAAGAACATACCGTTGCAAAGATATTGAAAGTCACATCTGGAAGTACGCCAGAGGTTGCGGACTACGTGGATGCATTGTATAATTCAGTGATTACAGCAGGAACGCACAAAGCTTCCTCAATCAAAGTGGCCGAAGCGGCAAAAGTGATTGAAAATTCACAGCGAGACATCAACATCGCTTTTGTCAATGAACTCTCCAAGATTTTTAATCTCATAGGAATAGATACCCATGAGGTATTGGAAGCAGCCGGTACGAAGTGGAACTTCTTGAAATTCAAACCAGGATTGGTCGGTGGTCACTGCATTGGTGTCGATCCATTTTATTTGGCCCAAAAAGCACAAGAATTAGGTTATCATCCAGAAATCATTTTGGCGGGAAGAAGATTGAATGACAGCATGGGCAAGCACGTTGCTACCGAAGTGATCAAGCACATGATGCGCAAGGATCTTAAGGTGATTGATGCAAAAGTGTTGATTCTTGGGTTTACGTTTAAGGAGGATTGTCCAGATGTAAGAAATACCCGTGTGATTGATATTTATAATGAATTGCTCTCATTTGATATGGATGTGGACGTATATGATCCATGGGCAAATGGAAATGAGGTTAAGCATGAATATGGCATTGATATTTTAAATGGACCTAACCTTCCAGTGATGGAAGATTATTCTGCAATAATCTTGGCCGTGTCGCATAAAGAATTCAGCGGCTTTGACATCAAGAAATCCAGCAAACAAGTGGTTTATGATGTCAAAGGATTTTTGGATAAGAAAAATGTGGATGCAAGGCTTTAATACCAACGTTTATTTTAATATTAAGGCATAAGGTGATGTTTTGACTGGATTTCTATTCAAATCAAAATTTATTCAACTATTTTGCAGAAAAATCATCTACTAAATATTAGTTATTTATTTCTATAATCATGATCAATAAATCTTCCAAATTAAGTGTGTTCAGAATCCTATCTCTATTATTGATTTTATCGGCGGGTTGTTTTTCTTGTATTTCAAACAAAAGAATAACCTACATGCAGGATTTAGGTGAAACCACCAACTCTCTGGTGTATTCCAGTGAAAAAATCCCTTATAAAATGGAGGATTACCTGCTACAAAATTTTGACATTGTCGAGATCAATATCAAAACGACTAGTCCTGAGCTCAATACGCTGTTCAATGTCATAGTAGGAGAAAATGCCAACAACGGAATGATGATGGGCCAAAATGGAGGAGATGTATTCTTTATGAATGGATATACCATCGATGAATTTGGAATGGTTGAACTTCCATTGGTAGGCGAACTGGAGCTTCGAGGACTTTCGGTAAATCAAGCCAAATTATTGATCGCCTCACGTGTGAGTAAATTTGTAAATGAAGATGAGTATTTTGTTAGAGTTCGTTTGGGAGGAATAAGATTTAGCGCCTTAGGTGAATTCAACATGCCGGGAAAACAAACCGTACTCCAAAATAGAGTAAGTATTTTTGAAGCCATTGCCGTGGCTGGTGATCTAAATATTTTCGCAAAACGAAATGAACTTGTTTTGGTGAGACAATATCCCGACGGCTCCCAAATCCATAAAATAAATCTGAATGACCGAAGCTTGCTAGGTTCAGATTTTTATTTTATCAGACCCAATGATATCCTGTATGCAGAACCTTTAAAAGTAAGAGAAGTTGGTTCTGGGGGAAATTTTATCCAATCGCTTACGCTAGTGACCTCAACCATCACCACTATTGCTTTAGTGTTAACATTAATTAATAATTAAATACATGCAATCAGAAGAAGAAGAGTTTCTGTCAAAAGACGAGAGCTCGTTTGATTTCAAATCCTTAATTCCAAAAATATTCAGGATTTGGCCATTGATTTTGCTTTCAGTGATATTATTTTCCCTATCAGGGTATATTTGGACTAAACTGACAGTTCCAATGCACCGGGTTTCCAGCTTGTTTTTCATCAAGGAAAAAGAATCTGCATTGGCACTTTTTGAGGCGCCCAGTATCATGGACAATGGCAATATTGGTTTGCAGAATGAGGTGATTATACTTAAATCCAAACCGATTGCAGAGGCTACTTTGCGTCAATTGGATTTTGATGTAGAATATTATTTGAAAAATTCATTTGCCTTGGATTTAAACCTTAGCAATTATTTGAATAGTTCTTTTGTCAATCAGGAACTCTACAGAAACACACCGATTATTGTAGAGGTAGATTGGAAGTCGCCACAGGTGATCAATGGACTTTTTACGATCAAGTGGAAATCACCCACTGATTTCACATTGTCCTTCAATGACGAAAAATATGATAAATTTCTTCCGGATGGTACCTTGACGAAGATGGAGATCATTCCAGCTGACGAGGTATTTAAATTTGGGGAATGGATTGAAAGAAATCACTTCAGGATCAAAGTTTCCAAAACAGGAGCAGAGCCAAATGGAGAGATATTGGTAAAACTTAGGGATGTCAGTTCTTTGGTTTGGTGGTATGCGAGTAGTTTGACAATACAGCCTGTGGAAAGGGCCTCATCAATCATCAATCTTTCATTGATCACTCCCCATTCTACAAAAGGTCAGGTTTATCTCAATACACTAATGAAGACATACCTTGACTTAGAACTTTCTCAGAAAAATGAAATTGCTGCAAATACGATTGCTTTTATTGATAGTCAGGTGGCGGGAGTCGCTGATTCCTTAAGATTCTTTGAGGGTCAATTGGAAACTTTCAGATCTGACAACAAAATATACAATTTGAGTACAGAGAGTTCAACGGTTTTTGAAAATCTGACGGAATACGAAAGGGAACTGAAGCAGGAACAATTTAAAAGATCTTACTATCAAAACCTAAAAGAGTATCTTTTAAGGGAGAACTACAGGGATTTGGTGGTGCCTTCGGGTTTGGGTATTGACGATCCCATTTTGAATGCCTTGATTTCTAATTTATTGGCATTTCAGGTGGAGAAGTCCCGACTTCTTGCCACTCAGACCGAAGCTTCTCCCTCGGTGAAAGAAGTCAATAGGAAAATTCAAGATCTTAACATTTCCATTAGAGAAATTCTTTCCAATGTGGATCAAAATTCTCTTTTGTTGATTCGTAATTTAGAAACACGAATTAGGGAAATTGAACAATCCTTCAGAAGTCTTCCCCAGACCGAACAAAATCTGATCAGGATAGAAAGACAGTTTACCCTAAATGAAAATATTTACACCTACTTGATGCAGAAGAGGGCAGAATCTGCCATTACCAAGGCCTCAAATACTTCCAATAACAAGATTATTGAACCTGCTGCAGGAGTAGGACAGGTGAGCCCGATGCCCCGAAGAAATTACATATTTGCATTTTTAATGGGACTTGGGCTTCCAATCATGATAGTGGTTTCGAGAGAGTTTTTGAGAACCAAAATTGAAGATGTGAAATATTTGGAACAAAAACTTAGAGTCCCTGTACTGGCTACGATTCTACTGAATAAAAAGTCAAGCAATCTAGTCGTGTTTGAACAAGGGAAATCAGGTATAGCAGAAGGATTCAGATCCCTTAGAGCAAATATCAAATTTATTCTTCCCAAAGAATCACAATTGACAATTATGGTGACTTCAACAATTTCTGGGGAAGGAAAGACTTTTTGTTCAATGAACCTGGCTTCAGTCTATTCATTGACAGGGAAAAGAACGCTATTGGTTGGTTGTGATATGAGAAAACCAAAAATATTTGAGGATTTTGGGATTTCAAATGACATGGGACTTTCCACGCTTTTGAGTGGTCAGGAAGAGGATTGGAGGAAAGTGGTGAAATCTACCAAATATGAAAACCTTGATATCTTAGTCTCTGGACCTACACCTCCAAATCCTGCGGAATTGTTGTTTACGGATACCTTCGGAAATTTAATAAGTGAGCTAAAACAGAACTATGATATTGTGATTTTAGATACGCCGCCAGTTGGTTTGGTCAGTGAAACCCTTGATCTTCTTGATCACGTGGACATGACCTTGTTTGTCTTTAGGCAAAATTTTAGTCAACGGACTTTTGTTGAAGCTGTAAATGGATTGAAAACCAAAAAGGGTATTAAAAATGTTTATGCGTTATTCAATGGTGTGGATAGGAGCAAAGTGACATATGGTTATGGGTATACTTATGGCTATGGTTATGGATACTATGAAGATGACAAGAAAAAGAAGTAAGCGGGAATTCATTCAATTCATTCCACTAAATAACCAATTGACCCTTTAATATGAAAATTGCTATTGGTGGAAGTTGCAAAATTGCGTGTGAAGCTTTAACCTTTTTGGTACAAACAGGCATTCCTAAAGAGGAAATCCTTGTTTGTACCAATAAAAGAGACATGGGTTTGGATGGTTGGCAACCATCATTCAAGAAGCACGCAGAAAGATTGGGAATCAAAGAGGTTTTCCTTGATGAACTATACGGCCTAAAGGATCTTGTATTTATTTCGCTTGAATTTGATCAAATTATCAAAACATCAAAATTTCTTACCTCACAACTTTACAATATTCATTTTTCCCTCTTACCAAAATATAAGGGAATGTACACTTCTTGTCTTCCACTTTTAAATGGCGACATGGAATCAGGAGTGACTTTACACCGGATGGATGACGGTATCGATACAGGGGAGATCATTGACCAAGAAATATTCCCAATCCCTTTATCCTTAAACGGATACGGTCTTTATCTGGCCTATTTGAAACATTCCTTTTTTCTTTTTAAGAAAAACATTGATTCGATTTTAGAAAACAAGGTGAAATCGGAACCACAAAATAATTTGTTTTCAACTTACTATTCGAAAAAATCCATCGATTTTTCTGTAATTGAGATCGACTTCAGGCAAACTGGTTTTCAGGTGCACAACCAAATCAGAGCTTTTTCTTTTAGACCTTTTCAATTGCCCATTATCGATGGCTTTAAAATCAGCCATTCCATTATCACCCAAAAGAGATCCATTTCCAAACCTGGCAGTTTTACACAGGATACAGCTGTAAAACGGATCTATTCCACCATTGATTTTGATGTCATTGTTTATTTTGACCAATTGGACCTTATTCTCCAGGAAGCCAAAGAAAACAATTTGTCTTCCATCGCGAAGAGGACGGAGGAAGGTTACAATTTAACGGAAAAAAACGAGCTCGGATGGGACCCGCTTATTGTTGCCGCATACCACAATTCTTTTGATGTTTTGAAATACTTGCTGGATAATGGAGCAAATCCAAATACCACCAATAATAAAGGTACAAGTGTGTTAATGTATGCGATGACCGCCTCAGTGACCAACAATGATTTCAAATCAATGGAATATTTGATTGCTTCGGGAGCAAATCTGGGCCATTCAGATTATACTGGTATTTCATTGATGGAATATGCAGAGAAATATGGAAATGTTTCTGTGATTGATTTTTTAAGTCTTCATTCCAAATGAATTGTAGCTCGAATTCAAAAGTAGTTTTCAATTAAAATTTTTGGTTTAAATAACACAAAGTGTTTTTAAATCACCCTGAGTTTAAATCTTATTATTAATGAATCAAAAACAAAAAGAAGATCTCGATTGGGATTTTCGTATTGAGGCCACTAATGGCCCCTTAAGCATTGGTTTCTCACAGGTATGGAAATACAGAGACCTTTTGATGTTGTTTGTGAAACGTGACATCGTCACGGTATACAAACAAACAATACTAGGTCCACTTTGGTTTTTTATCCAACCGATTTTGACCACAATAACTTTTATGTTCATTTTCGGAAATTTAGCAGGAATCAGTACCGATGGTGTGCCACAAATTCTGTTCTATTTATCAGGGATTACCATTTGGAATTATTTTAATGAAACCCTCACGCAGACTTCAAAGACCTTTACCGAAAATGCCCCGATTTTCGGGAAGGTTTATTTTCCAAGATTGGTTCTGCCACTCAGTAAAGTCATCAGTAATCTTTTGAAATTTGCCATTCAATTTGGTCTTTTTCTCGTCACATTATTGGTCTACGTGTTATTGGGCGAAGACGTTAATCCAAATTTGTATATTTTGCTCACGCCCTTATTGTTGGTGTTGATGGGTGGATTGGGTTTGGGATTCGGATTGATTTCGAGTGCATTGACCACCAAATATCGTGATCTAACCTTTTTGATAGCCTTTGGAGTTCAGTTGTTGATGTATGCCACACCTGTTATTTATCCAATGAGTTCAATTTCAGAAAAATATCAATTTTATATTTGGTTGAATCCCCTGACCAGTATTTTGGAATGTTTCAAATATGCTTATTTGGGTTCAGGTGTTTTGGATTGGTTCTGGATTTCCTATAGTATAATATTTACCATTGTCCTTTTGTTATTGGGAGCAGTCACTTTCAATAGAATAGAAAAATCATTTGTCGATACCGTTTAATAAGCTATGCGTCCTGTAATCAATGTAGAAAATGTCTCCAAGTTATATAGATTGGGAGAAATAGGTACTGGTACCATTAGTCACGATATCAACAGATGGTGGGCAAAAATGAGGGGAAAGGAAGATCCTTTTGCTGAAATTGGCACTGAAAATGACCGTTCGGTGAGCGATGGTAGTCAATATGCCTGGGCACTGAAGGATATCAACTTTCAAGTTGGTCAAGGTGAAGTTTTGGGAATCATCGGAAGAAACGGAGCTGGAAAAAGCACATTGTTGAAAATTCTTTCGCGTGTGACACTTCCGACCAAGGGACATATCGATGTTAAAGGACGCGTTGCATCCCTGCTGGAAGTTGGAACAGGTTTTCATCCGGAACTAACTGGGAGAGAAAATATTTTTCTGAATGGCGCTATTTTAGGAATGACAAAATCCGAAATCAAACGGAAATTTGATGAAATCGTAGATTTTGCTGGAGTTGCCAAATATGTTGATACACCTGTAAAGAGGTACAGTAGCGGAATGTACGTTAGGCTTGCTTTTGCCGTGGCAGCCCATCTGGAATCAGAGATTTTGATTATTGATGAGGTTTTGGCTGTTGGCGATGCAGAATTTCAAAAAAAATGTCTCGGTAAAATGGGAGATATCAGTAGACAAGAAGGACGATCAATCCTTTTTGTGAGTCATAATATGGCTTCTGTCAAAAGCCTTTGCACAAGTGGAATTGTACTTCACAATGGAGCTTACGCTTTTGAAGGATCCACGCATGAGTCAGTCAATTATTATCAGCAAAACTCCAACCTGAATCAGTTTGTTCATTTTAACTTGGACTCACCTGATATTATTGGAAATGAGCATATAAAAATCCTTGAGTTTAAAGTTGGTGCTTACCAAGGGGATTACATTTCGGTGTCTTCAGGGATCAGTTTTGAATGTACCTTTTACAATGAAAAAGTTGGAATCAATCTTGACATTACCTTCGAATTGGTGAATGTTGAAGAGGTGAAAATTTTCCACCATGGCGCATTGATTTCCAAAAATAGGGATAGCAGAAAAGGGTTGTACACCATTAAAGGACATTTGCCTCCTTATACTTTAAATGCGGGGCAATACAAATTCAATTTGATTTTTGGAGAAAACCAAAGATACATGCTCTTCAGTCAAGCGGAATTGATCGGTTTTGAAGTTGCAAATGAATCTTTGGGTTCAAATACAGAAGTTTTGCCTGGGATACTCCGTCCCAATATTCCTTATGAAATCGATTTTCAAAAATAATTTTACCTAGTCAACAAATCAGGCGGTTCAAACTATAAATTCTATGACAAACAATTCCCCTTTGGTAACAATAGTAGCAATGAGTTATAACCATGGAGAATATGTTTTAGAAACTTTGGAAAGTATCGACCAACAAACTTATAAAAATATTCAACTGATTGTCATTGACAATGGATCAAAGGATGATTCAGTTGAAAAAATTCACAATTGGATACAGAATACCAGATTTGCGGATGTTCAATTCCTTCCAGAGGTCATCAATTTAGGCGTTTGTGCCGCTTTGAATAAGGCATTGACCTTGACCAAAGGGAAATATTTCCAATTTATATCCTGTGATGATATTTTACTTCCTCATAAAATAGAAAAGCAAATTGGAGTTTTTGAAACATTTCCAGATACGGTCGCTTTTATTTATGGAAACTTCAAATACATCAATGAAAAAAGCGAAATTGTTGAAAAGGACAACCATTTCGCTGTACAAGGTTGGACCCATCAATCGGACCTGCCTTCAGGCAGAGTAAAATCAGTAGCCGTGAACAACTATTTCATTTCGGCGCCAACTGTACTCTACCGAACGCATTGTCTGGAAGATGTTGGTGGATACGATGAAATGATTCCTTTTGAAGATTTTCAGATGAACCTGCGGCTTTTGACGAAATTCTCCTGTTACGGATTGATTGATGTTTTGTGTTTGTACAGGGTTTTGTCCAATTCGTTTTACAACTCAACTTCTGAAGACAGAATTGAAAAAAACTATCTGCAGACAATGAAATATGTCTATGGGGATTCTTATTATCAGAACTGGGTGATTTTGCTGAGATATATACTTTTCAACCGCTCCTTTAAATTTAGAATTTTCCAAAAGATAATCTTCACCTTATTGAACTCAGCTTCGGTTTCGATGAAGAGAGAATATAACATAAAATAGGCAGTCAAATTTTTTAATCAACAAAAATCAATTTCGAATAAAAAATGTGTGGAATAGGAGGCTTTGCCAAAAAATCACAATCTAAAGATTCTAAACCGTTTATTGATAGATTTGTTTCTTCACTGAAACACAGGGGTCCGGATGGTTCTGGTTTTTTTGAAAATGAGTTTGTTGCACTGATCCATACAAGATTATCGATCATTGATTTGAGCGAAAAGGGAAACCAACCCTTATTCAATGAAGACAAGTCCCTTGTTTTGATTTGTAATGGAGAAATTTATAATTTTCAACAAATCCGAAACAGACTCATCCAAAAGGGACATGACTTCCATTCATCATCAGACAGCGAGGTCATTCTTCACCTGTACGAAGATTTGGACGGGAATATCCAGAAGGTGTTAAATGAACTGACAGGAATGTTTTCCTTTGCACTCTGGGATAGCAAAAAGGAACATTTGATCATTGCCAGAGATAGGGTAGGGATCAAGCCCATGTATTATTCTTTGTCCGAAGGTAATTTCGGATTTGCTTCCGAAGTCGCTCCTCTTGCAAATGCAGGCTTATTTGTCGTTCATCCTGATCCGACCTCCTTATTCGAATATTTTCTAATGGGGAGCATCCCAGAGCCAAATTCATGGTATAAGGAAATAAAAGCCCTTCCTCCGGGCCATTATGGGGTTTGGGAAGAAGACGGTTTTACGATGCATAAATTCTGGAACTTACCTACGACGCTGAATCACCAATTCAAATCAGCAATGGAGGTAGCCGAAGAATCTGAACACTTGTTAAAGGGGATTGTTTCCGACCACTTGATCGCTGATGTACCTGTCGGAACCTTTTTATCTGCAGGGATAGATTCAAGTTTAATTAGTCATTATGCAGGGGAACAACAAAAGGGCATTCATTCTTTCTCTGCGGCTTTTCCCGGAGAACCTGAAGATGAATCCAAAATAGCAGCACAGACTGCGCATAAAATTGGTGCATCCCATGATTCATTTGTGGTCGAAACAGATTTTTTCAATGACTTTGATCAATATTATGGGGATATGGATCAACCTTTTGGGATTAGCAGTGCACTTTCTCTTTCCCGTATCTCTTCCCTTGCCAAAACCAAGGTTAAAGTGGTATTGAGCGGTGATGGTGCAGATGAGCTCATGGGTGGTTACGGAAGGCATACGGCTTTTTATAATCCTCCTATCCTCCAAGGACTGCCCAAAAATGCGCGCTCCTTCATTTTCAATGGGATAGGCAAGACTTTTGGAAAAGACTCGCTTGTCAAAGCAGCGGGTTATCTGCAGCTGGCAGATAGTGAAAAATATTTGAATAGGTATCAAATACTTCAGGAACAAGAAGCATTGGAAATTTTACATCCGGATATTCGAAACCAAGTGGATACCTCAAGGTATAAAAACCGATTGGAAAATGTCTGGAATGAATATTCAGGCGAAGAGCTGCTCAACAACATGCTTTATTTGGATCTGAAAACAAGTCTGGTAGATGAAATGTTGACCAAAGTCGACAGAATGACCATGAGTCAGGGACTTGAAGCCAGAGTGCCTTTCTTGGACCATCGCTTTGTTGAATTTTGTTTCTCCATTCCAGAAAGACACAAGAGGAATGACCAATTTGGAAAACTTCCTTTGAGATTGCTTGTCCAAAAACATTTTGGAGATTCACTGGCTTACCGAAAAAAAACTGGGTTCAATTCCCCTTTAAAGAAAATGCTACAGGAGGATATTCCCACCAAAAATCTCTTCTTGCAAAAGTTGAATGCTTTGGGCAAGTCTGGATTGATTGATACGGATACTATTGCCGGAAAATTTTTGAGAAATGATCAAAATCAATTGAATCCTTCATTGGCATTTGGATTGGTTACACTAAGTTATTTTCTGGAAAAGAATTGAAAATAATAATCCTCACGCCAAATTATCCAAGGAAAAATGCCACGATGAATGGCATTTTCATTCACCAACAAGTCAAAGCTTTGCAGGAACTGGGCTGTGAATGTCATGTTTTGCAAGATTACAATTGGTTTCCAAGAGGAGGATTGCACAAGTCACATATTTATTGGAAAGCAGGGTTTGATTCTTTTCATAATTATTTGGATGTCGTGGAAGGGGTCACCATTCATAAAGTGTCTTCCTTTGTGAAAATGCCCAATAGGCTTTTTACCGAAAATTATTACGATAGATTGGCAAGATCCTTTTCGCGATATATTCAGAAGTCGTCAGACTTGAAAAATGCTGATTGGATATATGCTCATTTTTTGACGGATTTCGGATACATCGGTACCAAGGTCAAAGCGCTAACAGGAATCAAGCTTGCGGCAATAGCCCGTGGTGACGATATTCATGCTTGGCCAAAAGAAAACCCCGGATTGATTCACCATATTGAAGTAGTATTCGATCATGCCGATTTGATATTCGCCAATAGCCAAAGGCTAGGTAAGGATGCAAATGATTTGATTGGGAAAAAACATCAAAAACAGGTACATGTCATTTATAACGGAGTGGACTCAAAGAAATTCCGACCGCCAATAAATGGTGAAAAAAGATCCCTTCAAGAAAAATTCAATCTTGATGCTTCAAAAAACTATCTCCTCTGTGTGGGAACTCCTTTAAGGGAAAAGGGTTGGTTAGAACTTTTTGATGCCATGTTGGAAATAAAAGGCCAATTGAAAAATTGGAATTTGTTGTGCGTCGCCATCAATAGAGAAAGTGCTGACGCCCTTGATCTAACAGAGGAAGCACGCAAGAGAGGATTGGGAAACTTTGTAAACGTCATTGGTCAGCTTTCACATAATCATTTGTCCGAATTGTACAGAGCAGTGGATGCTTTTGTCCTTCCAAGCTACAATGAAGGAATGGCCAACGCCCTTTTGGAAGCTGCGGCAACAAACCTTAAAATCATTGCCTCCGACGTAGGAGGTCATTCCGAAATTTTCATAAATTCCCATGATTGCTCATTGATCCAACCTAGAAATCTAAATGAATTGGTATTGGCTTTGCAGAAATTAATCAATACAAATGCGGATACCCCAGTTACAACAAGGGAAAAGGTGCTGAAATTGGGTACCTTTTTAGACAACTCAAAAAAACTTTTGGAACACTTCTCAAAAGATCAAAGTGTCGCTTAAACAAATTTTCAGATCATCCATTTTAGATTGCTTAAGATGATGGTCAGCATTATCATACCTACTTTCAATAGGATAAAGCTTTTGCCTTTGACATTGGATTCAATTTTTTTGGATGATGGAATAGAAAAGGAAATTATAGTGGTGGATGACGGGTCAACAGATGGCACCCAGCAATTGATTACTACCCGATATCCAAGTGTTCGTTTTTTAGTTCAAAACAAACAAGGTGCTCCTGCTGCGAGGAATCTAGGCTTAAAAGAAGCCAAGGGAAAATACATTGTTTTTCTAGATTCGGATGATTTATTGGATGTTGGTTTTGTCAAATCCAAATTGAATTCCTTTAAGCGCAAATCACACATGGACGCCATTTATGGACCATGGGATTTTTTTAAAAGTGACGATGCTTTCGATATAGGTAAAATTGTACCCCGGTTTTCCCAATATCCCATCTATGGAGAGGGGCAAGAGTCAGAAATCATGCGAAACTTATTGGGTGGCTGGTTCATTCCAATTTCAGCAGTGATGTGGAGAAAAAGCTTTCTAGAGAAATTGGGAGGTTTTCGTTTGGACCTTTCCATTAATCAGGATGTTGATTTGATATTTAGAGCCATCGTGGAAAATGGTCAAATCTGTGGAGAAAAATCACCCAAAACCTTGATCCGGGAACATTATAATGAAAGGGTTGGCGTAGTGAAGAACGATGCCAATAAAATGATTCAAGTGTACAAGCTTCGTCGTTTTTTCAAGGAAGAGTTGGAAATTGTGGGGAAATGGAATGAAAAATATGCCCTTGCTCTTTCCGAATATCTATTTGACATGTGGGCTTTGTACAGAAAAGAAATGCCTGATGAGTCAAAGAAATTTCTTGATTTCTGCATGACGATCAATCCCAAAATTGGAGTCAAAGGTGGATTTTTTTATCAATTGTTGGGAAAGATTATTGGGAGCCATAGGGCAGTGATCATCAAACAAACAGTTAAATTCTAGGAAATGTGTGGAATATTTGGAATAATTAGAAGGCAACCAACACTTTCGATTCCCTTAAAGGAGGCAACAAGAATCATTCACCATCGCGGTCCAAATGATTCGGGCTATCTTCTTTGGTCATCAGGTGAGCAGCCCGGAATATTTGCAGACGAGGATACAAATCAGGAAAGTAGGGTCTTTCATCAGCTTGAGGAGCTTAAGGATGAAAATTATCAGGTAGCTTTTGGACATAGGCGTTTGTCAATTTTGGATTTGAGTCCTGCGGGACATCAACCCATGATTTTCAAACAATTTTCTTTGTGTTTTAATGGTGAAATCTATAATTACCTTGAAATAAGAGCAGAACTTATTAAAATGGGAAGGGTATTCCTGACCCAAAGTGATTCAGAGGTGATTTTGCAGGCTTGGGACCAATGGGGAGAAAAATGTCTCCATCGATTCAATGGCATGTTTGCTTTCCTTATTTTGGATTCAAACACAAAAAAAATATTTGTAGTCCGGGACAGGTTCGGTGTCAAACCACTCTATTACACGCTTTGTCCAGGCTATACCGCTTTCGCTTCGGAAATAAAACAATTGAGGATCTTGCCTCAATATAAATTTGAACTGAACGAGCAGATTGCTTTCGATTATCTTAGGTATGGATATTTGGATCACGAAAGTGATACCTTTGAAAAAGGTATTTATCAGATAAATCCAGGCGAAATGCTCACTTTTGATCTTGTTACAGATAATTTTTCCCAGCATCAGTGGTACGTTTTTGAACCAAAGTCTTGGAGCGGATCCATGCTTCAAGCTGAAGAGGCATTCAGGGAATTGTTGAAAGATGCTGTCAGGTTGAGGCTTAGAAGTGATGTTCCGGTTGGGAGTGCGCTTAGTGGTGGATTGGATAGCAGCACCATTGTGTGTCTGATGAGAGAACTTCTGGATGAGACCGGCCAAGAAGATAAATTGCTGGAAACAGTGACCAGTTGTAGTGAAGACAAGCGCTACGATGAGACCGAATTCGCTGAGATTATCAATAGGCAAACAAAATCGAAAAGCCACAAAGTATTTCCCTCATTTGAAAAACTGGAGAGAGATCTTGAGAAATTGATCTGGCACATGGATTATCCATTTGGCAGTACCAGTCAATTCAGCCAATGGTGCGTGTTTGAAGGTGCAGGCAAGGCAGGGTTGACGGTAATGATCAATGGGCAGGGCGCAGATGAGCAACTTGCAGGGTATGGAGGGAATGATCTTCCTCTTTATGTGGGCCTTTTTAGGGGTGGGAAATTTGGACATTTGCATCGAGAAGCCAAAAGCTATAAAAACACACATGGAAATTACCCGATAGGATTTTTACTTGGCGCTCTTCAAAACCCGCTGCCTGAGTCAATGAAAAATTTGATTCCGGATCGCTGGAGACCAGGAAAAGATGAACATCCCGAATGGATCAATCCTAAGAATTTCAAAGAGCACAATTGGAGTTCTACCTCCCTTCAGGGAAATCTCATCAATCAAATACAAACATCACCCTTACCCTCTCTTTTGCGGTATGAGGATAGAAACAGCATGGCTTTTTCGGTCGAAAGCAGAACGCCGTTTATGGATTACCGATTGATGGAATTCACACTGGGCTTGCCTGAAGAAATGGTCTATAGAAATGGAGAAAGAAAATATATCCTGAGAAAAAGCTTTAGAGGGTTGGTTCCAGATTCAATTTTGGACCGGAGGGATAAAATGGGTTTTGTCTCAGCAGAGGAAAGATGGATGAAGCAAGATGGCAAGGATTGGTTTTTGGAAAAAATGACCAACAATCAAAATTCTTTAGATATTCTGAATGACAAGAAAGTAAACAAATTCTTTTTGGACACCCAAACCGGCGCAATTCCTTTTTCTTTTGATTCTTGGAGGATATTGAATTTCAAGCATTGGTATGGGGAAATGATTGGACAAAAAGCGAAGTTCGAAATATAATCGGCTCTTTTAATACCCAATTTTCTATTGAAAAAAATCCCCTCCCTTCATGATTTTAAAAAGTACCGTGACAATACAAAAGGAGCATTTATCATATTCCCACATTTAGGGTTTATTAATTGTTAATAAACAACCAGATGTCTGAATTTTCTATATTGAATCGACTGAATTCAAGAGTCATTACCCCTTATGTTGACAATAACATTTGGAGATTGAAGGAAACAGGATCAACTATTACTCCGGTCAAATGGGTTTTTCACGAAAGTAAAATCAAGGAATATTACCCAGATATTGACTTTGAAAAATTATTGGAGTCAAAGCCAAGACAGCATGAGTTTTATTGCCATTTATTTACCTCTTATCTCTTTGAGATAAAAAATGCAATTCTTGAGCCGGACTTCGGATGGGTAATATTGGAACCTTTCTCGATTTTCAAATTTTCTTTTCCAATGGTAAATGATCCATGGGATATTAAAAAGAGAAGGCCTTCCACACTGAAATTTCTTTCTCCAACCAAAAAGAAAATCTATCTTAAAGAAGCCATCAGTATCAAATATGCATGGCAAAATTATTACCATTTTTTTATTGATACGCTGAGTCAGTTGTTTTTTTTGGAAGAAAATGGAATCCCGAACCACATCCCGATTGTTGTTCCAAATAAATTTCCAAGCATAAAATATGTTCAGGAATTCTTGAAACTAAGTACATTTGTAAAGAGGCGAATTATTATCCAAAAGCCAAATGAATATTACTATATCCAAAAACTCATACTTTGTAAAGACACCTTTCAATCTGACAGTGTTTATAAAGTCGTTGAATCATTAAACTACATTAGAAATTATGAGAAGAATGACAGATTATTTATTTTTCGACCAGTGGAACATGGTAGAGCAATCATTAATTTTTCAGAAATAGAAAAAATAGTTGTTAAATTTGGGTTTAAAATTGTGGACTCCTCCAAATTATCTT
Source organism: Rhodonellum sp. (assembly GCF_030656585.1). Lineage (NCBI taxonomy): Bacteria > Pseudomonadati > Bacteroidota > Cytophagia > Cytophagales > Cytophagaceae > Rhodonellum > Rhodonellum sp. Next base: position 42,191 of record NZ_JAUSPP010000016.1, read on the forward strand.
TGGAAGAACAAATAGTCTTGTTTTCCGGCGCATCAGAAATAATTGGTGTGCATGGGGCAGGATTAACAAATATTATTTTCAGGTCTGGCCATCATTTAAAAATTTTGGAGATTTTCCCGGGAGCGGAACTCACGCCAGAACATTACAGAAATCTTTCCAAAAAAATGGGATTCAAATATTCCTGTATTTTAGGGGATGGGTTTTTAATTAATAATCCAAAAAATTTCAATTTATCCGAGACCTTACTGAAAGATAAAATTACCTCATTTTTTGATTTGTGAAAATCATCCGCTTTCAGTTATTTACCATTGATATTAACCGATGAAGAAAGTTCTTTTTATAGCCTACCATAATCCTCAAAACAAAAACATTCAGTCTACCGCTTTGGTCAGGAGAATAGAACAATACGAGCACTTCTTTTTAGAGAATGGCTATAAGATTGATTATATCACCACGAAAAATGAAGACCTGAATCTCTCCTTGTGGGACAATAGGACTCTTGAAATTCCTTTGATAAAATATTTGAAAAACGAGATATTGAATAAAATCTATACGTTTTTTATAATGCTGGTTTGGGGAGATCAAATTGGTTATAGTTTTTTCAGGAACCGAAAAAAAATATTGGCTTTTATAGACGATGATTATGATTTGATTATTTCATTTTTCACACCAAGGGGAACAATCTGGTTGGGAGAATATTTAAAGAAAAAACTTAATAAACCGTGGTGGGTTGATTTACAGGATTCTTTGGTGGATGGTCTAAGAAGTCATAATATTCCGGTAGGAATTCATTGGTTGAAAAGAAAATTATCACTTGCTGATCAAATTATCCATGTTTCACCTGAATGGTCGGAAGAAGATTCCAAAAGGATAAATAAAAGCATTAAAACCTTGAGACATTGTATACCGAATACAATAGAGGCAACCAAACCTTCTTTTCCCTTAAGAAATGAAGGTTTGGAAAAGAGATTGTTTTATGCTGGCAATATTCATTTTTATGCAATGCAACCAGAATTATTGTCAAAATCTCTAGAACGGTTTGAGGATCAAATAGGATTTTATTTTGCAGGAGAAGATAGGACGTCCAATGTATTGAGGGAAATGGAAATTCCGACGGTTGATTTGGGCTATTTGGACAAACAACAACTGCAGGAATCCTACCATGAGGCAGATATTATAATACTGTTTGCTTGGTCCAAAAAAGGAAGACTTGTAATCCCCTCTAAATTTTATGAAGCCTGTGCATTTCGAAAACCTATTATGGTAATAGGAAAGGACAGCGGAGCTTTTCATGCTTTGTTCAAGGAATGGGGGCACCCAGACGTTGTCAATGATACGGAGGAAAAAGTTTTGGCAACCATTCAGTCATTTTTGAATGGAAAGAAGGATGGGCTTTTTTATATTGAAAATTGTACGGCCCCTGTTTCAGACCAGAATGGGTTTTATGGATTTTTGACAAACCTTTTGAAAAACAAATTATGATTGCTTTTGTTTGCCATCCGTATCATAGGGGAGGAGTCACTTCGTGGATGAAGGATGTGTTTTTGGAGGCATTTCGGCAGGATCCAAGCTCCGTATTTATCACTGTCAAACCAAATAAAACATTTATTTCTGGCGGAAACAGACCCAATATGGTGTCTTTTATAGACAGTCCGAAACACGTTTATTATAAAACGGTAGGTTTGGATTTTGAGCTGGGCACGCTAGATCGCAGAGTTTCGGTATACAGGAGACTCATCATGAAGTATGTCAGCCCTGGTGCGACTTTGGTTCCATCTGATGATGAAGCTTGCTGGAAGGCATGCTGTCAAATGTCGCATCTTTTCAAAGTAATAGGCGTGTTGCATAGTGACGATCAAGCCTATTATGACATCTATCGGAAATATTCCAGATTTTTATCAGGAGCTGTATCTGTATCCAATAGAATTAAAAATCATGTAGCGGATGTGAACGATAGTATTCCACATGTAGTCATTCCTTGCGGAATCCCAATTGAGGAATTCAAAGTTGGTTCCAAAAACCAAAATATCATTTCTTGGATTGGGCGTATTGAAGAAGAACAAAAAAGGGTCACAGATATTCCGAAAATTGCCAGAGCGCTAAAAAATCAATCAGAAAATTGGGAAATGAATATCTATGGCGACGGTGGACAATTACAGGAACTCAGATCAGAAACCATAACCCATAAGCTTGAAGACAACTTGTTTTTTCATGGCTGGACTGCATCAAATATCCTCAAAGATAAATTGAAAGACTCAAAAGTCTTGCTTCAAACGTCCAATTACGAAGGGATGTCAGTGGCAGTAATGGAGGCTTTGGCCTCTGGCTGCAAAATCGTAAGTTCTGAGGTGAGCGGAGTTGAGGACTTGGTTGCAGATCCAATGTCAAATGGCGTTGTTTTCCTATATCCTGTTGGAGACATCGATCAGGCAAAAAAACAACTGGCTTTTGCCCTTGAGGATGATCTTTCAGAACATGCAATTCACGCAAGAAAATTAGCAGAAAAAAATTACAGTATCGTCTCATGTTTGAATGCTTACCGTGATTTTGGAAACGGTTTGAAAACAAATCCAAATCCGTACCCCATTTCGATTGCAATGAAAATGAATTCTCAAATATCCACTCCTTTGGCTAAAGTGCGGTATTTAAAATATAAATTACTCAGGAAATAAAATGTGTGGAATTGCTGCAATCCTAACCCAGGATCAACAAAAGAAAGATACCTTTTTAGAACGCTCTCATCAATTACTTCGTCACAGGGGGCCTGATTCTGAAGGGGATTGGAAGGATGGTTTTGTTGGTTTGGTGCACCAAAGATTGTCTATTCAGGATTTGAGCGAGGCAGGGCATCAGCCCATGGTCTCCACAAATGAAAGGTACATCATCATTTTTAATGGTGAGATTTATAACCATATAGAATTGAGGGCGAAATATTTTCCAAATAAAAATTGGAAAGGGCATTCCGATACCGAAACCATTCTTTCCCTTTTTGAAATCCTTGGGGCTGAGATGTTCTCACTTTTGGTAGGAATGTGGGCAATTGCCATTTGGGACACACAGGAAAAAAAGATGCTTCTGTCGAGAGACCGATACGGTCAGAAGCCTCTGTATTATCGATTTTATTCCAATGGAGATTTTGGTGTTGCCAGTGAAATCAAACCATTGCTGATACCTGGACAATCCAACCAGGCAAACAGCCTGATGGTTGCCGAATATTTGGCTTTGGGGAATTACGGGCACCTGGGCGATCAAACCTTTTTTGCAGAGATATTTCAGCTTCTTCCTGGCAGTTATGCTTGGATCAGTACCACCGATACCTCCATTGTCTCCAAAAAATATTGGGAAATTCCATTGACCCATATAAAGGATAAAATCCCAGTTGGTGAAAGGGAAATAACGCTTTTGAAAGAATGTCTATATGAAGCAGTCAGTTCACAAACCATCTCAGATGTCCCTATCGGGGCAAGTTTAAGTGGCGGATTGGATTCCAGTTTGGTGGTCGGGATATTGGCTTCTAGGACAACAAAAAACAATCCGATTTCCGTATTTACAGCACAGACTCCAGGATCAAAGTGGGATGAAAGTCCTTATGTTAAGGCTGTTTCAGACAAATGGGGAAGTCATATAAATCTTTTTGCCAAAGATCTGAACCAAGTTAAGATTTCGGAAAGTTTGGAAAGAACCATTTATATTCAAGAAGAGCCTTTCGGAGATCCATCCATCATCGCACACAGCTTTTTGATGGATATGGCCAAGGACGTAGGGATCAAAGTGGTGCTTGGAGGACAGGGTGCTGATGAGGTTTTTAGAGGGTATTCACACAATATCAAACAATTGTTTTCCCATGAGTTGAGCCGATTGAATTTCAGCTATGCATTGCCCGAGTTGAAAAAATCAAATTATAACCTTCAGGAAACCTTAAGGATTGGACTAGGTGCCTATTTCCCTCAATTGGAAAGAAGCATGCGCATGAATTCAAGGGAAAAGAGGAGATTTTTTCTGTCGAATGAATTAAGGGAAGCAGCTGGCAAATTTGAAATGTCCAGCAGATTGGCTTTGGCCAACAACTGGGAGGCAAGTTTGAAGGAATCCATTTCAGGTGTCCATATTCCTCACTTGGTACATTACGACGACCGCAATGGAATGGCTAGATCCATCGAAGGAAGAATGCCATTTCTTGACCACAGACTATTGGACCTTGTTTCAACTTTTAGTCCGGAAAGTTTTTTTGAAAATGGGTTTTCCAAAGACCTTATTAGAAAGGCGGGTAAAGAGTTTATTCCTGAAACTGTTTTTAAAAGAAAAGACAAGTTGGGTTTTTTCACGCCCATTCATGAGATGTTGCATTCAGAGATCGACTGGGTGAAAGAAATGGTGGGCTCACCAACATGGGTGGATGGAAAGGTTATTCAAAAGGATATTGACTTTTATAGAAGCTCCGGAAATAGCATAGAGATTTCGGAAAGACTTTGGAGAACTGTTTCGCTGGCTTGTTGGTCAAATTTATTTAATGTAAAATTATGATTGAAAAATATAAAATAGAGTGGATTTCTTCGATTGATTCAAAAAACAATCAAAAGCTGGCTCAGCTTTCCGAAAAAATGAGTGCGTATTACACGACAAACACCGTGTATTACTCAGATATTTCCGATAGTGAATTTTTATGGACCGATTCTTCTTATCTGACGCACCGAAAGATATTGGAAAGGGCTAGGGTTTCTGAAACCATACTTGAAATTGGATGTGGGGAAAGCCCAATTTTAAAATTCAATCCAGAATTGATGTCTAAATATTCAGGAATTGATTTTTCACCCAATATCATCGCAAATAATCAAAAAAGGTTTAAAGAAGCTACTTTTAAAACTATTGAGAACCCTACAGAGTATAACTATCCAGATGGTCATTTTGATTTGATTTTTTCGGTCTTTGTTTTGGAACATACCGTATATCCAAAAAAATTTCTGGATGAATGCATTCGAATGTTGAAACCCGGGGGTGAGATTATTGTCCTGGCGCCAAGTTATTTGGACAATGGATTCTTGCCAAGCCAACAATTTGCCGAAGGGTTGAAAAGTGGAAGGGAATTGTTGAAAAAGGGACGATTGATAAGTGCGCTAAGGGCTGCTTTGTATAACAAATTGCTTATTCCAAGAATGTGCAAAAAATTGGCCAATAAGATTCCTGGGTTTTATATCAATATCAATCCATTGTGTTTTAAAACCCAAGAATTTAAACCCGATGTAGACGCAGTTTACGTAGTTTCAGCAAAAGAAATTGAGATGTACATGGCGGAGAATAAATTCATTCAAGTTGACAATGAAGTGGATTTGAATGAATTTATTCGCGATAGAAAATTATGTTTTCAAATATTTAAAGAGATAAAATGAAATTTGGTATTTTGACGCTGGCATTTTATGGTAATGCTACTATGGAAAGAATGCTGGCCAACACAGGCGGTTTTGTAGATAAAATCTACTTGAGCCATAGCCCTGTTCCTTGGAGCAAGTACAACACCAATGCGAGGGAAACTTTTAGCTCAGATTTTGATATAAATAAGATATCAAGTTTTCCATACGCAGAAAAAATTCAATTTCTAGAGGGCGTATGGGAAAGTGATGAATCCCAAAGGGAACATGCCCTACAGCAAGCAAGGGCTGATGGAATAGATTACTTGATCATTCAGGATGCCGATGAGTTTTACATGCCTGAGGATTTTTTGAAAAACCTGGATGGAATCCGGAAAAACCCTGATTATCCAGCATACATTTGCCCTTGGGTAAAGTTCTGGAAAAATACGGGCTATGTGATGCAGGCCAGAAAACATAGGGGACTTTCCAAACAGACGGTAACCACCTGTCCCAATTTTGCAGTCAATGTAAATTACCCAGGTATTCACTTTAACCTGAGTAGGCTTGTCAATGAAATGGATAATGCCTTCATGTTAGATGGGCTGTGTTTACATCTCTGCTGGGTATTAACCAATGAAGAGGTTTTGAAGAAAATCTCCACCTGGGGACATAGTCATCAATTTGATTTCAAGAAGTGGTATAAACACAAATGGTTGGCATGGGACAAGGATACCCAATATATTGGACTTTTCAAGCGTTCGGATTATTTGCGTGCGGTCCCTTTTCACGGAAAGTTGCCCAAGGAATTGGATGGTTTTAGCCTTCCTCAACAGGAGTTCAAGCCTTTGTCATTTCTTGAGAAAGTAGATTGTTGGTTTTTGGACTTTAAAGCAATGATTCAAATCAAGTTATTGGAAAACAAAAAGAAGTTGTTTTAACTCCAATTCTAAGATACCATCTAACTTGAAGTGATTTAGACGGAAATATGTATTCGACTTCCTGTATTGGGCTGTCGCCAATAGAAAATCAGGCTGTTTAGGGAGTAACGTTTATTATAGAATCGGTGAAGTCGGATATTTTAGGCGAACAGTGATTATTAGGTCATTTTAGGTTGGTACAGATAGAGTGAGGCTAAAAGTCAATTAAATTTTCTACGCTATAAGATTAATGTAATCCAAAATAATTATTTTTAAGATTTATATCAAAAAGATGGAAATGAAGCCGGTTACGCTGACTAACAAAAAAAATCCTGTGAAAGCAGGATTTTTTTTGTTAGTCAGCGATAGATGGACCTAAATATCGTATCCCCTACAGTTGGTCTATAATGACTCGACTCATAATAATTTGTAATCTCATCGGTTATGTTATTTTTTCCTGAAAAATCATAAAGATTTTCTCCAAAATATGATTCCAGAATCTTTTGGTCTTCTGGATGGAACTTGATTTGGTCGTACAAGGGACTGATGACCACTTTGTAATTGGTTTTGTGTTTGTCTAAGAGTTGTTTGATTTCGAAAAGTAATTTTTTGTGGACATCATTGATTTGTTTCACGGTGTCTATAAACTGATTTTCTGATCTCTGGTAAAAAACATCTTTCCTTTTTTCATAATAAGCCACTTGGTTCAACGCCAATTCATGATTTTGATCTTCAATTGTCATTTTATTGTTGACTTTATCGTAGGTAATCGCCCTGTTTTCCAAATAATCCAACATATAGGGTTTGAATTTTCCCGTTAGTTTAAAATCATAAAAACTCAAAAGAAAACCTGGATTGGCATAAGCCTGGAGAAAAGTTAGTTGAAATGGAAGGAAATATTCCCCCGAAATTTCAGGATGTTTGATGTATAAATGCCCCTCATGGTTTGCTGACCGTTGGAATGAAACATCCAGGCAAATAATAATCAATACATTTTCTATTTTCAACTCAAGCTGATCAATGAGTTTGATTTTTTTGTTAATCCCATAAATGGATTCACCGGAGGCATCAAATATAAAGGGCCGGCTTCCCTCGGGCAAATACTTCACCCATGATTCAGGTCTGAATGCCAATGTCCGCGAGCTTCCAAAAACGAATGAATTGAAATCGTATTGCTGATAATTGTTGAGAAATATCTCTGTGGAAATGTAATCTCTATTTGGCAATACATCTGGAAAGGAAAAGTTGTCATAAGTGCGCAAAACCTTAAAAGGGTCAAAAATAAAATAACCAAAAAGCAATAACCAAACGGGAAGGCTTCCAACCAATAAAAACACAAACACTTTTTTTAGGAATGATTTCATACTCAGAATTGGAAATAAATAAATTCCTGCTCTTGACCAGAGAAGAGAAATATAGCGAGAATGATGCTATAATAAAAAGTGAGGCGTAATTTTTTAGGCCATCTAAAACCCATGATAGCAATCGCATATTGCTGTTCTCGGCCCAACCATTCTATAAGCGTAAAAATTAAAATCAAGAGGAATGTAGTTTTAGGGAGATGATCTGGAAAGGAAAACAATGAACGTGAAAATATCGTACCCAAATAATTCCAAGCGTGTGCAATGTTATCGGCTCTAAATATTATCCAGGCCAAAACAGTCAATCCAAAAGTATAGGTCATTTTCAGAAGTTCGTTCGCTGTGGGTAGGTTTTTCCCGATAGCGACAATGTCGATATTTGCCCTGTTTTTGTTTGAAAGCAATAAGGGGAGGAAGTAGAGGGCGTTCAATGCTCCCCAAACGACAAATGTCCAATTTGCACCATGCCAGAAACCACTTACGATAAAGATGATGAAGGTGTTTCTAACTTTCATCCATGTACCGCCTTTGCTTCCACCTAAGGGAATGTACAGGTAGTCCCTGAACCATGTGGAGAGTGAAATATGCCACCTTCTCCAAAATTCGGCTATGTCCCTCGAGAAATATGGAAATGCAAAATTCCGCATCAAATCAAACCCAAACAAGCGAGAGGTTCCTATGGCAATATCTGAGTATCCTGAAAAATCACCATAAATCTGAAAAGCGAACAATATTCCCCCAATTACCAAAGTACTTCCAGAGAAATTTTCAGAATTATTGAAAATTATATTTGCTGACTCTGCGCAGTTATCCGCAATTACTATTTTTTTAAACAGGCCCCATAAAATCTGTCTGAGCCCATCTACCGCTTTTTGCTTGTCAAAGGTCCTTTTGTTGTAAAACTGAGGAAGCAAATTCGAAGCTCTTTCAATGGGACCAGCCACCAGTTGCGGGAAGAAGCTGACAAAGGCTGAAAACGCAACAAAATCCTTTGTGGCATCGATCTTCTTTTTATACACATCAATGGTATAGCTTAGTGTCTGGAAAGTATAAAAACTTATTCCAACAGGCAAAATGATGTTTAAACTTGATCCTGATATTTCACCCCCAAAAAATGAAAATGCTGTAGTGAAATTATCAATGAAAAAATTGAAATACTTGAAAAAACCCAAAAAACCCAGATTGATGCAGATGCTGATCCAAAGTAGCATCTTCCGTTTTTTCTCATTGGTTTCATTTGACAAGGAGATACCGATCAAGTAATCTACCACAGTTGAAAACATGATCAAAAACAAAAATCTCCAGTCCCACCAACCGTAAAACATGTAGCTAGCCGCTACAATCAATAAATTTTGTTTTTTAATGCTTTCTTTGGTTGCGAACCAATATAGGAGGAAAACCAAAGGTAAAAATATGGCAAAGTCTATTGAATTGAAGAGCATTAACGAGTGCTGATTTTGATTTTCGAGGTGGAAATTTCTTTCAAGATTTTGGCAAAAGTACAAATTAATTGTAATTGTTGTGGTGTTAATTTAAACATTGGACTTTTCTTCCAAAATAGAAAGGAAAATAATATTGGATAGGTTTGCGTCCCAAAATATTTTTTTGAGTTAGTTCTTCAAATCATTTCAGGATTTCAAATGCAAGCAAAAGCTTTCTATAGGGGATTGGTTTTAACCGAAAACCAAGGGTTTCAATCAATTCATTTATCAGGAGATGCCGGAAAAGTGTTCCTTTCGTGGATTTTTGAACAATCAAATATCTTTTTTGATGAATAATATTATTGTGGTTACCTTTGTCCACTTATAACCGATTGATTTATGAAAGTGGTGCGCTTTTTTATTTCAGTTGAATTGGGATTGCCCCAAAATGGTGTTTTTATTAAAATTGATTATCATTTCCGATTAGATTCAATAATTGAAAATTATGCTTCACCTGCTTTGGTTAATACTTCATGTTGGATTCTATTACCTTATACCTGATTTTGGTGCTTCAATAAGTCTATTGCTTTATCTGACCTATGAATTGGTCAAAAATTACACGACTAAAAAGAAATTTCAATACATACATCTTTATTTTTTGGGATTGGTGATCACTGTGGTCGCAAACATCGTGATTATCAATGGATTTAAGTCTGCGGAAGGGTATGAAAGCTATATATATGCCATTCCGGATCTGTTTCCGCTATCCGCGCTAATCTTTGCCATCGGAAACCAATTTTTGGCTTTTGGATATTTCTTAAACACAGATTTCAAGTTTCCGAAAATTTCGGTGAGAACGAAATTGAGTCAAGGTGTTTTAAGCACTATTTTTTGGGTTGGACTAGTCTTTAGTTTTAATAAATTTTGGTTGTTTTTCAGCCTTCCCGGTTCATTTCAGACCATCATAGAATTGTTTCCGATAGTAGGGATTTTTATCTTGGGGAGGTATGCTGGAAAATTTCAGAAAAAGACTTTGTACACCCAATCCTTGGTCTTGACAGTTGCCACAGCATTCAATGCCTTGCTTTTTTCTTATCTGAGGTTGGAAATCGTATTGCCAATTTTGGTTTTTATCCTAAGTTATTTTCTGGGGGCTGGAAGTTTAAAAACTTTGTTTACGGTAAAATTTGTGCCGGTTATTCTTTTGATCTTGATATTCTATAGCTTTTTTGAAATTTTCGGTGCCAAAAGATCCAATATTTCCAGTGGGATAGACCGATTGTCCCAACTCAATTTTGCAATTGAAGAGGAAAGAAGTTCCAGTTTTGAAGAAGCAAAAACATTGTCTGCTTTTGAAAGGAGTTCCAATGTGGCCCAGATTTCAGCAGTCTGCGGATTGGTGGAAAAAAACGGACATTACAATGGATTGGCTTCCACGCCTTTGCTCGTGGCCTTGGTGCCCAGGATTTTTTGGGCAGAAAAACCCGTCATTGCTTTGGGCGTTTGGTATGCCGTGGAAATCGGTGCCGCAGTGGAAGTGGATGGTTGGTACAATAACTCCATCAATATGACAATACCTGGCCAGCTTTATCTTGATTTTGGTTGGATTGGATTGATTATCGGTTCATTTTTGGTCGGAATGTTCTTGAAATTACTTTGGGATTCAGTAGACTTCTATAAAAGCCAATTCAATATCTTGGGAACATTCTTTGCCGTGTATTTACTCTACACGGCATTTTTAGGGATCGGGGCTGATTTACAGATTTTGATTACCTATTTGGCTCTTTATATTGTGATGTTCCTATTGAGCAAACTCTTCAACAACAAGCATGAAAATTCTTTGCGTAGGCCCTCTTTGGCGAGGAAGTAATGCTGGTGGCCTTTTTAAGGCCATGAGTAGAAAAGGAGCTTTGATAGAAGTGGTGGATGAGTTTTACCACATTCCCTTGAGCGCTAAAATGTTAAAGGCAAAAATCATTTCCAAAGTTTTACGGAGTGTGTATATCGAGGATTTCAATTTTGAAATTCTCAACATGGCAAGGAAATTTGGTCCGGATGCGGTACTGGTTTATAAAGGTGCTTTTGTGAAACCCCAAACCCTACTGGCCTTAAAGGAAATGAAGGTCAAACTTTACAACTTCTATCCAGATGTAAGTTTCCATACTCATGGAGGGCTATTGAAACACACACTGGGTCTTTATGATAAGATTTTCACCACCAAAACATTTGGGATACAGGATTTTGGTGAACAACTCGGGATCAATGACTGCATTTTCATTCCGCACGGCTACGACCCTGAAATACACAAACCCATTCATAGAGAAATGATTCCGAAGGGATTCTTCTGTGACGTGAGTTTCATAGGGACATATTCTCCCAAAAAAGAGAAGATTCTGAGTGCAATTAAGGATAGATTTCCGAATATCGATCTGAAAATATGGGGAACCCAGTGGGAAAAATCCGCAATGCCTCAAATTAAAAATTGCCTGCAAAATCAAGGGATTTTCGGAGATCTGTATGCTGCTGGTATTTGTGCTTCAAAAATAAATTTGGGGATTCTTTCCGAACAGGTAAGGGGTGCTTCATCGGGTGATTTGATCACTTCCCGGACTTTCCATATTCCGGCTGCAGGTGGATTTTTGCTTCATGAAAAAAATAAGGAATCTATTCTTTATTTCCAGGACGCCAAAGAAGCTGGTTTTTTTGAAAACACAGAAGACCTGTTACAGAAAATAGAATACTACCTCAAAGAAGAGCAAGAGCGGATTGAAATTTCGATCGCCGGCATGAAAAGGGCAAACAAAGACCATAGCTTAGATCAAAGGGCCAACAGGGTGCTGGGTCACATGGATTTTATTGGAGCCAATTGAGGAGTTCACTTATTAGCATGATGCGTTTCAATTAAAATTAACCCAATGATTACAGTTTCCCATTTCAACAGGGACCCTAGGCCTTCCAATTATACATTTGAACAACTTTTTGGTGCCATCAGGCTTGAGTTGAGCAAAAACATCCATGTCATCAATCATGACATTCCTGCAGGAATGGGAAGGATTGCATCGGTGAGATGGGCAAAAAAAAATGCCGGTAAAATCAATCACATCACCGGGGATGTTCATTTTTTGTCCTATGGACTTCCGTCCAAGAATACCATATTGACGGTTCATGACTTGGGGTATTACACCACCACTTTGAAGGGCGTCAAAAAAATGATCTATAAGAAGTTTTGGTTGGAGGATCCATTCAAAAAAGTGGATACCATCACAGCCATTTCCCAAGCGACTAAAATCGATATCATGGAGCACTTCCATGTGGCGGAAGAAAAAATCATCATCATTCCAGATCCTCTTTTACCTGGTTTTGAAAGGGAACAACCCAATCAAAATACCAAGCCTGTCATTATGCAGATTGGAAGTGGGGCGAACAAAAACCTTGAAAGATTGATTGATGCGGTTTCTGGATTGGATGTAAAATTGCTTTTGGTGAACAAACTTTTTGACCCAAGGATCAAGGCGAAATTATTGGAATCCAAAGTTGAATTCGAACAAAGGACTGACCTTTCGTTTGAGGAATTGAAATTGGCCTATAAGGATGCAGATATGCTTTTCTTTGCTTCTGAATATGAGGGATTTGGGATGCCGATTATTGAAGCGCAAGCGACTGGTCGCCCAGTAATCACATCCACCATCAGTTGCATGCCAGACGTTGCAGGGGACAACTCAGCGCTTTTTGTAGACCCGCTATCTGTTTCTGAAATCAGAAATGCGATAAATACATTGATTGAAAGTGAGTCCATCAGGAATGGAATTATCCAAAATGGTTTTCAAAACATCCAGAAATATTCCATTGAGAGCATTGCGGCGATGTATGAAAAATTATATCTGAAATATGCAGACTGAGGTATCAAAAATTTTAAGACTATCCTATGGTACTGCTTGACGCATTGTACATCAACAACAGTGGGGGAAGGATCCTGTTGAATGAAATGATCCTCCAATTGCATGATTCTGGCAAACATGTTTTTTATCTTTTGGATAAAAGGGTACGTGGAAGTTATGACTTCTTACCCCATGAAAATGTGATGTACTTGGAAAATTCACTGATCAAAAGGCATAAATTCTATCTCAAAAGAGGAACGGAGTTCAGTACTGTCCTGTGTTTTGGCAATATTCCGCCAAGTATCCGCCTAAAGGCGAAGGTGTATACATATTTTCACAATACCATTTATTTCTATACCTCTAATGCGTTTTCCCCCCGTGTAAAGTGGATGTCACGAATAAAGGCTTTGGTCATCAGGACATTCAAAAACAACACGGACAAATGGTGGGTGCAAACGGATGAGGTCACAAAGCTATTTGGGAAGTTCTGGGGAATTCCATCCAATAAAATCGAGGTGCTTCCCTTTTTCCTTTCTAAAACCGTCGAAAATATCAGTGAAAAGGACAGGGAGAAAAATTCCTTTCTCTTTATCAGTGATGGACACCCCAACAAAATGCACTTACAGCTTTTGGAGGCAATGCAGGAAGTTTATTTGACTTATCCCGACACAAAACTTTACCTGACTATCAGTGCCCAATACCCAGCGCTATTGGCCAAGATAGAAGAATTGAAAAACAATGGACTTGGCGTTGAGAATTTGGGTTGGTGCGATGAAGAGGCTTTGGATAAACTGTACAGAAAATGCGGGTTTTTCATCTTTCCTTCCAATCAGGAAAGCTTTGGTTTGGGCCTGATAGAAGCCTCGCAATATGAAATGAAAATTCTTGCCTCGGATCTTCCTTTTACACATGCGGTTATTTCCCCTTCATTGGTTTTTCAGCCTGAAGACAAAACAGAAATAGCAAAAGCCATGGTCCGAGCCAGGGAAACGGAACTAACCAAGGCAAGGTTATTGATTAGTAGTCAAATCAATCAAATACTAAAAAAACTTATATGATCATCCGCTATTGTGCCGGTAAAATATATTTTCTAAGAAATGGCGCGGATGACCGACGTTGGAAGCCGGAAGAAGCTGTCATGTCCTGAAATAGCTTGACAGTAAAGTCAAACTAAAAACAGGTAAAACTATGACAAAACAGGTTCAAAAAATCAATCGGTACAGTATTGGTTTCAAGAGACAGGTAGTAGAGGAGTACGAATCGGGTTCTTCGGTAACCCACCTCCAAAAGAAGTATGGTATTGGAGGTGCGGATACGGTTCAAAAGTGGGTGAGGTTATTTGGAAAAGATCATTTATTAAACAAGATAGTAAGGATAGAGACCATGGACGAGAAAGACAGGCTTAAGCATCTTGAGGAAGAGAACAGGAAACTGAAGTCAGCACTTGCTGACTCGATTATTGCCAACAAGTGCCTTGAGACCCTTATCAGTGTTGCCAATGAAGAGTATAAGACGGATTTAAAAAAAAACTTTGGCAAAAGAGCGTCGAAAATAGGCCGAAAGGGCTGAGCATTTCCAAGGCATGCTGTTACTTCGGTTACAGCAGAGCGGCCTTCTACAGCTGGGCAAGTGCCAAGATCAGGGAAGACGCAGGCTATGATCTTGTTTTGGATCTTGTGAGAGACCAGAGGAGAATACATCCCAAGATTGGAGGGAGGAAACTTTACCACCTTCTCAAAGAGGACATCGGGAGACTGGGGTTAAAAATGGGCAGGGACAAGTTCTTTAAATTACTGTATTCTGCCGGGCTTTTGATCCAGCGTAAAAGGAAATATGTGGTTACTACACAGTCATTTATGCGCTATAGTCAGTTCAAGGACCATTTTAACGGAAAGGTCTGGACCGCCGCCCACCGGGCATGGGTTTCTGATATTAATTACATCCGTGTCGGAGATACTTTCAGATACCTGTTTCTCATAACAGATGCCTACAGCAGAAAGATAGTCGGCTGGTATTTGGGCAACACACTTGAAGCCAAATGGGCTTCTGAGGCCCTGAAGATGGCCATAAGACAGTGTCCTGCTCCCAAGGGACTTGTCCATCATTCCGACCGGGGATTCCAGTATTGCAGCAAGCAGTATACCGCTTTGCTGCAGGAAGCCGGGATCATATCAAGTATGGGGGAAGCGGGTAACTGCTATGACAATGCCATGGCAGAAAGGCTCAACGGCATATTGAAATATGAATATCTCCTGGATGCTACATTCAACAGTCTGAGTGAGGCGTACTCGGCTGTAAAGCATGCAGTGGTAAGCTATAATGAAAAAAGGCCGCACATTTCTCTGGAGATGAAAAAACCAAATGAGGTCCACAAGGGATTATCAGTGTTTTCATCTCTCAAACGCAAAGATAGCACAAGACAGAAACCTGTCAAGGCTATATAAACGTCGCTCCGCTCCGGCCTTGACAGGTTTCCTTACTTGTGCTAAGAAGCATTTAAGAAGATTGAAAACAAAAGAAAAACAATGAAAAAAAGTGTCAAGTAAATTCAGGACGAGACAAGCCTCCGATTAAGGTTTCTGGCAAGGGTTTTCTGAATTTTAGCATCTAACGACAATATTGCCGATATACATAAAAACCAAATTGTTTTCCTATAAACGAAACTCTTAAATTCAAATAAATTTTTCTCCTTAATTTTAGACTGTTTCCTATGAGAATTTTGACAACTGCCTTTTTAAGAAAAATGGTGATGGATGTTTCCGGGTATTATATCTATAAGATTAAAGATTTGCCCATTGGAACGGATATATGGATTGACCTAAAACATAAGATCAATATACCATTGAAAACGGTTTTTGATGTCGGTGCCAATGTCGGTTCCTTCTCCGGCGAAATATTAAAAAATAATCCAGACGCAAATATTTCCGCATTTGAACCCGTGAAATCCACTTATGATAAATTAGTCAATAATAAAGGGGATTTCAGCAATATGTCTTTCCACCAGATTGCGATGGGAAATACAGAAGAGAAAGTTTTTATCAATATTTATGATGAAAAAAATTCGGTCTTGAATTCCCTAAATCCTCACGCCATGAGTAAGGAAAGCGAGAAAAGAGAGGAGATAGAGGTTCAGCGTGGAGATGATTTTTGTAGCCGAAATAATATTGGACACATAAATCTCCTGAAAATTGACACCGAAGGTTTTGAACTCAATGTATTGTTAGGCTTTACAAACATGCTGAATTCAAAAAGTATTGATTTGATTTATCTGGAAACAGGGTTTGATTTGAAAAATACGAGGAATACCTATTTTTCAAACATCCTTGATGTTTTAACCAAACAAGGGTATCAGTTATTTGGACTGTACGAGGTGAGCAATTGGTCAATTTCCATTGGTGAAAATTATGGAAACGCACTGTTCATTCGTTCTGATATCACAAAAAAATGGGGATTTGTCAAACGATAAAGCTTGCGCAAGGAGTGGGGAAAAGCGATCATTCATAAAACTCAGAATAATTAAATAATGGAAATTGGTTACGCATCGAAATTGTACGCGGGGATTCCTGGTCCCACACCCATCCAGGATGAAATTCTGCTTGAGTCGGTGCATTATCTTGCCGTAAGGCCGAATGGGAATAATGGTTTGGTTTATGAACAGGGGAAAAGCGGTGCCCAAAAAATCCTGAATTACGCAAAGGTGTATCGTCCCATTGATTTGGTCAGGAAAGTCCTTTCCAGACAGAAAATCGAAAGAATCAGAAACGATAAATGGTTGGTTTGTGGAATCGGAAAAGATGTCAACAATGCCTATCATTGTTTTGTACATCCTTCTGCCCAATATTTTCAGAGCCAATTGGCAGTTCCTGCCTGCTGGACCAAAAGGGTAGAACACAAAGGGGATGAGCAGCTTTGGGGCCAACTTCCCACTGGGAAAGAAAGCATTGACCTATTGGAGGAAATCGCAGAAATGATGCCTCCGATTTCCGGTGCAAAATACTCTGAGGATTTGGTGGATCTGAATCCGATCATCGGATTTTTGGCCGAATTGCGGAAGGGGATGTCTCCGGTTTCTACGGTATTTCCGGATCGGGAGGAAATCGCCCCTACGGATAGCCAACCTTCCAATGGTCAAATTGGAGCGGTCTTGTTTGGTTACGGCAATTATGCCAGAACCATTACACTACCTTTTTTGAAACCTTTTGTCCATCTGCACAAGATCCATGAAATTGACAGTTCATTGTTGATCGAGGCAGGTGGTTTGCCCAAATCCACCAATCCCAAAGCGGATAAAGAGGATGCGAAATATCCAGTTTGGCTGATTGCAGGGTTTCACCATACGCATGCAGGATTGGCTATCGATGCCTTGAAGGCTGGAGCCATCCCAGTAATCGAAAAACCCATTGCGACCAATTTGGAGGATTTTGAAGCATTCAAAAAAACAGCTACTGAGACAGGAAGTCCTTTTTTCCAATGTTTTCAAAAAAGGTATCAGGTTTTCAATTCCTACACTTTTGAAGATCTGGAAGTGACAAAAGGAGATCCAATCCATTACAAAGCAACTGTTTTTGAGATTCCGCTTCACAAACAGCATTGGTACAATTGGCCCGTTTCAGGAAGTCGGATTATTTCAAATGGTTGCCATTGGATCGATCAGTTTTTGTTTTTGAACAATTATGTGCCTTTCACAAAATTTGAAACCAAAAGACTGAACGATCAGGAATTGTTACTCTTGATTGAATTGGAGAATGGTGCGAATGCCGTCATTACCCTTTCAGATATTGGCCCAAATAGGATTGGAATGCGGGAATATGTAGAGTTGTCGGTGCCTGACAGGAGAGTAACCATCATCGACTCCATGAAGTATTCCAGCGAATCGAGCGTCAAAACAATCAGAACCAAAAATACAGATAAATTGCACTACCTCAGGTTGATGTACCAGGAGATAGGATATAAAATTAAAATGGGTGAGCAGGGTGATTCCATCCAAAGCCTGCTTTCCACTGAACTGGCCATTAAAATGGAGGAACAATTCCAATCCTTGTAAAAGGATAAGATTCATTACTTTTCAAAGAAATTTATGAGACAGATTATACAATCCTTTAAGACAGGACAAACAATTTTGGAAGAACTGCCTGCACCAATGGTGTCGCGGGGAGCTTTATTGATCAAAACCTCGCATTCACTGGTTTCCTTGGGTACCGAAAGAATGTTGGTGGAATTTGGCAAGGCAAACCTGATTCAAAAGGCAAGACAACAACCCGACAAAGTAAAAATGGTGTTGGACAAAATCCAAGCGGAGGGGCTCATCCCTACCTTGGAAACCGTTTTCAGCAAATTGGAACAACCGCTACCATTGGGGTATTGCAATGTAGGGACAGTGGTGGCAGTAGGAGAGGGCGTGAGTGGATTTGCCGTAGGTGACCGCGTAGCTTCCAATGGACCCCATGCTGAATATGTAAATGTCCCCCAAAATCTTGTCGCCAAAATCCCCGACAATGTAAGCCAGGAAGAGGCCGTTTTTACAGTGATATCGGCTATCGGCCTTCAGGGCATTCGTCTTTGCAATCCCACCTTCGGGGAAACCATCGTGGTGACTGGATTGGGTTTGATAGGCTTGTTGACGGCACAGATGCTCGTGGCCAATGGCTGTAGGGTGATTGGAATTGACATTGATGCTGCCAAATGTGCGCTCGCTTCCTCATGGGGTATTGAAACCATCAATCCTGCGAAGGGAGGTGATCCTGTTCAGGATGTAATGGCGAAAACCGGTGGGATAGGAGCAGATGGAGTGATCATTACAGCTTCTGCCAAAACCAACAGTATCATCGCAGATGCTGCCAAAATGAGCAGAAAAAGAGGACGGATCATCTTGGTTGGCGTGATTGGTTTGGATTTGTCCAGAGCAGATTTTTATGAAAAAGAACTTTCATTTCAGGTTTCATGCTCCTATGGACCGGGAAGGTATGATGAAAATTATGAACAAAAAGGGGTCGATTATCCGCTTGCCTTTGTAAGATGGACAGAAAAAAGAAATTTTGAAGCCATCCTTCAGGCCATCAGCATGCAAAGGCTGAAGGTGAAGGAATTGATTTCAGAAGTCATCGACTTGGCGGATTTTCAAAAAGTATATGGGGAAATCGGTTCAAGCAAATCCATTGCCTCTATCCTCAAATACCCATCAGGTGACGATTTGGGCGCTGAGACAGTCCGAAATGCAAAGCATACCCTTCTTTTGGAAGAAAAAAATTACAAGGGATCAAAAGGCGTTTTGGGGATTATCGGAGCCGGTAATTTCACGAAAATGACCATGCTGCCTGCGTTGAAAGGTGGCAAGGCACATTTTAAATTTATCGCTTCTTCCGGTGGCTTGACCGGAACCCAGTTGGCCAAAAAATACGGGTTTTCCCACAGTACCACGGATTATACCGAGATCCTTAAGGATTCCGAAGTGGATGCCGTGATCATCACTACGCGCCACAACTCCCACTCCAAATTCGTGATGGAAGCCTTGACAGCCAAAAAACATGTGTTTGTGGAGAAGCCTCTGGCCATCAATGCCGAACAATTGAAGGCCGTCATCGGAGCATATGAAAATCAAGTAAGTGATAATCCTGAAAACAAGGCTTCCGTTATGGTGGGCTTCAACAGGCGGTTTTCGCCACACATTGAAGCCATCAAAAATTCCCTTGGAAATACCCCTGGGCCCATTAATTTGGTTGCAACCATGAATGCAGGATTTATTCCTGCCAATGTCTGGGTCCATGACATGCAGGTGGGAGGCGGAAGAATCATCGGTGAAGCCTGTCATTACCTAGACCTTTGTGTTTTCCTGACAGGATCCACCATTGCTTCCGTTTGCATGAATGCGATGGGAGAAACGCCATTGGAAAATACCGACAATGCCAGTATTTTAGTGAAATTCCACAATGGCAGCAATGCGGTGATCAACTATTTCTCCAATGGCTCCAAGGCATACAGCAAGGAACGTGTGGAAGTGTACAGCAAAGAAAAAACATGGGTGATGGACAATTTCCGAACCACCGAGGCATTTGGGGTGAAGGGATTCAAAAACCTGAAAACCAAAATCGACAAAGGCCACAAAAACCAATTTACCCAATACGTGGATTTTCTTCAGAATGGCGGCAAACCTCTTATTTCCTGGGCGGATCTTGTCAATGTTTCTGAAGCGTCTTTGGCAGCGATTGCAAGTCTGAAATCCGGAAATTGGGTAAACATTGCGTCTAAAACCAATAATTCTGAATCTTGAATTTACTCAAAAAGCTAAATCTAGGTTTCCAGTTTTTGGGGAACATGGGTCCGCGATACGTGGGCTACAGGGTTAAACATGAGTTGGAAAAGAGGACCGGAAGCCTTCTTGCAAAGCATCCTGTCAAACCGCCTGTCCAATCCTGGATATCTCTGGCAGATTGGCAAGGAAGCAGCCCGGCTTTTTTCTTCGAAAGCAGAAATGGGCTGGGGCATTCCAAAAAGCAATCAGGAAATCTGGAGCAAAATGCCCACAATATACTGTCTGGAAAAATCCAGTTTTTCAGTGATGAATGGATGGATCTTGGAAAATCGTACGACTGGGTGACCAATCCCACGACAGGCTACCGCTATGATGTCACCAAACATTGGTCCCAGATTCAGGATTTAAACCCTGAGCAGGGGGATATCAAATACGTATGGGAAAAATCCCGGTTTACGTATCTCCTGACCATTCTCCGCTATGACCACCATTTTGACCAAGACAATTCCGCTTTTGTATTCAGCCAAATAGAAGATTGGATTGATCACAATCCAATCAACCAAGGGCCAAATTGGCGCTGTAGCCAGGAGATTTCCCTCCGCTTGATCAACTGGATGTATGCACTTTATTTCTACAAGGATTCACCAGAGTTAACTGCGGAAAGATGGGGGAAAATACAGCAGATCATCTATTGGTCCCTGCAACATGTGTATCAGCACATTGATTTTTCAAGGATAGCCGTCCGAAACAACCACGCCATCACGGAGACCTTGATGCTGACGGTTTCGGAGCTCTTGTTTCCCTTTATTCCCGAAACCAAATTGTGGTCTCAAAAGGGGAGGGAATGGTTTGAGACGGAAATCAATTATCAAATTTATGAAGACGGGACATTTTTGCAGTTCAGCATGAATTACCATCGGGTAGTCGTCCAACTCTTGAGTTTCGGCTTGGGAATCACTGAAATCCATCAGAAACCCTTTTCCAAAGAAGTATATGAGAAGGCATTGGCTTCAGTGAATTTTCTTTTTCAGTGCCAAAATGAGGGAAATGGCTGGCTTCCCAATTATGGCGCCAATGACGGAGCCCTATTCTTCCCCCTTTCCGAGCAGCATTACAGGGATTATAGGCCACAATTGAGTTGCCTTTACCGAATGATTACCAAAGGAAAACTTTATTCTCAAGGGGATTTGGAAGAGGAAAATTGGATCAAAAACACAAGAACAGAATGCCTGTACTCCTTCCCGAAAATTGAGAAAAAACAGGGTTTGATCGCATTTGAGATTGGAGGGTATTATTTGATCCGGGATGGAGGCACCCTTACTTTTTTGAGGTGTGGCAATCACCGCGATCGACCCCAACAAGCGGATAATCTGCATTTGGATATTTGGGAGAAAACCGATAATATACTGAAAGATGCAGGTTCGTATAAATATAACGCAAATTTAGAAATCCTTCGTTACTTTGTAGGTACGTTGGGTCACAATACAGTCACCTTGAACCGGCATGATCAAATGCTGAAAGGTTCCAGATTTATCTGGTTTTATTGGACGCAAAGAAAAATGGTAAAATTCTATGAAACCGAAAAAAACTATGTGTTTGAAGGAGAAATAACAGCTTATGCCTATCTAAAAAAAGGAATTGTCCACAGACGGAAAGTAACAAAGGAAAAAGGTCAACCGGCTTGGGAAATAGAGGACGAAGTAAGATTTGCACCCCCTGAATCCGTCATGTTTCAACATTGGCATGGTTTGAGCAATGAAGTCCATGAAATTGCGGCCAAGGAAAAGACCGGAAAAAGTGCGGAAATGTTAAATGAGGTGTCTTATTACAGTTCTTCTTATGGGAAATATGAAAAACAAAAAATGATCACGTTTTCCAGCAATACCCACTTTCTTAAAACGATATTACAAATAAAGTAGAAATGAATATTATTTTAATACACCAATATTTCCTTGAAGAAAACGACCCAGGTGGGTCAAGATTCAATGAAATGGCACAAACATGGATAGATAACGGACATCAGGTAACCGTAATTGCAGGAATGGTCCATTACAATGCCTCCAACAAAAAAGAGGAATACAAAGGAAGATGGATTTCAAAAAAGAAGCAGGGTGAAGTGACCGTGATCCGAACCCATGTCTCCGAATCCTACAATTCCAATTTCATTGGAAGACTCTGGGGATATCTTTCTTTCATGTTTTCTTCTCTTTACGCAGGTTTGTTCTTTGCAAAAGAAAAATATGACGTCGTATTGGTTACCTCTCCTCCATTGTTTGTGGGATTTTCTGGCTACCTCATCAGTAGGTTTAAAAGGATACCACTGGTTTTCGAAGTGCGGGATCTGTGGCCTGAATCCGCAATCGATACGGGTGTATTGCAAAATGGACCAATCATCAAGATGGCATTTTGGTTCGAAGGATTCATCTACAAAAAAGCAAATCTGATCAATGTATTGACACCCGCATTCAGGGATAAATTGATATTGGAAAAAGGCGTTCCTTCCGAAAAAGTGATCATGATCCCAAATGGGGCTGATTTCAGGATGTCGGATGAACTGTTGCATAATTTTGATGCGGAAAGTCTAAGACAAGAACTCAATTGGCAGGATAATTTTGTGATTACCTATGTCGGTGCCCATGGGGTGGCCAATCACTTGGAGCAACTTTTTGACGCTGCAGAATTGTTGAAAGAAACCAATGTACTGTTTGTCCTGATTGGAATGGGCATGAGGAAACCCTTTTTGATCGAAGAATGTGAAAGAAGGGAATTGAAAAATGTCATCTTTTTCGACCCGGTTCCAAAGGTTGAAATATTCAAATATATTCTGGCTTCAGACATGGGAGCCAGTGTTTTGAAAAACGTGGATACTTTCAAGACCATTTACTCCAACAAAACCTTTGATTATCTCTCCTGCAAAAAACCCGTTTTGATGGCCATTGATGGCGTGTCCAGGGAATTGATTGAAAAAGCAAAAGCAGGTTCCTATGTGATACCGGAAAATGCCCAATCTTACAGGGAGGTCATTCTAGGCTATCTCAACAATCCGGAGAGGTTGGCAATCGAGGGGGAGAATGGATTGAAATTCGTAAAGGAAAATTTTGATCGGGAAGTCCTTTCCACAAGATACCTTCATTTGATCCAAGAAAAGGTTTTGAATGGAAGACCATGATGTATAAGCATTTTCTTAAATATGTGTTCGATTTTACGGTTGCCTTTTTGATGGTGCTGCTGCTTTCTCCTGTTTTTTTGGTCGTACTGATCTTGTTGACCATCAACAATTCGGGTTCACCTTTCTTTTTCCAAAAAAGGCCAGGACGCAAAGGGAAGATCTTTCATGTGATCAAGTTCAAAACCATGAACGATGCCAGAGACCAAAATGGTGAACTTCTTTCTGATGACAAAAGATTGACACCGGTGGGGAATATTATCCGTAAAACCTCCCTGGACGAGATTCCACAATTGATCAATGTGATCAAAGGGGATATGAGTTTAATTGGACCAAGACCTCTTCTGGTGGAATATTTGGAACTTTATTCTGGATTTCAAGCAAGGAGACATGAGGTAATGCCCGGCATTACGGGCTGGGCGCAGGTCAATGGCCGAAATTTGGTCAATTGGAAAGAACGATTCGAAATGGATGTCTGGTATGTGGAGAATTTAAGTTTTGCGCTGGATTTAAAAATCCTTTTTCTTACCGTTTTCAAGGTTTTCAAAAGTGAGGGAGTATCTGCTGCGTCCCATGCCACCATGGAAAAATTCAAAGGCAACAAATAATTTATGCTGTATATCTACGGGGCAAGTGGCCATGGTAAAGTGATCTGGTCAATATTAGAAGATCTTGGAATAAAATCTGACGGCTTTATTGATCAGAATCTATCAATCAAACAGTTTACGGGTTTGTCTGTTTTTCATACCGAAGATTCCTTGACTATCGACAACCAATTGTTGATTGGGATTGGAGACAACCAAATCAGAAAAGAACTTTCCGAGAGGCTTGAGACTTCCTATCTTAAAATTATCCATCCCACCGCTTTTTTGTGGAAAGGGGTAGCAATCGACGAGGGAACAGTGGTGATGGCCAACGCTACGATTCAAATCGGCTCCTTTATTGGCAAACATTGCATTATCAATTCTGCTTGCAGCATTGACCACGATTGTCAAATTGAGGATTTTGTCCATATTTCACCTAATGCCACCTTATCCGGAAATGTTACCGTAAAGGAAGGCGCTTGGGTAGGAGCAGGTGCCACCGTTATTCAGGGAATCACCATTGGAAAATGGGCTGTGATCGGGGCCGGTGCAGTAGTCATCAAGGATGTTCCAGATGGCGCCACGGTTGTTGGAAATCCAGCAAAAGTGATCAAAACAAATCAAAACATTTAATTGTCAAAAATAATTATGCCTCCAAAAATTTGGCTTTCCTCCCCACATATGGGTGGACAGGAATCTGTGTACGTTCAAGAAGCTTTTGATACCAATTGGATTGCACCCATTGGGCCACACTTGACCCAATTCGAAAACAACCTGAGCAAAATTTCCAATGGATTTCCAGTAGCAGCCCTTTCTTCGGGAACGGCGGCTTTGCACCTTGCCCTGGTGATGCTGAATGTGCAGCCTGGTGATTATGTCATCTGCCAATCCCTGACTTTTGCCGCTTCTGCCAATCCCATCCGCTACCAAGGGGCCGTTCCGGTGTTCGTGGACAGCGAAGAAGATACTTGGAACATGTGCCCAGAGGCTTTGGAAGAAGCGATAAAGGCATGTATGGACGGTTCCGTTGCGGAAGATTTTCCCGCCCATTTAAATTTGGATGCCAAAAAAGGAAAAAAACCCAAGGCCATCATCCCGGTTCACCTGTATGGCATGCCTGCCAAAATGGACCAAATCATGGAGATTGCCAACAGATATGGTATCCCAGTGGTGGAAGATGCTGCAGAAGCTTTGGGGTCAAATCTAAATGGACAAGCCTGTGGTACCTTTGGGGAATTTGGGGTCTATTCCTTCAATGGCAATAAAATCATCACCACGAGTGGAGGGGGGGCATTGTTGGGACCTGAAGTGAATTGGATTGATCGGGCCCGATATTTGGCTACACAAGCCAGAACTCCCGCAGCGCATTACCAGCACGTGGATATCGGTTACAATTACCGATTGAGCAATGTCTCCGCTGCCATTGGCTTGGGACAGTTGGAGGTGCTATCAGAAAGGGTGGCACAAAGAAGGGAGAATTTCAGTTTTTACAGGCAGGAACTTACAGTGATTCCAGGGATCAGCATGCTGCCGGAACTTGAAGGATATTATGCCAATAGATGGCTTTCTGCCATCACCGTGGATCCTTCCCAAACCCATGGCAAAACAAGGGAAACCATTCGGCTGGCATTGGAAGAGGAAAATATTGAAAGCAGACCGATTTGGAAACCAATGCACCTGCAACCTGTATTTGAGAATTATCCCTATTATGGAGCCAAAAGAGTTTCTGAAAAAATATTTGAAGACGGCTTGTGCCTTCCAAGTGGATCTAATTTGGAGAAATCTGATTTGGTAAAAACCGTAGAAATGATCAAACAGCTTCTCGGTTAAACCGAAAAGCTGTTGATGATTTCCACTACTTTTTGAACTTCTTTTTGAGTAAGGACCGGACTGATCGGCAAACTCAATACTTCTTCATGTATTTTTTCAGTAATAGGAAGATGCATCGCATTCATATCCTTGTAAGCCTCCTGCTTGTGTGGAGGAATCGGGTAATGAATGAGCGTCTGTATTCCGTTTTCGCTGAGGTAATTTTGCAGTGCGTTTCTATTGCTTGTCCGGATGACAAACAGATGCCAAACATGTGAATCATTGGTGCGTGCAGGTCCTTCAATAAAGGGAAGAATAACCTCAGGATTTTGAATGTTTTCCAAATAATAAGCAGCCACTTCCCTTCTTTTTTGGTTTTCCTCGTCCATTCGGACCAGCTTGGTTCTTAAAACCGCAGCCTGGATTTCATCCAATCGGGAGTTCAGTCCCTGGTAGGTATTCACATATTTTTTGTTGGAACCATAGTTGGCCAATGCGCGAATCACGGATGCCAGTTCATCATCGTTGGTCGTCACCGCCCCACCGTCTCCCAAAGCGCCAAGATTTTTACCAGGATAGAAACTGTGTCCCGCAGCATCGCCCAAATTCCCGGTCCGTCTTGTTCCGGAATAGGCTCCAATGGCTTGGGCATTGTCCTCGATCAACTTCAAATTGTATTTATCCGCGAATTCCTGCAATTGATCATTCATAGCATTTTGGCCATACAAATGAACCATCATGATCGCTTTCGTTCGATCGGTGATCTTTTCTTCAATGCGCGAAGTGTCGATGTTGTAGGAAAGAAGATCCGGTTCCACCAAGACTGGGACTAGCCTGTTGTCTGTGATGGCCAAAAGCGAGGCGATGTAAGTATTAGCGGGAACGATGATTTCATCCCCTTCCTGCATGAAACCCATTTCCAGATAAGCTTTGAGAATCAATCTCAAAGCATCCAATCCATTGGCGACACCGATACAATGTTTTGCGCCGGTATAAGCCGCATATTCCGCTTCGAATGCACTGGTTTCAGTTCCCAAAAGATACCATCCAGCATCCAATACGCGTTTGATGGATTGAGACAATTCCGGTTCAAAACTATCATTGATAGCTTTGAGATCTAAAAAACTGATTGTTTGATTTGCCGACATATAAATTAAAAGCGTTTTTCTTCAAGAATTTTTCAAGCACTACTACTACTACTACTACTATCACTACAATCGGCCCCCAAAATTAAGCCATCCTAACCCATCTCCCGTTTCCCACTTCCATCTCCCACTTCCGTCCCTCTCTCTACCCCTTCAATTTCCTAAACTCCTCATAATCCCTGATATAATCGTCCTCTGAATACTTCATGGAGGCCAAAACCAAACAAACGGATCCGGACGAAAATTCAAACAATTCCCTCCAAATGCCCGGAACTACCAAAAGGCCGAAATCTGGCCGGTTCAATCTCACGATTTTCTTGTTGTGTCCGTCGTTGAGCATGACTTCGAAGCTGCCGGAAGCGGCCACGATAAGTTGAAATAGGCCATGGTGCGCATGACCGCCCCTCTCTTCCCCACCGGGAATATCATAGAGATAATAGACCCTTTTGATGTCAAATGGAATAGAAGTTTCCCCTTCTACCACGGTAATGTTTCCAGCCCGATTATGGATTTTGTTCAGGGGAACAATCGAGCAATCGTATACGCTGTAATGCTTCATAATCCTTTGTATTTTAAAAAGTCCCCATATTCCCGTATATAATCTTCCACGGAGAATTTGGTGGAACTCAAAACGATCGCGAGGGAGTTGGTGGAAAAATTTTCCATTTGTCTCCAGATTCCCGAAGGAACATACAGTCCATAGTAGGATCTGTTGAGGGAAATTGTTTTCTGCTCCTTCCCGTCGTCGACCACGATATCAAAGCTTCCGGAGATGGCCACGATCAATTCCTGTTGCGCTTTGAAGGAATGGCTTCCCCTGACTTGTCCACCAGGGACGTCGTAAATCCAATAGGTACGTTCGATCTTAAAAGGCACATGCAATTCTTCCTCAATAAAGGACAGGTTTCCCCTGGGATCTTCAAATTTGGGAAGATCAATGATTTCAACTTGATGGATATTGGTAAGTTTTCCCATGATAGGCAATAAATCAATACATTAGGGGTGATCTGATGGAGGATTGAAAATAGTTTGGTTCCAAAACTGACTTCAAAACTAGGGTTTTTCAGGAATCAACCAACCTGTTTGCAAAAGTAAACTTATTTATATGAATTATAACGTTTTTTTGAACTGCCAAAGAGACAGACAATTTCCATTCCAATTGAAATTCCCCAAGGGGGAAATGGATTAAAAAGCAATTTAAAATATTCAAAATACAAATAAAATAGTTTTAAATTTAGATTCTTCGAAAATCGATATGAATCAAATGAAATTGGCTTTGTTTTGAATGGTTTTTCAGGGATGCAATTTTGCCCTAAACTTTGGTTTTATACCCAGAACCTGCTTTTTGGGAGATTTATACTGATATTTTATTAATTTCTACCGTTATTTGTAAAAAAAGAAATTAGACCTACTTTTAAGGGATTCTCTCTCAACCAACGATGAATTTTAATCGACTCCTCCCTTTTATTTTACTTTTTTTTGTCTTTCAGCACACCCATGTTATCGCACAAACAAACCCGGACAAAACCATCCCCGGTGCACGGACTTGGAGGGAACTTATTGGAGAGTTCAATTGCACACTCCCGTTAGAGTATGATGCCAATCCCTTCACGATTAGGAGGGCAGCTTGGACAGTTGATGATGCGGTAGTAACTTTTGGCACACCTATAGTCGGAGACTTCATCCCGGGTAATGGAAAAACGGAGGTGCTTATTTTAAAACATACGCGAAGTAATGCCATAAATCCAGGTGTTGGTGGAACCACTCCTGAATGGAATTGGATTACCGGTAATCCACCAAGACAGTACGTTACCAGAAATATTATTGTCTACACTTATGGAGGCGATGGAGCGGGTGGTTTAGTGAAAGAAATGGAAATCGAAACCCCTGATTTAAATTTCGAAGGGCCAAGTCCATTTTTGATTGCAAGAGTCCCTGGTTATCTCAATCCATTGGTAATTGTTGCAACATCTTCTACCTTGGCAAATGCGCCTACAGATGCGGAATATGTTGATCGACTTCCACTGACAAGTCGGTTAATCGCCTATGATCACTTAAGCACAAATTTCAATAATTATAGGTGGATTTCATCTCAAAAATATGGTGCAAATGTTCCAGAAAGTTCTATTCCCGGAGTCAAATATAGATCTGGAGCAGCTCCCGGGATTGCCAATTTTGACTTGACCGGAGCAAATCCATATCCAAGTGTGTATGTCTATAATGAGATTTTTTCTTTAAATCCTGCAACATCAAATGTTGGAGGAAATATAGGCAACAATAAGGTTTTTGATGGTGGAAATCTTGGTCAGGGCATTATGGTTACCACGCCTGGGGGAGGAAACACTTACGGTGGATCACAATCCGTATCCGTCGCAGCGGATGTAGTTCCGGGAAACAATACTTTGGAGCTTGTAAGTGGCAACACAGTGTATGTAATTGATGAAAATTTTAACCTGGTCGATGCTATTCAATTGAATATCAATGGGTTTGCAGCTCCAGATGGTTTCACTTCCATTGCCAATATCGATCAAACCAATAACCGATTGGACATCGTAGTGTCTACGGCAAGGCAACCAAATGTACCAAATTCAAGATTGGTATATGTTTGGACGATTCAAGGAGGTACCGCTAATCTTATAGCCTCAAAAAATCTTTTGGATGCTGCTGAAGTGTCACCGGCGTTTCACGAAGCGACACTCAATACCGGACTCGCATTTATTGGAGATATCGACGGCAATGGCCAATCCGAAATAGGGGTGACATCCCCGCTGAGGCTGAACATGCTGTATTACAATGGATCTCCTGTTTTACAGGAGAAATGGCCCGCTTTGGTGACAAACGATGAATCTGGACACACCCTAATTACCATGTTTGATTTCAATCAAGATGGTAAACAAGAATTGGTGTATCGAGATGAGAATTTATTAAGGATAATCGGGGGAAATGGGGATAATATTATCACGATTCCTGTGAGGGCATCTACTGCTGGGGATGGTGCAGTCGTTGCCGATTTGAGCGGTGATGGACAAGCAGATATTTTAGTGACGGATTCTCAAGATAATATATACGATGTTGGTAATCGATACCCAAGAACACCGGATGCAAAATTGGTGGTCTTTAAATCAAATGGATTCCCATGGGCGCCATCAAGAAGTGTATGGAACCAGTACGCCTATTTCAGTTTCAATGTCAATGATGATCTAAGCATCCCAATTCCACAGCAGGACCATGGTTTGGAGCAAGGTATGTTTTTCCCTTCATATGACCCGGAGGGTTGTTTGATTGCTGATCGAAGACCCTTCAATAGTTTCCTAGTTCAGAGAACATTGTTCACTGAATCGGGTTGTTTCTCTTCAGGCATCCCCATCATGGATGCCAAGGTGGATTTGCTTGCTGCAAAATTTTTGTGTTTGGATGCCGGAAATAACCAGATAGAAGTTGAACTTACTATTTCGAATGCAGGTGATGAAGTTATGCCGGCTGAGGTTAGAATTGAATTTACATTGGGTACAACCATAATCGACAATGTTGCTATTGAACAAATCGTGGCTCCCGGTGGAAGTTTTACCAAAACAATCGTTATCAACAGCAGTATCGGAGACAATCCTGTTTTACCTTTATTCGCAATAATCAATCCCCCAGACAGCAATGGAGATTATGCTTTTCCAGAATGTACTAATGACGGTCCAGTTACAATTCCTGTAATTCCTAGGCCGGTGTTTGTGGTGGATCCTCCAGAGGCCATTTGTGAAGGGGACTTGGCTGGGATATTTATCGAAGTGATCAACGCTACCGCAGGATCCGTCGACAATGCAGTCGTCAAATGGTACAAAGATACTCCAAATGGCACTTTGATTACAGATGGTACAATAGGACTTGCAACTTATTCCATTGGTCCAGATTTCAGTCTTCAGATCGATAATCTGCCTGCCTCAGCAACTGCTTACAAATTTTATTTGGTGGATGAATGCTCCAATCGAACACCCCAGGAGGTTTTGGTCACTGTGGATCCAAGCCCTACCATTCTTTTTGAGGTGGACGAGGTGAAATGTTTTGGCGGGGACACCGGTGTTATTACTGCAATTCTTGGCGATCAGCCTTATATTTCCTATAGTTTGGACAATGGGGCTACATTTATCACGAGCGCCCAACTTTTGGCTCGGACTTTTTCTGCCGGTATTTACAATGTAACTGTTAAAGCATCCCTAAACCCGCCAGCGGCCTGTCTTGCGGATTTTCAGTTTACCATAGGCGAACCTGATCTTTTTGAATTCTCGAATCCAAGCCAAACAGAACCTTTGTGTGCACCGACTACCGGAGCCATTTCATGGGATATTCAGGGAGGAAATCCTACCATTACCTTTCCATTTTATACTTATACACTTACCAAAAACGGAACTGCTGTTACCGGTTTTGTGATAGAAGAAATAGATGGGAAAAACGTAATCAATGGATTGGATGGGGGTGATTATGTTTTGACCGCCACTGATTCAAAGGGTTGTACCATTCCTCAAAACTTTTCCTTGATTACCCAAGAAGATCCGATTTTCAGTATTCAGGATGCAGCAGCCATTTGTTTCGGGGAAGAAGCTGTTTTCGATGTGGACATGACCAATACAGGGGTGGCCATTGCGGTTCCCTCCTACGAGTGGGGAAAAGTGGCGGGGGGTGTATTTACGCCAATTGTTACTGGACAAACCGTCGATGGGGGAGTCGCCACCATTGATAACAATGGTAAAAGACTCACTATTTCCGGATTGCCTGCCAGCGCTACAGAATACGCCTATCAAGTTCGGATTTCCGGAGAAAACACCTGTAACCAAGTTCCGCTGGATACAAAAATCAAAGTGAATCCTTTGCCGGATCCTGAATTTGAAGTGGTCAATGTCTCGTGTTTTGGTGATGCCAATGGAAGCATTTCATTGGCCAATACGCTCACGGGGACTTTTAATTTTTCGTTGGTTGGTCCAAGCAATGCAACCAATACTTCTGGTGATTTTACGGGATTACCTGCAGGATCCTACGCCATCACCGTCACCAACACGGTTACAAATTGCGAAATTACCCTTGACACTATCGATATTAGCCAACCGGATCCATTGGTGCTACAAGGTCAGGTGATCGATCAACCCAGTTGTGGTGAAAATACTGGTTCCTATGCCATTGATTTCCAAGGGGGAACAGCGCCTTTTACCCTGGTACTTTCACTTGGCGGAACTCCTTTGGAAACCATCCCGAATTTTTCCGGAAGCAATTACAGCAAATCTGGCCTAGCCCCAGGAGATTACGTCTTTACCGTAACCGATGCGGAAGATTGTTCGATCACCGACTCCTTTACCTTAGTCAATGATCCCAAACTGCCCATTGGGCTTGTACTTGATGATTTGGAAATCTGCGAGGGGGATATTGCCACCTTCCAACCGATTATCAATACCAGTAGCAATCCGCGAACGGTAAAATGGTTTTACGATGCGCTCGGACAGGATCAGATTTTCGCTGGTGTTGATCCTTCGGTTGCGGGTGTTTCTTATGCGCTTGATGGGGAAAATCTCCTCGTTACAGGATTAAAAAATGGAGGAAACAGAACCTACTTCGTTGAAGTAAGTGGCGATCTTTATTGCCCAATCCTGGAACCTGTGGAGGTAACGATCTTTGCAATTCCAGTTCCCGAATTTGACAAAACAGACATTCTGTGCAACGGAGAACAAACCGGAAAGATATTCCTGACGGCAGGTGTGGATCCAAAATTGGAGTACAGTGTCAATGGTGCCACTGCGATCAGTCAGACTGCTTTGGAATTATTGACTTTCGTTGCAGGAACTTATGAAATAGGCTTCAGGCATGTGGATACCAATTGTGGAGGAACTGTCACTTTAGTTATCGAAGAACCTCTTCCATTGGTTTTATCCAACCAAACCCTTGGCCAACCAAGTTGTGGGGACAATAACGGTTCCTATTCCATCGACTTACAGGGAGGAACGGCACCTTTTACATTGGTTCTTTCACTAGGGGCTACGGTTTTGGAGACTATCTCTAATTTTGACGAAAGTACTTACAGTAAAAGCGGTCTTGCTCCAGGTGCTTATGCATTTACTTTGACCGATGCGAACTTTTGCCCAATCGCCGATTCTTTCACGCTGACAAATGATCCCAAACTGCCCATTGGGCTTGTACTTGATGATTTGGAAATCTGCGAGGGGGATATTGCCACCTTCCAACCGATTATCAATACCAGTGGCAATCCGCGAACGGTGACATGGTTCTATGATGCCCTTGGACAAAATCAGGTTGCAGCAGGAGCGGATCCATCAGATGCAGGTGTCTCTTATCAGTTGGTTGGGGAAAATCTTGTTGTGACCGGTATTAAAAACGGTTCCGAAAGAACCTATTTCCTGGAGGTTAGTGGAAACCTATACTGTCCCATTATTGAAGAAGTGAATGTCACCGCTTCACCGCCATTGATTGTAGCTGTGGATGTGCCCGATGCAGTTTGCTTCGGAGAGGGAGTAACCGTCACTGTCAATGCTTCCGGTGGGGAAGGACTCATC
Source organism: Rhodonellum sp. (assembly GCF_030656585.1). Lineage (NCBI taxonomy): Bacteria > Pseudomonadati > Bacteroidota > Cytophagia > Cytophagales > Cytophagaceae > Rhodonellum > Rhodonellum sp. The sequence continues at coordinate 75,617 of NZ_JAUSPP010000016.1, forward strand.
GAATATAGCCTTGACAATGGTCTATACCAAAGCAGTAATGTTTTTGAAAACACAGCAATAGGAACGCATATCCTTGCGGTACGATCTGAAAACGGATGTACTTATCAAGAAATCATTGAAATTTTTGGTCCAACAGAACCCATCACGCTTGAAGATGATGTTGTGATTATCGGAGCCACCTGCGGTCAAGCCAATGGTATCATCCAAAATGTAAATGTGATCGGTGGATGGGGAGATTTTACGGTGGAGTGGAGAAAAGACAACGCTACCACAGGTACGGTCGTGGGGACTGCCCTTTCCCCAGTGGAAAACCTTTCTCCTGGCACCTATTTTTTGGTCGTGACTGATGAAAAAGGTTGTGTGGAGATTTTTGAATTTATCGTACCACAGCAACCGTTGCCTGATTTGGTCTTGGTCGACCAGGTGATCTGTGAAGGTCCTGATGTCTTGCTTACACCCGCCCAAACGGTTTCTGGCGCTTCGTCAACAGATTTGATTTGGTACAAAGATGCTGCAGGAACTGTTTTGATCCAGAATGGACCAGATGGCACCTTTCCTCAGGTTAACTATACAGTAGACGGAGATTACGCACTCTTGATTGAAGGTCTGCCGGCTGGGGTTTATACTTATTACCTGAAAGTGGTTTGTACAGATGAGTTGAAATCGGTCAATGTCACTGTGAATGCAGCACCCAACCCAGTTTTAAGTAAGGTAGATATCCTTTGCTTTGGAGCACAAACTGGGAAAATTCAAGTGACGGATAACAGCGATCCGGATTTCCGCTACAGCATCAACGGAGAAACCCCCATCACGCAAGCCGAAATGGAAACCAGGGGTTATCCTGCGGGGACTTATGAAATCGAAATCACGCAAGTAGGAACGGATTGTTCTAGCGATCAAACTATTATTATTTCTCAACCTGAGGAATTTATTTTTACCGCAATAGAAAAAACAGACCCAACCTGCGGCAGCAACGACGGAATAATTAAATTCTCAGTAGCCGGCGGCGTAAAAGACTATACCATTACGATTAACAATCAGCCGCTCAGCACCTTTAATTTCTCCGAAACCGTTGGGGTTTATACAGTCATTGATCTTGCACTGGGGAATTATGACATCGTTATTACCGATGCCAATGATTGCGTGTTTACAAAAGTGAATGCCTTTTCCTTGGTCGATGACAATATTCTTACCGTTCAGTCTAATAATTTAAATTCAATCATCTGCGAAGGCGAATCTGCCATACTGACCCCAGATCTGACCATTTCCGGTGGCGTGAATCCTACCAAAAAATGGTTTAGGGACGCGGCACTTACTGAACTGATTGAAGACAATTATGTAGCTGGCGAAACCGGTCCGATGTTCGGAATCAATGATGCAACTGGAGTATTGACTGTTTACAACCTGCCTGTCGGTGACTTTATTTATTATTTGGAGATTTCGGATCCACTGATCTGTACAGTCAGTTCAAGGGCCGACATAAAAGTGACAGCCATCCCGAATCCTGTTTTGGATAAGGTAGATATTTTATGTTTTGGAGCACAAACCGGGAAAATACAAGTTACAG
>NZ_JAUSPP010000029.1:0-35313 GCF_030656585.1 Rhodonellum sp.
CCCAAAAGTAACCAAAAGGCCAAGAAATTGGAATCCTCCTCCGCCCTTGGCCCACGCCGGCTCGGTCCAATTTCCTCCTCCCCACGTCCGAGGGAAGTTTAGTGGTAATTCCACACCCATGGCCTCTCTCCCCACAGACCACTCCTTGCCGTCCAATATCCGCCAAGCCTGAAGGGAATGAATTTGGTTAGCCCCGTATACAATGCGCTGGAAAAATGGTTCATATGGTTTACCAAGCCTGAAGGGCTTGAATAATGAAAAACTGTCCAAGATTGGGAAATAGGATTCCTTCTGTTGCTTTGCGTTTTTTCGATTGAAGTCCTGCTATTTTACTGAAATAATCTCGGTTTTTTGACTGGGGATTATTTCGGTTTGCTGTGAGTGGACAGTATTTAGTGTTCCCAATTCTTTCATGGAAAGGGAAAGCATGCCATATTGGGATTTCAGTTTGTGGAAATGCTGGAGGATTTTGGATAGTTCCCGCATGGAGTCTTCGGGATAATGACCGAAATTATGGGGATGCCACCAGAGGTGGTAAATTTGCCCGTGCTTGGCTGCATGGGTCATCTCTTGGAATATCCGGTTCAACCTCAATGTATTGATCAGGTTGTTGGATCCATAATAGGGTCTGAGCAATCGGGAAGCTGGCATCATCCAAGGTTCTAATTCCCCTTCCTTCTCCACTTCCTCCCAGGGATAGGAAGTCTGGCTTCCCATGGGCACGAAACAGTCCGCTGTCCGACTCAGTCGTTTCAACAAACTCCCGTGTTGGGTTTCTTGCCAAAACCAGTTTTTAGGATTTCCCCGCACCTGATCAAATCCCTCTTCTCCGCAAATCGCCAAATATTGGTGATTGAGATGATTTCTTGGAAAAACCAAAGATTTGAGTTGAATGCCGAATTTCTCCCCGGCAATTTTTTGGGCAGCCTGCAAGTCCATCCGAAATTGGTCCGGGGACTGCCCCCTGATCAGGGTATAAAAATGGGCAAAAGTATGGCTTCCGATTTCTTGGCCCGGGGTCTCCAGGATTCTTTTGATAAGGTCTGGCGCAAAATGAAGGTCAGGTTCTAAACCATGCTGTTTTTTCCATTCATACGCCGAATAGTTTTTGTTTCGGTAGGAAGGTTTGTGAATGGGAGAATAGTGGTGCCACTCCTCCTCATTTTCGGCAAAAAGCATCCCGACCGTCGCCCAGGTAACCTGGATTTCATTTTGGGCAAAAAGCTCCAGCAATTGGGGGATTACCTTGCGGGTTTTTAAGAAATATTCCTTATTGACGTTGTTGCCCACCTTGTCAAATATCCCCCAAAGGAGCTCAAAGTCCAGGCTGATGGTGAATACGGGTGGAGTCATAGGTGGGTAATGTTCGCTGAATGCATAATGGGGTGGTTTTTTGGGCAATTGGGTAATTAGCCTGATGCAATGTTAATAGTAAACTTGACTTTTCAATGCATTCTTTCTTTAAATTTTGAACTTTTCAGGTTTTAAAGTCAAAGAAGGAAGGTTCTGGTATCAAAAGATAGATTATTTGGATTCGGAAAGCTCGCGGTTGCGTTGCTCTTCTTCCACGATCCGGTTGTAGATCTCCAGCCGCTTGCGCATCTTGTTGGTTTTTTGCCAATCCATAAAGGCGATCACCACAAAGAGCATAAAGTACATGATCTGGCTTTTTTGGCGGATAATGATGCCCAGATTGGACATCACAAAAGTCATGGAAATAGAGATCGAGATGAATACGATTCCGGACATCTTCACCATGGCCGGTGCTCCCTTGATGAATTTGATGAAATCCTTATTCAGGACCCTGCTAAACATGTAGATATAGAGCAGGTTTTCCATGGAAACAAAAATTCCCAACAGGTTCGGTGAATCCACGAACAAGGGACGAAACCAGAAGGTAAACAATTTCATGGGTAAGCTGTAGGAACCCATATCGACGCCGGAACCTGCGGATTGAAGACGCTGGGCATTCAATCCGGATTCTTCCTCAAAACTCTCCACGATATTGTTCGGATCATAGCCCAAATAGGTCAGCAACTGATCATAGACCAATATACTGATCACGAGCCCGCCAATGGCAGTCAGGTATTTCTGATAAGCAGGCACCTTTTCCTTGCCCAGGATAAAGCCCACCCCCATCCCGATCACGATTGCAAACAGGATATGGGGCCGAACCATATAGGTCAACAGCCCCCCAATTGCCAAATGGGGGATCCTCTTTCCCGGCCAGGAAAGCCCATAAACCAAGAAGCCGATCCCACAAAAGATAACCGCTCCTTTCCCCAAGGAAGCAGTCCAAAAGTGCATATTGGGCAAAAACATGAAAATGGTAATGGCATCGTATCCCTCAAACTTGGGATTGAAACGAAGGTTCTCTTTGAAGAAAAGATAGAAATACACAAAGCCCAAAAAACCAAACCATGTAAAGAGGAACATGGTCATTTCATAGTTGAAATTCAGGTAGCGGACAAAAGGAAAGGCCATCCATTCCATAAAATCCGTTCCCGGACTGAAGGCAGATCCCCAAGTAGGCCAGTATTTAAGCGTTTTATTGTAGTAGTTGACAGAATCCGACCTTGCCACGAGGGTATAGGAATAGTAAATCCCCCCAAAAAGCATGTGGTACCAATACATTTGGTTGAGAAACCCAGCCTTGACAAATTTATGCCTTTGCTGGATACTGTTGAGGATCGGCTGGCTGACGCCGAAAAGAATGAAGATAAGGATAAAGGCGCCAAGCATTTTTTAAACCCGTGTTATGCATTCCAAACTCAATTAAAGGTTGTAATTGACTGATAATCAATTAGGTGTTGCGTATTTTTGACTTCACCCTATTGCTATCAGAAATTAGTCTCCCAAGAGTCTGATATTCTTGCAGATGAACCCCTTTTTTGAAACCAAATGCATATTACGGATTAAATATAGGGAAGAAATGGGGAATTGAAGGGATTCCTTACTTCATTTTTAAATTTTTGGATTCGTGATGGGTTTTCATTCCTTAATTTACTGAAAAACGAAGGTGATGAAGTTGGCAATGCATCAATGTCCTATCGGATTGTGAAGGGAAGCCTGAAGGGCCTGTCAGCCGGCAGAGGCAGGCTTCAACCTTGATTTGCCAGGGGTTGCAACCCGGGGGAATTGGTATGTCGTGGTTGTTTGTCTTTGGCAAAGGGAAAGGATTGAATCCCGAAGGTTTTTCGCCAAAGCAGGTGGTTATTATTTGTGGTGATTTTTTTCCTTTGTCACTTTTTCCTTGATGAAAAAGTAACCAAAAAATCAAGGCTGATATCTCTTCTTCAAATTGGGACGGGAATTCTTCACTTTATTGATTCCCTTCCAATTTGATTTTTGTCTGGCTTCTGCGAGCTAAAAATGAGTGGATCTTACTCGGTGAACCTTCGTAAGCTAACTCATTTTCTTCACGCTCTCCGATGCCTGCCAAAAACCGCAGATATATAGGCCGTCCTTTCATCCGGCGGAAGTTTGGTACGATGATAACGTTTCCTTCCGGTTAACCGTGGTCTGTGTCCCCACAGACCACTCCTTCCTTCCTTGGCGACCAATTATCACGAAGCCTGAAGGGCTTTAACCTTGAATTCCCACGGGTTGCAACCCGTGGGAATTGGTATGTCGTGATTGTTTCTTTTTGGCTAAAGAAAAAGATTGAATCCCGAAGGGTTTTCGCCAAAGCAGGTAGTTGACATTAATCGCAATTTTCTTTCTTTGTCACTTTTTCCTTGATGAAAAAGGAACCAAAAAATCAAGGCTTACATTTCTTCCTTAGTAACGTTTTTGCTTTATTGACATTTCTCAATTGGTCAAAATAGCAAATTGTTCTATATCAAATGCTTATGAGGTTTTAATCCTTCAACAGGAATGTAAGGATCGAGAATCCTGAAAGGTTTTCAATTTTCATTTACCTAAAGAAGAATCCGTAGAGATATGGAAAACTCTAGAGGCTATTGTTGGCTAAAGAAAAAAATCCAATAACGAGTAGATTTTTATTGACATAAAAAAGGAAATACTTAACATTATTGAAGTTATCAAAAGTGGTTCAAAAAGGAAGAAATTTGATTTATGGATCAAACGTGATTAATTTGTGCCTTCAATATAAAAAGTCAAAATGCGTACAATAAGCCCCAGTAATTTCCATAAAAAAATAGTGCTTCTCCTCGGATTGGTTTTTATTCTACATTTGAATACTGGAATGGCCCAAGTTCAGCCAACTTTAGGAGGATCTTCCAGATTAATGAATACGGCTTTGTCGGAAATGGAAAAAGGTGAATACGATAAGGCCAATGGATTATTTAGGCAAATCATCGATTCCAATCTGCCTATCCCCTCCGAGATGCCCTATTATTTTGCAGAGACCCTTTTTGAACTTCAGCAGTTTGACAACAGTGCCAATTTTTTGAACAAATATCTCGAAATCAATGGTTTTAAGGGGGATAATTACGATGCCGCTAAAAGACTTGAACAAAAACTTGAAAACCCGCTCAACGAGATCAAGGTTTGCCAACTTTGCGACCGGAGAGGCTATAGATACCAGCAGTGCTTCACCTGCGAAGGAACCAAGCAGATCGAACAAGAATGCAATTATTGCAAAGCAAAGGGCGTGATCGGCTGCAGCAGATGCGTGGGATCCGGCATGGTGACCAAAAGAAATGTCTTCAACATCGTCGAATATTTTGAATGCGACAGGTGCTCTGGCAAAGGCAGGCTGGAATGCCCCACCTGCAATGGCAGCAAAAAGGAAGTGAGTGCCTGTAGAACCTGCCAAGGATCGGGAAGGCTTCAATCGGATCACCTTTGTGACCACGAACCGGAAAAGGAAATCCAGCACCTTTCACAACTCTTTCACAAATTAAAATCACATGGAAACCCATAAAAAAAGTCCCTCAAAAGGGACTTTTTTTATTTCGTAAACCTGAGAAAGGAGATTTTTTTATTGGCAATACTTTTCAATGACTTCCTTGGCAGCTTCAAAATTCATTTTTAGCGCCAAATTGAGGTCTTCACAACCTGATTTTTTGCTTTTGGTGGCGATCTTCAACAAACCTCTGTAATAGAAAGCCTGTCCAAAATCCTTGTCCATCTTAATGGCAGCAGAGTATTCCCTGAGGGCTTCATCTGTGTTTCCCAACTGATGCAAAGCCCTTCCCTTTAAGAAATAGGCCATTGCTGGAGCTCCCGGTATTTCCACAGCATAGTCTGCATAAAGCAATGCCGCACTGTGGTTCTTCTGCTTTTGGTACACATTGGACAAGCTCATCAATACCTGAATATTTTTTGAATCCGATTCAAGTGCTTTCAGGAAATCTTTCTCCGCATTGGCAAAATCCCCAAGTTCCTCATAAGATCTTCCTCTATTGTAGAGCACTTTGACGTTTTTGGGATCATTGGTAAGGAATTTATCATAAGCCCCTATGGCTTTTTCATAATTTCCATCCGCGAAGTAACTATCGCCCTCTTTAGCGCCTCCCCCGGTACATGCCGAGAAGGAAACAACCAAAAGCATTGAAAAAGCAGCAATCCAATTTTTAAAATCCATTTTTCTTTTGTTCTATTTAAACTTAAACCGCAACATTGTTTTCCCTTAAGGCATTGTTCAGGGAGGTTTTCAGGTCGGTGGAGGCTTTTCTTTGACCGATGATCAAAGCACAGGGTACTTGAAATTCACCTGCAGGGAAGACTTTGGTGATGGATCCGGGAATGACTACAGACCGCTCCGGGACATACCCTTTGTATTCCACTGGTTCAGAACCGGTCACATCGATGATTTTGGAACTTGCGGTCAGCGTAACGCCTGCCCCGATGACAGCCTCTTTGCCTATTCTCACCCCTTCTACGATGATGGCTCTGGAGCCAATAAAGGCGCCGTCTTCAATGATCACAGGAGCAGCCTGAACAGGTTCCAACACACCTCCTATGCCCACACCACCACTTAAATGCACGTTTTTGCCTATCTGTGCACATGAGCCCACCGTCGCCCAGGTATCAACCATCGTGCCACTGTCCACATAGGCTCCTATATTGACATAAGAAGGCATCAAGATCACCCCATTGGCCAAGTAGGCTCCATATCTAGCCACGGCATGTGGAACCACCCTTACGCCTTTCTTTTCATAGTTTGTCTTGAGGGCCATCTTGTCATGGAATTCAAATGGACCCACCTGAATGGTCTGCATTTTCTGGATCGGGAAGTACATGATCACGGCTTTCTTGATCCAATCGTTCACCAGCCATTCGCCGGATGCTGTTGGTTCGGCAACCCTAAGGACACCCATATCCAAATCGCTGATGACGGTTTTGATGGCAATAACCACTTCTTTTTGCTTCAATAACTCCCTGTCGTCCCAGGCACTTTCGATGATCGTTTTTAAATCCATTTTTTTTCTTAGTTTCGCTTTGTTCAAAAATCCCTTGATGGAGAAGATTAAGATTGCCATCGCTTCCGTCCTCAAACCCCTTAAAGATCCCAGAGCGTATTGCCGTATGGGACTTTCATTGCGTGAAACAAATAAATACCGCATTAACATCATAGGATTTTCAACAAAAAAAGAAATAGATGAAGAAAACTTAAAATTCATCCCACTTTTTTGTCATTTCAGAACCCACTGGAAAAGGGCTTTGATAGGTGCCAAATTCATGGGGATCCTGCTGCGGGATACACCCCAAATACTGATCCTTTCCACCTACGAATTGATGGTGCCGGCTATCCTGCTGAAACCCTTTCTGAGGTACAAAATCATCTACGATCTGCAGGAAAACTATTCCCTCAATCTTGCCCACAACAAGAGCCAAAAGGGACTAAAAAAACATGTCTCCATCGGATTGGTGAAAGCCATCGAAACGGTGTCAAGTCCCTTTGTCGACCATTACTTTTTTGCCGAGAAATGCTATACTGAAGAGCTGAAAAACATCCGGAATTTCACCGTGTTGGAGAACCGATTCCATGGCCAAATCGTCCCCAAATTGGGCTATAAAATTGAATCGGGCAAGGGCTTGACCTTCTTGATTTCGGGAACATTGACGGAAGTTTATGGGACATTGGAAGGCATTCTTTGGTTCCAAAAGATCCAGGAAGGCTTCCCAAATTCCAAACTAAGAATTGTTGGACATGCTCCTTTGCCTTCCTATTTAAAAAAAATCAAACAGAAAACAGCAGGAAATCCAGCGATTGAAAGTCGGATTTCGGAATCCCCACTCCCCTATTCTACCATTTTGGAAAGCTACAAAGGGACTGATTTCTCAGTGATGCCCTATCATTTGCTGCCCAGTATTGCCCCAAAAATCCCAAGCAAATTGTATGAAAGTCTGGCCTTGGGTGTTCCGGTATTGCTGCCTCCAAACGCGATTTGGGCGGACATTTACCAACCCCTCCGGGCAGGTCTGTCCATCGATTTTTTGGATCTCGAGCATGCGGGCGCTCGGTTTTCATCGCTGTTGGAGCAGGATTTTTTTACTTCTCCCGTACCGGAAAGCGTCTTGTGGAAAAGCCAGGAACCTGAGTTTTTGGACCGCATCCGGAAACTTTCCGAAGAGCAAAATCCAATTGGGGAGTCATCCAATCCAGTTTAAATCCGCTTCATTTTTCACCCCTAAAACCCCAGTGATTTTTTTCCTTTCATTTATCTTCCGGCTGCTTTATTTCTGATAAGGCAAGTAGGCAATCTGATTGCTTGAACTCAGTTTTGGGAGATATATAAAGAGCCGGCAAGCAGAAAAAAGAGGAACCCCCAAGCCCGCCATTCTCCAAAGACTTCCGGCTGAGCAACATTTTTTGCGCAACAGAAAATAAAAAGCAGGACCCCATTTCGGGATCCCAGAAGAGCCATTCTCTTTCAACAACCCATTTTTGAACACAAGCAACTTATCCACGTCAAGTGAAAAAGTTATCCACTCAAGCCCTTAAATGGAAACCCCCATTTTCACAGCGGAAACCTTTTAACCTTTACTTGAAGGGCTATTTTTAAGACACAAATACAAACACAAAATACTATATAACAGGTATTTAACAGGTTTATTACTATTGACTAAATATTTTTTTAGACAACTCTAAAACCATTCCCACATCCCAAACCGAGTTATCCACAGGCGATTTAGTCTATATAAAACTATTTTTTAGTATCGTCTAAATCTCTATATTTGCGTATCGAACCCTATTCCGTATGACAAACCTCACCTACGCAGAAGAGAATTATTTAAAGGCCATCTACCAACTTTCCGAGGAAGGAAAGAAGGGCGTTTCCACCAACGACATCGCTGCGGAAATGAAAACCAAGCCCGCCTCCGTCAGTGACATGCTGCGGAAACTTGGTGAAAAAGAAGTGATCGAATACCGGAAATATTACGGCGTTCACATCACCGAAGAAGGCAAAAAATTTGCTTTAAGGACGATCCGAAAGCACCATCTTTGGGAGGTGTTTTTGGTGGACAAATTGAAGTTTTCCTGGGACGAGGTCAATGCCGTTGCCGATGAATTACAGCACATCAAATCCAAAATCCTGATCCAAAGACTGGACGAATACCTGGGGTTTCCCAAGTTCGATCCCCATGGTGATCCCATCCCGGATGAGTACGGAGATGTCCGCGCCCGCCCCCGACTTCCCCTCAACGAACTCTCCATTCTTGACACCGGACAGATCGTCGCGGTCAAGGACAACAGCTCGGCATTCCTCAAATACCTGGACAAGGTCGGCGCCTATATCGGGGCACGGATCAAGGTCCTGGAAAAAGTGGAATTCGATGGCTCCATCGAAATCATGGTGGATAACAAAAAGACATTGTTCATGTCAAAAGAAGTCGCTGCAAATATTTTGATCATGCAGTAAGATTTTGAAAAAATGACGGCTACCCGAACTTCGATTTGGAGAATGCCGTTCCTTTATGGAAATTCGTAATTCAAGAAATCCGATGAAAAAAATATCCTTCCTTTTTATACCTCTCCTGTTGGGCGCACTTACCCTTCAGGCACAAGACAAAATCAACTGGCTGACTTTCGAGGAAGCCGCGGCCAAAACCGCTGAAAATCCCAGGATGATCTTGGTGGATGTCTACACCGATTGGTGCGGCTGGTGCAAAAAAATGGACAAGGAAACCTTCACCAATCCTGCCGTGATTGCCTACATCAACAAGAGCTTTTATCCTGTAAAACTCAATGCAGAAAACAGCAGCCGAAAATTCAATTTCAAAGGCCGGGAATACACCGAAGAAACCATGGCCCGCGCCTTTCGGGTAAACTCCTTTCCCAACTTTATCCTCATGGATCCGGTGATGGAAAACATCACCCAAATGCCCGGCTACAGACTGCCGGATGATTTCCTTACAGGCCTGGATAATCTGGTCCAAAAGTTCAGCAAGTAAACATGAGTTTTTCCCTTCACGAGCATTCAGACACCATCGTCGCCTTGGCCACTCCGCAGGGGGTTGGCGCCATCGCGGTCATCCGACTTTCAGGAAAAGAAGCCCTTCGGCTAACGAACAAAGTTTTCAAAGGCAAGAACCTTGAAAAGCAGGATTCCCACACCATCCATTTCGGAACCATTCGGGACGGTGACAAGATCATCGACGAAGTATTGGTCTCCCTCTTTGTTGCCCCCAAATCCTTCACCAAGGAAAATGTTGTGGAAATCTCCACGCATGGTTCGTCCTATATCGTAAACCAGGTGATCAAATTATTGATCAGGAATGGCGCCAGGCCAGCCAAACCCGGTGAGTTCACCCAGAGGGCATTCCTGAACGGACAGTTCGACCTTGCCCAAGCAGAGGCCGTCGCAGACCTGATCCACTCCGATTCCGAGACCTCCCATCAGGCAGCGATGCATCAGATGCGTGGCGGGTTCAGTGGGGAAATCCAAAAGCTGCGTGCTGAGCTGATCCATTTTGCCAGCATGATCGAATTGGAACTGGATTTTGGTGAAGAGGATGTAGAGTTTGCCAGCAGAGATGACTTGCGCATTTTGGTGGAGAAATTGCTTCGGGCGGTGGAACTGCTGATCGGAAGTTTCGACTTGGGCAACGTGATCAAAAACGGGGTACCCACGGTGATCGCGGGAAAGCCCAATGCCGGAAAATCCACCTTGCTCAATGCCTTGCTCAACGAGGAAAAAGCCATCGTCTCGGAAATTGCCGGCACCACCCGTGATTTCATCGAGGATGAAATCAACATTGGTGGCGTGATTTTCAGGTTTATCGACACGGCCGGATTGCGGGAAACGACGGACATCATCGAGTCCATCGGGGTGAGCCGCACGCATGAAAAAATGAAGTCTGCCTCTTTGATCCTGTACCTCTTTGACCTGACCGACACGGATCTGTTAGAGATCGAAACAGACATTGCCAAGCTGGAGGATCTCGGTGTCCCTTTTGTTAAAGTTGCCAATAAGATGGACAAAGGCAATCCCAATTTAATCAGCACTTTAAAGACAAAATATCCCGACACTATTTTTATTTCCGCAGGGCAAAAAGAGAATCTGGAAGCCCTAAAAGACCGTGTGCTCGAACTGGTGAATCTGGACAAATTCAGAACCGGAAACACGATCGTAACCAATATCCGTCATTACGATTCCTTGATGAAAACCAGGGATTCCCTGCTTGACATCCTCCAAGGTTTGGAGATCCAGATTACCAATGATTTCCTGGCGATGGACATCCGGAGATCACTCCACTTCCTGGGAGAAATCACCGGCGAGATCACCACGGATGATCTGTTGGAGAATATTTTCAGGAAGTTTTGCATCGGGAAGTAACCAACCGGACTTTAGGATTTAAATTCCAGTAAATGCGGGTTTTAACTAAGTTTTGCTTGATCAAACCTACAAGATTATTTTTATCCTTTCACTCAATTGTATGGTGTAACGTTCTTTAAATTCCTGTGAAAGAAAGCTGTTTTGAATCATCTGCAGCCAAGATTTTTGGGATTTGATCATTTTATTGAAGATGTTTTCTTGTTGTTTTTCATCCAGACCAGCCGAGGTAAAGGCTAATCTGAAATCACTTTTTCGGATCCTGTTTTTTTTCCCGTTCAGCGTGAGGGCAAGCTCCTCCTCGTCCGCCGGGTTGACAATGGCCGTATTGAGCAGATCATAGGCCGGGCTGAGTACAGGTCCTAGACCAGGTTGGTAAATCAGGGAGAAATTCTTGAGATGCATATCAGCATTGCCGGTGAGGAAACAGAACAGGACCTGTTCATAAAAATTGACCAGATCCAAACCGGGTGCTTTGGAATAGTTAAGGATGGCTTTTGCTATTTGTTCGTAGGATCCTCTGTACTTGTCCTCCGTCAACCGTTGTGTCAGTTGACACATATCTTCCATGTGTATCTTTCCTTTATTCGTCCGGTCAATCCTTTTGGTGATGTAGGCAAGCTTGCCCGATTGCATCCGGATAAGCGCATGGGGTACAACCTTAATTTTCGCTATTTCGGCCAGGTGCATGGTCAGGTCTTCTACTTCTGGAAGCTGTGGATAGATGGTGGATGCAGGTTTTAGAATATAGCCACCCCATAAACCTACAATCGTAAAACGCTTTGGGCCATCTTTATCTGAGGAAATATGAAGAGACAACTTGGGTTGAACTCCGGTCAAAGCCGTATGGTTTTCAATTACAGTTCTTGCCAAAGGCTCCAACTCCTGCTCACTGTAAGGAAGCTCAGGAGCTATAGCCGTTCCAAAAATCTTTCTGCTGCATCTGGGATGAAAATCAATTTCAGATTCTACCAAAGTCTGGTAACAGTACAGACATTTATTGACCATCAGGGTTTTCATTTTGGTGGATGACACTGACCGCTCCAATGGTATCTTTACAGCACAACAGCAAAAGGCCCATACGGTCCCGGGAATCCAGTTTCCAATTTTTCTCTGCGATATCAAGCAGCCATCCTTCCGGTATCAAACCGTCGAAAAACGGGAACATTGTAAGTGAGTGGTAAGGCGCAGATTGTAAGGGCAGCGTAAGGCTAACTGGCGCTACCCCTTCCCTATGGAGATATTCCTGTATATAGGTAAACTGGTATCCCGTATCGTTCTGTACCAGATTCCCCGCCAAAAACTCATGCATATAGACATCCGCAATTCTACTACTTATCATGGTTTTGCTCAGATTTGGGTACTGGTCCAAGTTCATATCCAAACATCGACAATACCTGGTTCACTTTATCCATTTTCAGTGTTTCCTTACCCTGCTCCAGATCTCTGAGAAACCGAAGGCCCACCCCCGCTTTACTCGCCAATTCAGGCTGGGTCAGCTTCACTGCATTTCTTTTTTCCTTGACAAACTTGGCCAATCCCATATCCTATACCCCTTCGGGTGTTAATTAAGGTAAATATACAAATATATACCTGATAGGGTATATTTAACAGAAATAAAAAATTTAATATACCTTTACGGGTATAAATTTTGGTGATACATCTAAAGTATACCCTAAAAGGTATAAATATTTTCTTGAACGTTGGAAAGAATGTTTGAAAGTGAGTTCAGAGATGGACTGGATCCAAAAAAAGTTACTCAAAGTATGAGCAGAAAAGGGAACTGTTGGGACAGTGCGGTGGCGGAAAACTTCTTCAAAATCCTGAAATCAGAAACAGGATAGAGGAAGTACAAATCGGTAAAGGAAGCAAAACAGGAGCTGTTTGAATTTATTAAAATATGGTACAACAGAATCCGGAGACACTCTTCCCTAGGATATCTTTCACTGGAACAATTTAGAAAAATCAACAAAAAAATGCTGCATAAGGAAATCAAAAAGGTCTGACCTCGAAATTGTCAGGGTGATTTTATTTCAAGTCGCACTAACAATTTGAGGAGCCCACGGCAGGCGACGGGAATCAATAAATCAATGGGCTAAATATATTTGTCCATTTTATTGTTGCAAATCCACATCACTTGAAAAACCCTTTTGGATTTTAAATGGATAAGCTACATGCCAATGGATTCACATTATCACCCATAGTTGAGTTTTCCATGGCCAAATTCTTAAAGTGATTGTTCAGTCTATTTCCTTTCAAATCCATAATTTTTTCTAAAATATTCAAAACAGGACTAATTAAGATTCCGCCAATTAAAAGTTTCTAAATGGTTTGTTTAGGTGAATAATTATAAGAAAATAATGCAGATTATAACCACATTAATCCTTAAGTTATTAAACCCAATGAGCCAAAAGCATAGCTTAACACATATCTGTTTGTGCTCCATCAAGTGTTGCAGACTTTTCAATTATTTTCTTGTCTTTTGAATAATCTTATTTAAGACAATTTTTTTACCCTCTTACCACCAACGATCCGAATAAAAGTCCATTTTTATGGCGTTTAATCTTTGGAATAGACTTTATTCTTGTTCTATTTCAACGCATTCACATCATACATCTTTCCTTATATAAATATCTATCGCTCAACGCTTATAGGCCGAACAGATGCTCTTTAGGCAAAGTTAAATCCTGCCAGCAATGCTGCTGTGGTGGAATTGTCAACATCTATTCCAGCAACCCAACCTCCAATATCGACAGATTCCGGTGATTGGCCGACAAGCTTCAGAAATGTTAGTTTTAATGCTTGGATATCTGTTGAAACACGATAGTCATATCCACCCGGAGGTGCGGGAGCGACTTGGGTATCGGGGTGCATAAATTCTCTGGTACCTTCCGCTGTGGGAGAGTTGAATACTCCTCCAACCATAAGCGCTGCTGTGCCAAAATCTATAAGTTTGGGTGCTCCCGTACTGTCAATCATAATATTATCAGGCTTTATATCTCGATGTAGATAATTGTTCGCATGCATATGGACGACTGCATTTAGAGTACCCCTAATAAGATTGATTACCGATGCCCTCGGGATTTTTCCAGCTTTTATTATTCCCGAAACATCCCCTTCCATTTTTTCCTGAACCATGTAGGCTTTGAGTTTTCCGTCTTTCCCCGGTCTTATTCCTGCGGCTTCTGTTGCAACTATATTTGGGTGGTCAAGGACGCCTCCTTGTCTGGTCAGTGTGGCCTCTCTCCTTATTCCACTTAATTCTCCGGTCAAACCTGGCGCCATTTCTGAAGCTAAGTCAGCAGGAAGGGCATATGGGTCATCAATTGCGCCAACCCTTGCAGGGCTTGCGGCCACATTTTTTTCTGTTCGCAGGCGTATTTTCTTGACAAATTTGGTTTGGTCGCCAACCTTTCCAAATTTTCCGTATCCAAATCCACCCTTACCCAGCCCTTGTTCTTTTTTAGTTTCAGGATTAATCCTGTTATGCAATTCTAAGTTTGTTCCTCCTTCAAAACCGAGAACGGTCGCTTTCTTGGCAGAGCTAAATAGCCCTCCCTTTCCTACAGGGCCGCCTGCTTCTTCCGTTCTGGTGGGCATCATAAAATGAACCTGTAAATTGTTTATTGCCAGCTCTATCGGAGGGATTTCGGCGGCAGTGGCATGCATCATAAGAGGTGCCAATGCCATACTGCCATCTGGATTTTGGGATCTAAGTAAGTTTTGCTTGGTTTGCTTCTCTTCTTGCAAACGTTCCAGTAATTCACTGGCTTCTTTGATTCTTTGAAGGACTGCCCAATCACCTGTTGCAATCAGGGCGTTGGATTCTGCAATTAAAGCAGCAGCGTTCCTTCCTCCCGCAGGAGGCGCAACATAGGCTGCGATGATTGCTGGCCAATGCAGATCGATGACCGTAGGGGGAACGCCAACTCCTCCTGGCCCTCTTGCCGTAATGACATTTGCCCAATTGACTATCGTTGGATCATAGACTTGCGCAAGGGCTATCGCAGCGGCTTCCGTCCTTTGTACTGTGGCCATTTGCTTTATTGGAATCCTGTCAAGGGAATTATTGTTGATATCTGCCTTGGTTTTTTGATTCGAATCCAATGCCTGCTTTCCCATGATATCAGCCTCTTTTTCCAAACCTGCATCATCATTGATATTCACCTTACCCTTCATTTGCAGGGTGGGCTTTACCCTACCCTGCTTTTGCTGTACCACATGCCAGGCCTCATGGGGCAGGTGCTTTTCTTGACCTGGCCCCAAATGAATAGCTGTTCCTTTTGCATAAGCATGTGCTTGCAGCTGAGCAGGTTTGGCAGAATTTCGATGTACCTTTACATCATCCAATGACATCCCTGAAAGGTTTTCCAACCCTGTTTTTAAATGATCAGGCAAACCTGTTTTGTTCTGTTTCTTTTGGATAGATTCAAATTTACCCTGTAAAAGCCCTTCTTCTTCTAATCCTTGTTTTTGGATGGGTTGGGCAACATGATTGTCCGCCACAGCCCGGAATTGAGCAGCTTGTTTTGTATGTTGACTATGGTTAGGCATGTCCTGAAAGGCTTTCAACTGCATTGCTCTCGGACTATTCTTGGCCATCTCTTGCAGCTTTCTTTGTGCAACAGCCTCAAGTCTGTTGTCCACAAATTGAAAAGGAGATTCACTACTGCTCTGCATCTGTCGTTTAGCAACAGGAGCCGACTGGCACTTATTTTTCTGTGGTTTATCAGCGTGCGTATTCATTTTTTTTCCAAGGTGATGATCTACTCCCTACAATACAAAGTGGTTTAAACGCAATTCAGGTAAAAAATAACTATTTTATTCGATAATCCAAAATTGCATATCAAACAAAGTTGGATGGAACCTCCCGGATTATGGGTATTCATTTGCCCTAGTTTTGGACGAAGATGACTGTAAATTCCTTGGGAATTTTCTTTTTTTGTTGTGTTTGATCTGTTTTTTCATGTTTGGTGATTGTTTATGGGCATACCTTTTCCCGACAGGTGACTGCCTTGGTTTGTTTCATACAAAATCTCAAAGAACACCCAAATTAATCCATTTCAGGGGATTCCCTCATCCCGATGTGGTTATTCAAAAACCATTAATCCATTTTTTTCATCAAGAAAATGGAAAGGCGTATAATCTTTTAATTTGATGAGGATGAGGGAATCCAAAACAGCAACCTTATCAAGAAAATTACTCGTCCTGAATTCCATGATAAACGTAACCGAGTCGATTCTGATACCAAAAAATAAGCATGTGGATCTCTTTTTAGACCAGGATAAGGCAGGAAAAAGGTACCCTCAAAACCTTGAAAGAAACCCTTCCCCAATTCTTGGACTCAGAAAATTCCATTTATCCCTTCGAGGTTTTACCTGCGCATTTGAATTTGGGCTTGGGGAGAAACGTGGACCAGTAGGTGGAATGGCTTGATTTATGAGGGGAGATTCGTTTAATGATTAATCCATTGGGGCAAATCAAGCTAGCATTCCAATCGGAATGCAAACAGTGATACGGGATCGATTTCGGTGGCAACAAATCTAAATCTTTCTTCCTTAAACCTAAAATATTACGTAAAACACCAATAAATGAAATTGAAGTCTAATCTTCATGCTGCGTTTCGTCAGCATTGTGATTCAACTGATGCTTTATCAACACTTTGACATAATGCCTATTGCGGCGTTCCTTATTCGCATCGGCCCTCTTGTCATTGCGTTTGTCTCTAACAATCTGTTCTAAATCATTGAGGTATTCCAGTTTTTTCACATCGTTGATTGACGTTCTTTTTGGCATTTGGATAGGATTAGATCTTTTCGGTTGGTCCTTTTTTTGGCTTGGATTCGTAACACACTTGGCCTTCCATTGGTTGAACTTCATGTATTTTTTGGCGTCATATAGCCGATTACCCCAATACCCAAGCATACATTTTGGAAACCCTTTTAATGCCGTTCACCCTTCCAGGTGCCACCATAACGGTAATTTGATTCACCTTTTACCTTATTGCAGCAATCGGTACAGATAAAAATCCAGATTTTGCCTTTTGTTACTTGCACTCTATAAAGTGTGGTCTCTTCTTTTTGACATAAGGCGCAGATTTTGGTTTTCATCTTCTTGGTAGGATTGGTTTTACAAAACCGAGAACCACCAACAAAGTTCAAAGCTAAAACCGAATTTACATCCTCATTCAAGCCTAACAAAAAGTGTCAATTTCGATGCTTATTGAGCTGTATCCATGGAAGGAAAGTGAAAGAAGTCCTAAACCTCCTCTATCCTCATAACCCTCTTCATTCCCTGAACTGATATGCATCCCTACAACACGAAATTGAAAACCCAACGATTCAAAGTGAGCCGCTTGCACGTTACGAGTTGGCACGATCTCATCTGGGAGGATGCCATCTCAAATGAAATACTTGACAGACTGATCCAAATCTCCCACAGAAAGGAACGAAAAGGAGAAAATCTCATGAAAAAATGTAAAACTGTTAGCTTAATAGATTGTAAAACCCAACCTATTTTTAGAAGGGTCAATATAGTCCGGAATATCCACCTGATGAGTGATCGGGAAATTCAAAACTGTTCCCGTATCAAGGAAGGTGATTTGGCACTGAATTCCCTAGGGAACATAACCAAGACGATTCCCCTACTAAAAAAATTTCTCACCATCAATTTTCAATTGTTCATTACCGATTTTGCTGTCTGATACCGATAATAGAATGTTGCTTTATCTGCTTGTTTTTCAGACGCATCAGGAAGTTCCATTTCGGATCTTCAATGGATAAGTCTTTAATTGGCAATTTGCATGCAACTGTTAAGCTTTAATAATTCAATGTCAACCCTACTCCAAATCCCATATCACTGTCATAATGTGTTCTAAAACCAAAGTTTTTACCCGCAATATAATTCAGGCCTACCATATATTCTTTGTCCGTATTGACCATAAAGCCAGCTCTTATTCTTTTGGTTATTGGGATGTCCTCCCGCCTCAATTGAATTCTGACATTCCCATCGTGGTACACTTCGGTTTGCAGAATAACGAGCATTGGTAATGTGTATGCAACACCTACACTAAATTGTGTCCGTTTGTCTTTGGTGCTTTTCTGTCCGAATAGATTTTTTTCAATTTCATTGCGTCCTAACTTTCTATACCGCCAATCAAACCCAACAAAAGGCATTAGCCATTGCATCTTGCCTATGTATCTTCCTATGTGGGTTTCTGATTCGTATCCGTGCATATCGTTGTACCCTAAACGCCATTCAGTACCAAAACTCCAACGCGTATTCTGTACCATTGCCATACCGTCATTTCCATTGGTGGCAAAGTCATTTTGCACCATAAAATGAAGTTGATTGCTTTCGCTTTGTAATTTTTTGTAAGCCCATTTTTTATCGGGTAACAATGGATTGGGTTCTTGCTCTTCGTAACTGAAAACCCGGTTCATTCCTGCCATCATGTGATAGAGAATATGACAATGAAAAAACCAGTCGCCTTCTACATTGGCTTCAAACTCAATTACGTTGGTTTCCATTGGCATGATATCCATTACGTTTTTGAGCGGAGCGTACTCCCCTTTCCCGTTGATTACCCTAAAATCATGTCCGTGCAAGTGCATTGGGTGACGCATCATGGAGTTGTTGAACATTGTGATTCTTACAATCTCTCCTTTCTTTATCAAAATTTTATCGGATTCCGCAAGCACCTTATTGTCCATACTCCATACATAGCGGTTCATATTTCCGGTTAATTCAAACCTTAATTCCCTGATTGGTGCATCTTTTGGCAAAGTGGTAATGGTTGGTGATTTTAACATCGCATAATTGAGGGTTACAATATCCGAATTACCTGAACCGTGTTTGGAATGGTCCATATTCTCCATCTCCATTTCTGGCATTTCATCCATTTTCATGGGTTTCTTCTCACCTGAAATTTCGGGATACATGACCGTGTTCATATCCATTTGCTGAAGGCTCATATTCATTCCCATATCGTTCATATCGCCATTCATCTTCATCATACCGTTCATCATCTTCATGCCTTCAAAATATTTCAGTTTGGGCAATGGACTGACCAATTGTTTGATGCCTGAGCCGATGTAAATGGAAGCGGATTTGGTTCTGTCCTCTGCTGTGGCAAGAAACTCATAGGAAGTATTTTCAGCGGGAATGGTCACGATGACATCATAGGTTTCCGACACGCCAATAATCAACCTGTCGACTTCCACAGGATCTACATCGTTGCCGTCATTGGCTATGACGGTCATTTTGCCGCCTGCATAGGTTAGCCAAAAATAGGAGGACGCACCACCATTTGAGATTTGCAACCGTACGCTATCCCCTGCTTTGAATTGGGATAGTTGGCTTTCATTGTTGCCGTTTATTAGAAATTTATCGTAATAAATATCGCTTACATCCATTGCCAACATTCGTTTCCATTCGTTGGTGAGTTTGGTTTTAAAATGACCTTCTCGTATGGCTTCGGAATAACTTTGGGTTGTTCCCTTTTTGATAGCAAACCAATCGGAAGCATTGTGCAACATTCGGTGTACGTTTTCGGGTTTGTAGTCTGTCCATTCGCTTAAAATAATGGGGATCGTCGGCAAATCGTCAATGTCTTTTCTGAATGTCGGGTCGTCATCCCGTTTTTTCAATATCATGGAGCCATACATTCCTATTTGTTCTTGAAGTCCACTGTGGCTGTGATACCAATGCGTACCATGCTGGATTATTGGGAAGGTATATTTGTGTGTTGTGCCTGGTTCAATGGGCATTTGTGTCAGAAAAGGAACGCCATCTTCCTTGTTGGGCAAAAACAAGCCATGCCAATGTAAAGAGGTGCTTTCTTTGAGTTGGTTATGTACATAAATTTCTGCTGTATCACCTTTTGTGAAAGTAAGTGTTGGCATTGGTATTTGTCCATTTACAGCAATTGCCCGCCTTTCTTTGCCTGAAAAATTGACAAGGGTATCTTTTACATACAGGTCGTAACGGACTACCTTTTGTGCAAAAAGTGAGTTCGTTACCAATAGCACTATGGCTATTGGCAACAACTTTTTATAAATATTATTTTGTGTCATTTTAGGAATTTGATTTATTCAGTTTTAGTAAACTTGCATTGATAGCGACCACAATGGTGCTGGCACTCATTAACACCGCACCCATTGCAGGGCTTAATACAAAGTTTGGATAGAGTACCCCTGCAGCAAGGGGAATAGCGATAATATTATATCCTACCGCCCAAACCAGGTTCTGTATCATTTTCTGATAGGTGCGCTTTCCAAAATCAATCATTTTTGAAACATCTCTTGGGTCGCTATTTACCAGTATAATATCCGCAGTTTCAGCCGCTACATCGGTACCCGAACCCACAGCTATTCCCACATCTGCCTGTGCCAATGCAGGCGCGTCATTAACCCCATCACCCGTCATCGCTACAATTTCTCCTTTGGCTTGGAATTCTTTAATTTTCTCTTGCTTATCGTGAGGGAGCACGTTTGAAAAGAAACCGTCCATTCCCAACGCATTGCTTACTGCCGCGGCAATTTTTTCATTATCACCTGTAAGGAGGTATGATTTGATGTTCATCTCCTTCAAATCATCAATTGCCTGTTGCGAACCTTCTCGAATAGTGTCTGCCAAAGTAATAATACCCACTACTTCATCGTCAATCAGCAAAAAATTCACTGTTTCGGCATCTTGATTGATGTCCTTCGGTATTTCAGGTAAGGCTAGACTTTTATCCTTCAAATAATTTGGCCCGGCAGCGATCACTGATTTGCCTTTTACTGTTCCCATTACGCCCATTCCCTGAATCAACTGGAAGTTCTCTGATTTCCATAAATCGAGTTTTCTGTCTTTTAAAGTATGCAGTACCCCTTTTGCAATATGGTGTTCAGAATTTTGCTGAACAGCTGCTGCATACTGGATAATATCATCAGCAGAATATTTATCTGTTAACGGAATAGTTTTTTGAACCCTGTGAGATCCTTGGGTAAGGGTCCCGGTTTTGTCAAAGATAATCACAGATAATTTTCTGGTGGTTTCAAAAGCAGTTCTGTTTCTGATTAAGAGACCATTTGTGGCCGAAAGGGTTGTAGAGATCGCAACCACTAATGGGATAGCAACCCCCAAAGCATGTGGGCAAGCGGTGACCATTACCGTTACCATTCTTTCCAAGGCAAAAGCCAAATCTCCACTATTGCTGTACCAAAAAACAAAAGTCCCAAGGCCAACCGCAATGGCAATAAAGGTAAGCCATTTGGCAACCTTATCTGCTAGGTTTTGGGTGTTGGATTTTGCAGCCTGTGCAACCTGCACCAAATTGATTACCTTATCGAGGTAGCTGTCTTTTCCTACTCCTGTCGCTTTAATCTTTAAAACGCCATCACCATTTATGGAGCCTGCAATTACATTTGCTTCCATTTGTTTTTTCACAGGTACACTTTCGCCTGTCAGCATACTTTCATTTACAGAAGAAGAGCCTTCCAATACCCATCCATCAGCGGCAATTTTCTCTCCTGGCTTAATGAGAATGATATCGTCATTCACAAGTTCATCCAACTGTATTTTAACCGCTTGACCATTGCGTTCAATAGTTACCTCATTGGGCAGTAATGCCACCAAAGACTGTAATGCTTTTGAGGCAGCCATTTGGGAACGCATCTCCAGCCAATGCCCCAAGAGCATAATGACAATCAAAGTGGCAAGCTCCCAAAAGAAATCCATTCCGGGAAATCCAAGAGCCACAGCCATACTGTAGAAATAGGCCACTGAAATGGCCAGAGCCACCAAGGTCATCATCCCAATGGCTTTGGATTTTATTTCGCCAATCATTCCTTTTAAGAATGGCATACCTCCATAAATGTAAATGGCAGTACCCAATGCCATTAATACATATCTATCTCCGGGGAAACTAATTTCAAATCCCAGCCACTCCTGTATCATGTGAGACAGTAAAAGGATTGGAACTGTAAGCGCAAGACTTACCCAAAAGCGCTTGATAAAGTCGCTCGTATGATGACCTTCGTGTTTGTTAAAATCCGCTTTTGAATGTTCCCCGTGGTTCTTTGAAGACTTGGGATGGTGGGAATGTTCAGCTTTAGCTCCAAAAGGCACCAAATCCATCCCGCAAATTGGGCATTTCCCGGGTTCGTCTTTCAGCACTTGAAGGTGCATGGGACAGGTATATTTTTTCATTTACCTGAATTTTTAAAATCAAATCCAACACTCAAATATTCCCAACTGATCTCAATTCTACCTTGGTCTTTTCCTGTTTCCGTCACTTGGTATTGTAGTTCTTCGACAAGGTCTTTGCTCTTTTTGGGTTTGACTTTTAGTCTGATCAAATCATTTGCTTCATTATAATCATCGGCCAGGTGCATATCCCAATCTTTACTGATGATCAGCGTCCATTCCGATTTGCTGGGAATGGTAAAAATTCCATACTTGCCTTTTGGAAGCATGGTGCCGTTGATAGAAACGTCATTTGAAAACTCGATCCACGTCGCTTTGTGTGCACCTGTAGCCCACACCTGGTTGTAGGCAACCAATCCATTCCAAATATTCCGCCCCCTTACACTTGGAGCGCCATACTCAATGTGAACGTGGTTACCTCCAACCATTGCCATGGCTGCAGTGCGTGGACTTTTGGCTTTGACCGTTGTATCATTTTTTGCCTGATGGTGCTCGTGTTGACCAAAAGAAACTAAAGGCGCAAAGGCAAGGAATAAAAACAGGGTTAGATTTTTCATTTGTTCTTTTGGTTTAATTTTCGATTGTTTCCACAGTTTTACCACAGGTAAGCATTTGCGAACCGTAGTAAGGATTTTTAACTGCATTTTCCTTACTTAACCAATTTGCTCCTTTGCCGCTGTTTGCCATAGGGCAATGTTGGTAATAAACAGGTTGTTCATATTTTGAAACTTTGAGCAATTGATACATATTGTCCGATAAAGTATTGAAATGGTCACGTTGATGTCCTACATCTTTGGTTTCTTCAATATGTTCTATATCAAATACTAAACCTTTCATTACTTTCATCCAAATGGTATGTTCTTTGGTTGTGAGTTTTCCCATTTCTACTGTTTTTATAGAAGCAAGTAATTCTTTGGCTTTGGTAGAAGCTAATTTGCCGTCAGATTTTACCAAAGCATCTTTTAGAGAAAAATAACTGTCAAAAACCGCATTCAGCTGATTTACTTCTTGCTTAATTTCTGTTGGCTTGTCTTTCATTTTATCGTGATTGTGCATAGAATGGTCTTCCTTCGTTTCTGTTTTTGCCATTTCCGTTTTTTTCACACGCTCATATTGACAACATTCAGGAAGTTTTGCATATACATCATCTGGTGCAAGAAATTGGTCATTATCGTAACCTGCCAAAGCAATGCGTTTCAAAATTTCCTCTTGACTCGTTTTGCTTGGATCATAGTTAAGCGTAGCCATTTTAGTATCTCTATTCCAATCTACTTGGGCTACTTTTTTCATATTTCCTGCTTGTTCAATAGTGCTTTCACACATTCCGCAGTTCCCGTAAATTTTTATGCTTTCAGATTGGGCATTTTTAATTTGAGCAATACATACAGTGTGGGATAGCAACACGGTTAATGCCATCAATAATTTTATTGAGTTCATCATAGAAAATTTAATGTTATTGAATATTATAAAATTCCGAAAACAAGGTATGCTCTCGTATGGACAGACCTATGGCTGTCAAAGAAGAAAATCAGCCTATTTTTGGCGGGAGCCAAATAGCGAGAAACCCTGAAGTATAATAGGCTTCTCGATAGAAAAAGTCGGGTATGCTCAATGTCGTTTTAACTATTAAAAGTGGAGCAAATAACGTACCTAAAAAGCTTTTGCAATGAGTAGGGCAATGACAAGCTGGATTACCACATTTGCCGTCACAGTCCTTTCCGTGCTTGCCACATGGTCCTTTTTCGTTACTACTACAGTCTTTTTTTTCTATTTCGGAACCTGATTGTTTGTCACTCGTAGTTTCTGTGTTTTCAGATTTTGAGCTACAGGCATAGGATTCCACAGGTTTGAAGAAGAAACCTATTGCTGTTAACATCGCAATGCAGAAAAATCTTGTCATAATTTTGAAATTCAAATGTATAAATTTTATTCTGTCAAGAGTTGGTAAAATTCAAGTTCTTTTGGTTTTTTATTTTTGGCTTAGCTTGTCGGCAAAAACCAAATGTGCCTGAATATGCGGTTGGCTTTCTAAAATGAGGCACAACGTTGGCAGAATCCACGATCCCAAAATACTGCATTTTGTAAAAGCAGTTGGGGAGAATCCCGGTACTCGAGATAGGCATGCTGCATGAGCCTACTGACAAACTCCTTACAGGTAAGCTGCATGGTTTTGGTTTTGTTGTCCCAGTAATCCTTCGACTTGAATCTGACCAATACATTGTCGATCTCAAGGATCCGGTTGTTGTTGATCGCAACCTTGGGTGCAGGATTTATGCTTTTTATTCCCACAGCCTGTGTTGCATCTCAGGATTCATTGGATCGTCTTTGCAGATGGCTTTGACATAAAGAGTTGGAAAGGCACAAAGCACAAAACCAACAGATTCCTTTTTCCGCAGAAAAGCCTGCCAAGTATTTTCAAAGCCATGTTTATGAAAGGGCTTGAAAATGACAGTTCAAGCCATTTTATGCATAATAAATTCTATACCGGCATGATATTGCTTGATAATCAGTCAGCTGTTTACAGTTTTTGACCTCACCATATTGAGTTCTACATTATTGTTCAAATAGTGTGATTTTCTAGTTGTTACAGCCCCGTAAGGAAGTCAAATGTATATTTCGGGTCAATCAAGCGGAAAACTGACAAAAACAATATACTCAAAGTCCCCAAGTCAAAAAAATGGAACGGATATGTATCCCAAATCCCCCTTTGGCTCTCCAAGGTTGTGCAATAACTGGGCAGATGTACTCACAAAATCGTATTCCCAGACCTAGAATTCTTGAAGTCAACTTTACCCACATCAGGTATAAACACCATGCTGACGACTCCAGAACCAAACAGATGTGGCTCAGCCAATAGGAATTTATCAGAAACTTTGAACAATACGGCTTGTACCGACCATGGGGATATTCCCAAATAGGTTTGTCAAGATAAGGCACTTCGGATATTTAAGGCTTCTGGGAAAGAATGAAAGATTAGCTTTGATTCAATCAACATTAAACATAGAACCCGACACAACACGGGTTAAAACCCGAAATATGCATTCCGTTTCCAAATGGGATTGATCCTGGAAGAACATCAGGCCCTTGTGAGAATAATTCCTGATACCAATTGGGTGAGGTCTAAAATAACCAACACCTGATTGATCATCAGTGAATGGAGTTTGCGATGAAGTAAACGGGTTGAAAATCATGAAAAAACCAGCTCATTTATTCAGCATAGCAGAGATCGTTTTGGGGTTTTTATGGATGTATGCCCGTGCGCTCAATAAGGGATACCAAAAAGAAAAAGCAGAAATAAAAGATTCCGATCAGGGGGTCTTGCAGCTGAAAGCCAAACTCAAAATCTTATCCCATGGAAAAGAAGGCGCTGCAAACGGAATTATCAAAAGTGAAAATGGAAAAAACTATCCTTTTACTGACATTTACAAGGTTCAAAGTGCAAAAGTGAAGACGATGCCCCCCCTACTTTATTGAAATTTAATACAACAATGGCTTCAACTTTTGCAAAAAGGTTTTAACCTTTTGAGTTTGTATTTCTTTTTCGAATTCAATAAAACTATCCACTTCATCAATGGGTAATGAGGTTTTAAATCTTATGGCTTCCGTATTTTTATGTTTTGTTTTTTTTAAAGGCAAAATTGGATCTCGCATGGCTGTCGCGATAGCCATCAGTGCTTTCCTCTTTGCGTTGCTTGCGTCATGCCTGTCTGCTTCAGGCATGCTGGATTTCATAATACACTTTTAATATAATTCTTAGTTTTAACCAGCGGTTTTAAAAACTGGTTCGGATAAATTCCTTGAGGTATTGGCGCATTGTCCCAAGGTTTTACCATGGGACAATGCGCATTGAGGAGACGGCTCAAAAGGTATTTCCTGCTAATTTAAGTCTCTTCAAAGCTGCCTGTAAAATTTTTGGCTCATTAAAAAAACAGGTTCAACAGAAAAAAAATCACGGCAGTGTAAGGATATGGGTGTTTCTGTCACTAATGATATAAACAGTATTCAGAAACATTTAAATCAAAATTATTATGAACAAAGTCAGACTGATTTTCCTGGTATGTATTGCTCTATTCACGTATCAGGGTACATTTGGACAAGAAGTGGAAAGGTGGTATACCGTTTCTATGGGGGGCAGCCCTGTGGGTTATCTGCTTGAGAAGAATGAAGCAAATGGAGAGCAACATACTTCTCTTATAGAGATGAACATTAGCATCGGCAGGCTGGGGAGCACTGTAAAAATGGAAACAAGGACGTTTCAAACTGAAAAAGAAGGACTTTTAATCGGAATAAATTCTGAAATGTACATTTCTAATGAAAAGAAAGTCGAATCGGTGCAGGTAATGGATGATCACTTGCTTATCGAATCGCAGGGATTTAACAAAAGGCTGCCAATGGACTCGAAACTTACGGGTCCTAAACAACTGGAGGAATTGCTGCGAAAGCAAATTGAAAATGGCCGGAAAACTGTGCATTATACTACTTATTCCGCGGAACTGGGCATGTTTATGAATGGTAGTCTTAATTTTACAGGGACTGAAAAGGTGAGTATCAAAGGCATGGAGTTTAATGCAATAATGGTAGAAGAAAGCATTCAGGAATTGCCTTATGTCAGGAAGAAATGGCTGAGCAAGGAGGGAATGCTCTTGAAAAGCAGCGAACCCGGTCCATTTGGTGATATGGAAGTGGTTTGGACGAATAAGGAAAATGCACTTAGGGCACTTAACAATAGCGTAGACCTACCGGAAGATCAATATGGAAGTTCAATGGCTTATGCCAATTACCGCTTATCCAATCCCAGAGACCTGTCTTCCATCAAATTGAAGATTACGCAAAAAAGACCTGAGTTTGGATTTCCTGATTTTTCCGGCGACTACCAAGACATTCTAAGTAAATCAGATAAGGAGATCATCCTGCAGATCAATAAACCTGAAATAACGCTTCAAAACAATGAACCCTCCGAACTAGAGGAATACCTGGAGCCCAATGCCTTTTTGGACAATAGCGATGAATTGCTTATTGAAAAGACCAAAGAAGTAATAGGAGATGAAACGGATGATTGGGAAAAAGCTAAATTAATTGCGGATTGGGTGCGTAAAAACATGAGCTTTGATGCGGGTATTGCACTTGCGGATTCACGGGAAGTGATAAGGGACCTTAAAGGGACCTGTGTCAGCTACGGAATCCTAACTTCGACGATGAGCAAGGCTGCAGGCATCCCTTCCCGGTTTTTGATGGGCTATGTGTATGTGGATGGTGCATGGGGTGGCCATGCCTGGTCTGAGGTAAATATCAATGGTCATTGGATTCCAATTGATGCAGCGGTGCCCAATGACACCTACATAGCGGATGCGGCCCGTTTTTTCATGGTACGCTCCTCTCTTAAAGACGGTATGGGCAAAGCAAATATTGCAGGTATGCAGCTGGTTGGAAATATTGATGTCAACATTATCGAGCATGAAGTAGACGGAGAACTCCATACCGCTACAGAGAACCCCTATTTCATTGAAAATGATATTTATACCAACCCGGGATTGAAGTTTGCCATGAAGAAGCTGGAAGGTTTTGAATTTACAGATGTAGACCTGTTTTATCCTGAAAATACAATCCTCAAACAGACCAAGGGCGCATCGGAAATTACAGTTGGGCACTGGACATATGGTTCAGCAGAGGAGGCTATGGCAAGTACAAATAGAATACTGGGTCAAGCTGAAAATTCAAATACGCTACGTCCAGTCCATTCTGGCAGCTACGAGGGATTTTCAAAATCAAGTACAAATGAAACGCTAGCTGTGATAAGAGATGATACCAAATCTTTTTTCATTCTGACGTCAACCGGACCTGAACACAGTGAGCTATTGGCAAAAGCAACTGAAGCAATTAAATAATTGGTCATCTAACATTAAATGCATTCAACACACCTGTTCATATTTTGAGAAGGGTTAAATTCAAATGAGTTTGCAAGATAGATTCACAGCAGAAATAAAAGCCAATCACCGCATCATCAGAAAGGTCTGTCTGATCTATGCAGGTACCAAGGATGATCAGGAAGATTTGTTCCAGGAATGCTTGTACAATGCCTGGAAAGCATTTCCTGACTTCAGAATGGAAGCAAAATTCTCTACATGGCTGTATAAAGTAGCGCTCAATACGGCCTTGTATCACCAACGAAAAAACAAATCTCCTGCTTTGGAAGTAGGTTTTGAAATGGCTTATCATCTGAGTACTGAACAAGAAGATAATGATCATTTTGACCAGCTTTATCAAGCCATCAGTATACTCAACGGTATTGAGAAATCAGTCATTCTGCTGCATTTAGAAGGGATGTCCTATAGAGAAATCGGAGAGATAACGGGCTTTACCGAAACAAATATCGGAGCAAAATTGACACGTATTAAGGAAAAACTTAAAAAAATAATCATTAAAGATGGATTTTGATCAATTAAAAGAAGTCTGGAAAAAAGCCGAGCATAGGTCAGTAAATGACACAGATAAGGAGCTGAACCTGAAGCTACAGACTGTTACCGGCACACAACAGAAAATCAGGCAGTATGTCCGATTTGAAATGGTAGTAGCGGTAACAGCTGTTCTTATATTTGGGATTCTTGTCTACTTTTCGGGAGATTTAGAACCTTACTTCTATAAGTTATTTGCACTTATTCTTTTGGGTAGCCTGCCTATCAATATCCGTCTGTTTTTGAGTTTGAAACGCATTTTAGGCATTGACTACACCCAACAGCTAAAGAAGAACATTGTGGCGGCAAAAAATCACTTAAAAGCTACCCTTCGGATATATTATACACTAGTGGTACTGACCGTCATCGCATTGGTAATGATGAGTTGGTGGGATGACTTCTTTCTACAACTCCCAATAGTATGGCAAGTGGGGGTCATGGGATATTTTCTGATATTCCTCATCGTTTCCATTTTCCTGATAAAAAAATACTATGGCAGCAGACTCAAAGAGCTGGAGACATTGGCGGAAAACTTGTGATTTTATAAGTTGAGAAAACCTCCCTTATCGTTATCCCAAGGATGCACCTTGGGATAATGATAAATCCCCTCATCACCATGAATCAATACCGCCAACTAATGAAAATCAGGTTCAATCCAATATTTCAGCAGCCTACTTTTGTCATCGCTAACGGGAGGTAAACCGGTAGGCAGTCTTCTGTCTTACGGCTCCAAAATCTTTACTTATTTCTCAATTTTTTATAGTAAAATGGGTCAATTTTGATCAAATGAAGCAAACTCCACCATTTAGGATCTGATCTTCTGTATTTCGTGCGGAAGGATTATATTTTTTATCGACAAATTAAAAAACAAGAAATATATGCTATTAAAAGTCGAAAAATAAATCTATTTATTATGTGGAAAAAGCATGCAGCAGCAGATGCACACCTATTTTTTGTAGAAGACGGGGCGCTTGACCCTGAAGAATATACCCATGCTGACTTGAAGATCTGATCCTTTTAAAGGAAGTTCCATTTGATGATAAAGCCCCTTCAGGGTTTGTTTTTGGAGAGGAGTTCTTAGGGGAAGTAGAGGATACAGGGGAAGATACCATTCTTCGCTGAAAGGTTGGGGGGAATTTTGGAGAAGGGTTGTTCAATTTCCAACTGAAAATTTGCATTTGGTTTTCTTTGGGCTCACCAATTTGACTCTGGTTTAATGGTAAATGCTTGCCCATTTGTTGCTTAAAATCCATGATTGAAAACAAGATAGGATATTCTGCATTGGGAAGTAGACAAGTACCCGCAACAACAAACAGCTTTAAATGATAAATACCAAAACCCTATCATTGAATGGATTATAGATTTTTCTTTTTTGTATATTCAGGTTGGATTTAGAAAAGGTTATGGCGTATTCTTGGAATCAATTGAACCCGACCCAACACGGGTTAAACCCGAATTCTAAGACAACGGAAAAGTAACGTTATGCATCTAACTTGAATCAAGTTAGATGGAATATGCAAAAGGTTTCCAAATGGGATTGATCCTGAAAGAACATCAGGCCCTTGGGAGAATAATTCCTGATACCAATTGGGTGAGGTCTAAACAACAATATAAAAAAACAGGAGAGGGTCTCCCCTCTCCTGCATGGTCTAATAAATGCGGTGGAAATCTTCCGCTTCCGGAGGATTATCGTCCACCGTCACCTGACTGATCAACGTGATGACTGTGCCGGCGGTTATTGCATAACCCGCCAATGTTATCGCAATGGCTGGCAATGACACCGGGGCTGCCAATAAGGCGGCACCTATTCCGGCTATGGTAAGCCCTACCTTTCGTAATTTTTGAAAGAAAAGGGGTACTGGTTTTGTCCACCTGGTTGAAAATTCTCTGATTTCTCCTATCATAATTTCTAGTTTTAAATGATACTTTTTTTTTAGTTAACCTTTGATTTACTGAATTTGGTCGTCGTGGCATTCACCTGGTTTTTGGATTCCCAAATTCTGTTTATTTTACTCTGACTGGCTTGGAGCCAGATACAGAGTTCCCGTAATGCCATCTGGTCCCTTTTCAGGTCCCGGATATCCTGCACCAGCGTCCTAAGAAAAAAGGCGATGATGGACAACAGTAGGGAAATCAATCCCCCCGCACCAAGAAAATATGCCCCTTCTGAAATTACCATTTCCATTTTGGCTTGAAGTTACTTTCCTCACAGATTTCCAGCTGGACTTCCTCGCCCTGTTCAATTGCTTGAAATACCTTATCCATCAGTTTGAGCGTGGCCAGTCTGGAAAACATCCCCATACCATCTCCCTTGAAATAGGTTACCGGAGCTATTCCCTGCCCATGCTGTAAAATACCGTCGCACAGTGGCCGGAAAGAAACTGGATTTGGAATCCCGTTGCCGGAGATTTCCAGGTACCAGCCCCGCTCTTCCGAATAGTCTCCGTGGATTTGGTAACAGCCTTCAGGGATACAGTGACCGACAGCGGTAAAATCGGGATGGGGATTTTCCTTGGTTTTGACGATCTGCAGTCCCTGGCTGCTTATCCTGCCCAGGGTCTTGTCCTTATGGTACTTTCTAACCAACAGGAGTTTCATGCCGCTAGACTTTTTCAGTCAACAGAATGACTGCAGCATTGTGGGCGCCATTGTTGATGGCATATTCCTGTCCATTGACCATCTGGACGAACTCCACTCCTAGTACATAGACCTGATTGGATTCCGAAAGCGAGGCTTTGGAAACTGTCAGGATTATGGGATCTGTCACTGCCGAAACAGGCAGATCCACTGTGGGTACCTGCACAAAAGAACGCTCGCTTGTGGTAAAGTCCACTGAGGCTCCTACGGCAAACAGTCTAAAATGACTTGCTCCTTCCGGTACTACCAAGAAATCCATGGGATTAAAGGGTGGTAGGGAAACTGTCCAATCGGAAGGAGTGTTCAACAGCGTGATTTCTACCAGAACTGTGCTGGAGAGACTGGATCTGGCATTGAGCTCCATCCCCGAAATGAGGTTCCAATCGCCTTCGCTCACCTTTCGGTTTCCTCTGGTGTTTACAAGATCAGACTTCAGTACTTTCATCATCTGGCTTGACAGCCTATTGTGGAGTTTGGGATCGCTGATTTTGACAATTGCAGGGCGGATGGCATCCTTAAGAAGCTTTGCCGCTGTTGCATTTTCCGCAAATTCCTGCATGTTTTCCCTGGTCCGTGCGTACCGTGGATCTGTCATGATCCGAGACTTGCTCACCCCTCCCTTTTCCCGGGCCTGGTAGCCATCCTTGGTTTTGTAGAAGGAGATCCCCCCTATTTTACCATTGAGTGTAATGATACTGGTTTGTTTCGCCATATTTATTGTGGTTTAAATGATACATAATCAAATTTGGAAAAGAATTTTTGGCCTGGAAAATGAATGTGCGGATGCTGCGTATTTGTCGTTTTTGTGTGTTTTTGTCGGCTTTTGAAGGGGTTTATTAAGATCTCTTGAAATTGTTATGTCATTTCTTGGAATTTAGCCAAAAGGTGAAGCATCCTAGGATAGGAGGTGAAGGGGGGACGGGAGACGGGAGACGGGAGACGGGAGACGGGGGACGGGAGTGGGAAGTGGGGAGACGGGAGACGGGGGACGGGAGACGGGAGTGGAAAGACGGAAGACGGGAGTCGGGAGACTATAGGTAGGGTTCGAGGTCTTGGATGGGGATGCCGGAGAATTCCGAAAATTCTTTGAGGGTGATGAATTGATGGGGTTCTTTGTGGAAAAAAATCCGGATTTTGGTCAGCAAAACCTGTCCGTATCTCTCACTTTTACCGGTGATGAGCTGCACATCTTTTGGATATATGACGCATCTCTTTTTAATCATGACTAGACTTTTTAAAGGACATCCAGCTTGTCTTCCTATCCTTCTCTCAAGAAGATCTGAAAAAGGGTGATCGATAATGCTAAATTTTTGTACTCTTCATGCTAAATTGGTACGATTTTCCAATTTATAAATTCTTATCCCAATGCCAGACGTGAGCACTTATCTCACTGGCCAATAATGCATTGAAACCATTGGCCAATTCCTTGCTTTATGTTCGCAAAGGATTAAAAGTCCATGTATCTTTTTGTGTCGGTAATGGACCATGCCACTGCACCTGAGATTTGGTATTTGATGTTTTTTATAGCCGTTAGAATGGCCCTTGTAGAAGGTGTGTAATTTTCCTGATAGCCTGTATCCAAATTGTTAAATGCCTGAAGGGTTTCAGCATGGATTTCCAAAAGTTTGAGGATCGCTTCTTCTTTCACCAGTTTTTCCTCCTCCATCAATAAAAAAATCCAGTTGTGGGGATCTTCAATTTTGAATTCCTTGTCAAAAGAAAGTAAATCATTGGAGATAAAAATCAACTTTGAGGCGAGTTCGTTGTACTTTTTCAGAAATTGCCAATGGTGAAAAATGTCCTGATGGTCTTCCTCCATGGTAAAAGGAATGAGCGAAATCGCCAGGTGACCTCCTGAAAACACAGGCCTTTTATGGAGATATTGTGCGATGGTAGGGATTTGATGGAGGTCATGGTTTAGTGCCTCCCAACAATTTTCCTTCACGTAATTAAAGACCAGTTCCTTAAAAAATTGAATGAATTCCTGGGATGCGAGTGACAAAAGCTTGTCCCAGAGGTCAGCAAAGGCCTCCCAATAAGGTCTTATGGTGGATTTTTGCGTGGGGAGTGCCCCATTTTCCATAGTCAAAATAAGTCCATCACTGATTTTTTGCCAAAATTTATGCTTTTCGCCATTGGGAAGTTTGTCGGTTAAATCATCCATCGTAAATAGCAAAGCATACAAACAACCCAGCCAGATTGCCTTTTCTATTTTCACCTCGGGATAGAGCCTTGCAGAAAGCCAGGTCATTTTCATCTTTTGGTATTTTAGGATTGCCTTTTGATTGGGCAATAATTTATGCTCCGAAGCCCAACAGGTCACCAGGTAATCCACTTCTTCAACATCCTCATGGACGATGGATTTGAATGGATAATTGAATAATTCCCTCCCCCTTGCCTTTACGGCCAGGGATTTTCTATTGGTAAAAAGTTTTTTGTTGTACCGTTTGATGGTCCTTTCGTTTACCCCAACGAGACTGGCGAGTTGCTTTGCCTGGAAAATATTGAAATGTTTCCCCATTTTTTCCTGGATGTAGGGTATCGCATCCTTATAATGCATCTGGGAAACAGCGATCCATTCCTTGTCTCCTTTTTTTGCCCTTTCAAAGATTTTGAGCGATATTTCCCGAAATGCCGGTAATTCCTGTAGGATCTTTGCTTCATTCGCCCTGCTTACAGAGAACACAACACATGCTTCCAGGGCAACAAGATGGAATGGACTTAGGGATTGGTTGGCGTAAGAATCGAGGTCAAAGGCAACCTGTTGAGGAAAATAGGGCCTAACCAATCGGTCTTCCTGAAAAAGAGCAATCGTCCCCTCAATGATGTAATGGGCAAAATCCTCGGCTGTACCAGCAGGTCGAACCACCTCGCCTTTTTTGAATCTGTTGAATTCTACGAATGGTTC
Organism: Rhodonellum sp.; assembly: GCF_030656585.1. Taxonomy (NCBI): domain Bacteria; kingdom Pseudomonadati; phylum Bacteroidota; class Cytophagia; order Cytophagales; family Cytophagaceae; genus Rhodonellum; species Rhodonellum sp. The sequence continues at coordinate 33,936 of NZ_JAUSPP010000029.1, forward strand.
CAGTTTCGGATATTCCTCACTTGCGGCAACTGCAAATCCATCCAAAAATGTCTTGAGAATGATAGGTTTAAGTACTCTTTTCATCGCAATGGGTAAGCTTAAAAGTTTGAACAAAAAAGACTTCAAGTTCGACTACACATGGAGCCAAAAGGGTATTCATTTGAAAATCAAACCCTTTCCAAAAGCAAAACAGGTTCAAAATCCCGGGATTTTAAAAACTATATCAATAAATAGTAGTTGAAAATAAAACCTATAATTTCAATATTGCCAAATTTTGCACGTATTATTTTAATAAAATAGTTAAAAAAGGGACAGATTATTACTAAAAACGATCATTTATCATTGGGTAGCTGTCGTTTGTTGTTTAATTCCCTGCTCAGTATTTGCCTTGAAACACCCAGTAATTTGGCCAAATCCGCATATTTGGTCTGGATCAACAATTCAGGAAAATTCAGTTCCAAAAAATCAATTTTTTGTCTGACATTCAGTTTGGACAAGATATTTAACATGCCCATTCTACCGGTTTCCATTTGGCTGAGGTGGTGGTGAAGGATTTTCAGATTTTCCGGATTTCTGCCCAGCGCAGCACTTAGCTTTTCAATGGATACCGCCAACACTTCCACTTGTGAGATGGCAAACCAATGAATTTTGGGAAAGGGTATGTCAAGCAGCTCTGCAATATCCCCGAATATTTCTCCTTTGAGGATGATTCTGTACCAGTCTTTGTCTGTGTTGGTGTCATAAGTGCCGGCAACGGTTCCTTTGTTGATAAAAAACAGGTGGGGAGATGGGATGGGCAACACAATCTTTTGAAATTCTTTGAAAGAAAGGGCTTTGGTATGCAATAAAATTTCATGAAAATATTCTCCAAAGAAAAGGTCGTTTTGGAAGGCATATTTTTTTACCTGTAATCTTCGTCTATACAAATCCATAATCTTGTTCAGCCAATGTTGCTTCAATGAAAAGAAGGTTTGGCTGAAAGTCAATTCTTGGGCAGGAATTTTTGATTGGGTGCATGAAAATGGGACAACCTAAAAAATTAATGGGGGATTTTGAGGAGAAATCCATTGCATAAGGAGGATAAAACTGAGAATGCATTCATGATAAAACTCCGATGTTTTGCAATACACCCTGGCTATCAGAGGAATACCCGAACTTTTGAATCCATGGCAAAGAATAAAACCCAAATTCGTCAACCATTTGTCCAAAAGGAAGAATTTGGCAGATAGTTTCCCTGCGTCGTTTGAGCGGGGATTTGGAAGCCGGTATCTTACTTAAAATTTATGGATTCCAGGCCACCACTGCAATTTTCTGGGGTGTTTCTTGGCCGACAAAACCGATGAAGATGAAAAATATACAACTCCTTCTTACCGAGCTA
>NZ_JAUSPP010000006.1:0-54649 GCF_030656585.1 Rhodonellum sp.
CTTTTTTGAACTGCCAAAAGCCAACTGCATTGGAGGTAGAAACAGCATCTGCGATCAGGCTGCTTTCCTGGATGACCAAGTATTTGAGATCCAGTGGAACGCCCGCTTCACGGAGTTCTTTTTCCACGATGGGCAAATAAAGGTTGATCCGATCGGCCTTGATGTTGAAATAGGTTTTGTTTCTGTGCAGGGCATCCACATCCAATTGGATTTCTCTCCGGGCATGCTCATGGATTCTGATGGTAAGGTCCGCAAATTCGATTTCGGAGGGAACCTGTGGGGTCTGTGCATGTGCAAGCGTGCTCAGACACACAAAAATCAGGGATAAAAAGAAAGGAATGTTTTTCGAACTCATATTTTTACTCATAATTTTCTGGCCATCATAATCCCATCACGGATGGGCAAAAGTATATTTTCCACTCTTGGATCATTCTGTACCATTTGATTGTAATCCAAAAGGGCCTGCGTGTCCTTGTCTGTTTTTTTTCCAGGCTCCACCAATATTTTTCCCGACCATAAAACATTGTCTGCCAGGATAATGCCGCCTGTGTTGACCCTGTCAACGACCAAGTTGTAATAATTGATATAGTTGAATTTGTCGGCATCGATGAAAACCATGTCAAAATTTCCTTCCAGTTGGGGAATGGTTTCCAGGGCATTGCCAAGTCTATAGTCAATTTTGGTGCTGAGTCCTGATCGCTCAAAAAAGCCTCTCACCATCGGTTCCAATTCATCGTTGATGTCGAGCGTGATGAGTTTTCCCTTTTCGCCCAGTCCCCTCGCCATACAGATCCCCGAATAACCCGTATATGTCCCGATTTCGAGGATTACCTGTGGATTGAGCATCTTGGTGAACAATTCCAACAGCTTTCCCTGAAGTTTACCGGAAAGCATTCGTGGCATCAGCACTTTGGCATGGGTTTCCCGGGTAATGTGCTTCAATAAATCATCTTCTTCGGAAGTATGGCTTTCACAATAAGCCAACAATTCCGCTGGGATAAATTCCATTTTATTTGGGTAAATAGGTAAGGAAACTCAATTCATCCTGCGCGAAGACTTCGTTGGAGATTTCCAAAAGTTCTTCGGCAGTGGTGTTCCTGATAATTCCAAAGATAATATCCAAAGCATCAATATATCCCTTATCAATGAGATTTTTCCCGAAAATCAGCATCAAAGAGGCATAATTCTCTTCCGCCATGGCCATCTGCCCGATCACCTGCTCTTTGGCCATGTGGAGCTGCATGATACCGAGTTTTTGCGTTCTCAGTTTATGCATTTCATTCAGCACAATTTTCAGGGCTTTTTTGGAGGTGTTTTCCTCCGTCCCATAAAAAATCCCGAAAAAACCGGTGTCTGAATAAGCGGAATAGGTGGATTCCACACTGTACACATAGCCGTGTTTTTCTCGCAGCGCAAGGTTCAATCTGGAATTCATACTGGGTCCGCCCAATATGTTGTTGAGCAAAAACAGTTTGAACCTCCGGGGATCGTAAAGTGAAAAAGTGGGCTTTCCCATCGCAAACAAGGCTTGGGAAATTTCTTTTTCGATCACTTTGGATTTGGGCTGGTAAGTGGTGAAACCATTCCGGACATAAAGGCTTCTTTTTTCCGGAATTGCGGACAAATAACCCTCGACCTGCTGCAGGACTTTTTTGAAGCTGATATTGCCCACCACCGAAAATACAATCTTGTGCGTGTCCAATCGAGAGGAGACAAAGTCGAACAAATGCGCCTGTTCAAAATTTTTGACGGTTTCCTCACGGCCTAAGATGTTTCTCCCCAGTGCGTGCCCTTCAAAAACCATCGCGTCAAAATCATCTTGGATGGAGTCTTCCGGAGAATCGCTGTACATGGACATTTCCTCCAGGATCACTTGCCTTTCCTTCTCCAACTGCTTTTGTGGAAAGGTGCTGTTGAAGGTGATGTCGCACAGCAATTCGGCTGCTTTGTCAAAGTGAACACCAAGAACGCTGGCATAAAAACAGATTTTTTCTTTCGTCGTGTAGGCATTGAGCTCACCACCCAAGGATTCCAGTCGGTTGAGGATGTGAAAGGATTTCCTTTTTTTCGTCCCTTTAAAAACCATGTGTTCCCAAAAATGGGCCAATCCTTCTTCCTCCTTGGATTCATCCCGGCTACCGATATTCATGATGAATCCGGAATGGACCAATCGCGTATGGGTGATTTCTTGATGAACGATTCTGATGCCGTTGGGTAATTCTTTTAAGTTGTACTGCATGTGAAATAGTTTCCGGCCATTAATTTACAAATATATCAGACTTTGGGCTGAAATTTTTTAGATGAAAGATAAATGGTATTTTTGGTTGGCAAGTATTAACGTAAATTTCAATTTACAAATTCCAAATTGCTTTTATAATCCTCCTTGAATGCCCACAAAGGACGACCGGGAGATTTTACAGTTGTCAACTATCCAATCGAAGAAATGAAATACAATCCACTTCCCCAAAGCTTCTATGTCAACAACAGGAAAAAGCTAAGGGATAAATTGCCCGAAAAATCCATTGCCGTTTTTAATTCAAACGATATCCTTCCCACCAATGCGGACGGAACGGTAAAGTTCAGACAAAACAACGATCTGTTTTACCTTTCCGGGATTGACCAGGAAGAATCCATTTTAGTGCTTTGCCCGGATTTCCCGAATCCAGAAATGAGGGAAATCCTGTTTTTGAGGGAAACCAATGCGCACATTGCCATTTGGGAAGGCCATAAATACACCAAGGAAGAGGCTTTTGCGGTTTCGGGGATAGAAAATATCCAATGGGTTGCCAATTTCGATGGCGTATTGAATACGCTGATGGCGCTTAGCGAGCAGGTATTTCTCAATAGCAATGAGCACCTCAGGGCTGATGTCCAAGTGGAATCCCGGGATTCAAGGTTTATCAAGTCCTGCAAGCGGAAATATCCGCTCTATCATTACAACAGGGTAGCGCCCCTGATGCATCAATTGAGGGCGGTCAAGGATCAGCCTGAAATCGATCAGATGCAAATCGCCTGTGATATCACGGAGAAAGGTTTTCGAAGAATTCTGTCTTTTGTGAAACCAGGAATCACCGAATATGAAATCGAGGCCGAATACATCCATGAATTTATCCGAAACAGAAGCAAGGGATTTGCTTACGAACCGATCATCGCTTCCGGTGCCAATGCCTGCGTGCTCCATTATATCGAAAACAAGGAAGTCTGCAAAGATGGAGATTTGATCCTCTTTGATGTGGGAGCAGAATATGGGAATTACAATGCAGACATGAGCAGGACGATCCCCGTCAACGGTAAATTTACCACAAGACAGCGGGCAGTTTATGACGCGGTGTTAAGGGTCCAAAGAGGAGCCATGAATATATTGAGGCCTGGCGTAAATATCCAGGATTATCACAAAGAAGTCGGCTTGATCATGCAATCAGAATTGGTTGGCTTGGGCTTGATCGACCAAACCGACATCAAAAATCAGGATCCGAAGTGGCCTGCTTTCAAAAAATATTTCATGCATGGAACTTCCCATCATTTGGGATTGGATGTGCATGATGTGGGCACCATGTACGAGCCGATTACTCCCGGTATGGTATTCACTGTCGAGCCAGGGATTTATATACAGGAAGAAGGCTTGGGTATCCGATTGGAAAATAACATTGTGATTCAGGACAATGGCTATTTGGACCTGATGGGAAATATCCCGATTGAGGCCGAGGAGATTGAGGAGTTGATGCATTCCTGATGGAGCGGATTTTTCTTGTTTTCCGTTTTGGAAATAAATTTGGATTGAATCAAACCTAAGACCATGTCTTATACCTATTCCTTTCCATGTCCGGCGCTTACTGTTGATGCGGTTGTGTTTTCCGAAAGTGATCAATGCATCCTGCTGATCAAGCGGGCCAATGAACCTTTCCGGGGAATGTGGGCTTTGCCGGGGGATTTGTAGATCCAGACGAAGAACCTTTCTTGGCCTGTCTCAGGGAGTTGCGGGAAGAAACCGATTTGCAGTTTGATAACGGGGATTTGATTGGGGTTTTCGGGGAAAAGGGGAGGGATCCTCGGGGCTGGACAGTCAGTGTGGCCTACTTTTTCAAAGTCGATTCCGCGGAGAATTTAAAGGCAAAAGCAGGGTCGGACAGTTCGGAACTGAATTGGTTTTCCGTCTAAAAAATGCCTCTCTTGGCCTTTGACCACCAAAAAATCATTAAAGAGGCGTTGGCAAAGTTCATTTAAAGACAAAAAGGCTGATTCGCAAGAATCAGCCTTTTTAATATGGATTTCAGTTTTATTCACAGCGTTCAGGCCAAATTTACCCGGACTTTTTAAGACAAAAAATCTAAAAATGGTTAAGTTTGAAACCTTCATTATTTGATTGTTTTTTGGGTTTTTCACTCTTTTCTGATCTTGATAAAGTTATGTGTAAACAGTTGATTTTTCACTTCATAGGCTGATTTTTAAGTCTATGCTGTTTAAAAGTTGTATTTTGCCAAGAATTATTTTACCAAAAACAATTTGGGACTAATTTTATTTTTATCTATACTTGTTAACGAAATAATTAATTATGAATTAAAAACTACATTTTTATGAAAAAGTATCTATCTATCTATCTATCCTATTTTTAGGTTTAGTAGCAATTAGTTCCTGTCAAGAAACAGGACAAGAAGAATTTAAAGCGGGTCTTGAAACAATGCTCAAAAATCAAGATCCAGTCGCTTATGAAAATAAGTTGAAAGAATTAACCCTATTTATGGGAGAGGTATTTAAAGATCCCGATGCAAGGAGGGAGTTATTTGACTTGGCAAAAATTGAGGGGAATGATGATGATATTGAGTACAGTATGAAAAAATTATTTTCTGAAAGCACCAATCCACTCACAAGACAATATTCTGCAATTGTAAGTGCTTTCTCAAAAAATGCAGAAAATCATAGAGTAGCAGGAGAAGATGATTTTAATGAGCAGGATTTAATTGATTTTATAAATGATAACAATATAGGGATTTTAGCACCATATCTTTATGATAATTTTGAACCTGAATCACTTACAGAACTAACCGTTTCTTGGTGGACAGAAGAAAAAGAAATTGAAGAATTAAGTAAAAATCCTGATTGGGATGGACATACGCCTGGAATAAAAGTCAAATTAAATGAAGATGGGAACTTTATACAATTCAGAAAGACCGAAACAAATTATTTTTCAAATGATTTGGTCTACGCAAATGATGATTATGCTTATACTAATCCTACGGTAGTATTTGGAAGTTTTAATGATGACGAGATGATAGTAAATCCTGATGATGGGTGGATGGGAGGTGGCCCTAGTCTTCCAACTTCTACAATATATAGACCACATCAAATTGGAGTGAATTGTAACAATTTTGATTTTAATAGAGAATCTTTAAGGTATAGAATGCCTGAATTTAAAATGACTGGAAATACACGAATTTTCCCTCACACAAACAAATTTTCTTTATGGTTAGCAATTGGACAATATACAATAGGCACACAGACTTCTATAAATTTAAATCAACTTGCCTTAGAACAGAAAATTGCAAGATGTAAAGGAAGTGGATGTACCTGGAAAACGAATTTTTTTCCAGCACTGGTAACAAATTGGGCTGAAACTTCAGCAAACATCCAGATTATAATGGCCTACAGAAAACGCCAGTCTGATATTGTAGAGCATACAGTTCAAGTTGGAGTAACAAGTTCAACAACAGGTCAAACATCAAATATTTCTCAAGGTTTAAAAATCAATCAAGAAAGACATAGACTAATTTTTTCACAAACATGGGGTAAGTGTTCAGAAATGTTAGGTCAGTATGGAGTGGATCAACAAAATGGACTTAGGGATGGATTAGCTATTCATCAATTTAATCTTCATAGAAATGATTTTAAGGTCCAATTTACTTTAGTCCCTGAAATCACAAGATTTGAATAGTATGAAATACCTTCTTTTGATCAACTTTATATTACTAAGCTCGCTTTCTTTTAGTCAAACTAAAAAGAAAAATGTGAATGTCGGCATAAAAAATTTCTGGTATAATGGAAATTATGATAATGCTACTGGATATGGACTTGGTGTTTTTGTAAATCATCAAATGACGATATTCAATAGTCCGAGATGGTGGTTAGTCAACGAACTTGGCTATGAAAGAATCCTGAGTGAATCTGAGAACAACCAACCTCTGTTTTGGTATCAAGATGCTGGAAGATATAGTGTGACTATTGCCAGAGATTTAATATATAAAAACAATTGTTTAACATTTGGCTTGGGACTTTCTTTCATGTATGGGTATCAATTACTTGGAGGAGTAACTGTGAATGGTGAGTTTACGAGTCTTAGTTATAGCGATGATTTATCCTTTGGCCCTGCTATTTCTCTAACTTATAGAAACAGTGATATCAGTGATCGGTTTGGGTTGCGGATAGGACATGAAATATATGGAAGCAATAGCAGTGTGACGGGTTTCTCACTACTATATAGAATTAAATAATCTTGTATTTTTTTTAGTGCTTTGTTTCTTTTAATCAAAGTATTTTGAAAATTCAAGCATTGTTTTGACCTGATGCTTGGTTCAAAGCATCAGGTTATTTCATTTATGAATCTTTCTCTTATGAAAAAATATATTTCTAGTATATCCTTGCTGGTGATTTTGATCATACCTCAAGGGAGAATCTTTAAGGAAGGGAGTTTTGAAAAATGAATAAAAATTAACCTCATTTATACGGTCTTTCAAAGTGGCACGGTTTGACCGAAATGACTGGCATGGTCAGACCGAAATAACCAAGACACTCTCAAGTTGAATTTACTCTTAGAACTAGACAATAATGGAAAAAATGAAAAGAATTTTGATACTATCCTTCCCATTTATTTTAATTTTTTTTTCGGTAAATGCTCAAATCATAGAAAAAAATAAATTGATCTATAGATTAGGAGCAGGTCCATCAATAGAAGGAAATTTAGGGTTGTTTGGTGCGAATCTGATGAATGAAATCAGTTATTTCGTCACACCGCGATTTTCAATTAATCCATCCCTTACTTACTTTGTGTCGGTAGAAGATGCTAAACTTAACGGTAATAATTCCTCAAAAATGGATGGGGAAAATGTGAACTCTTTTGCCTCAAGTCTTTTTACGGATGTCAGGTTTCAATACGATGTTATTCGAACCAAAAAGGATCTTAGAGTTGGAGTAGGTTTTGGCCCTTCTTTTCAATTAGGTGGAGAAAGTGTACACGGAGGCTGGTGGCTTAATGAATCTGGTGGGTATGATAGCCGATGGAATGTAAAGCGCCATGCCCGATTGGGCTACGTCACCCAGGTAACTTTTGATTGGCAAGGAAAGAACATCAACCGAAGAAACACATTGGGAGTAAGCATGTCTTCTTTTGATGGCTATTGGCCTTATTATCTGATGCTGAATTATCGGCTTGGATTCAAGTTGTGATAAGAATCTTCATAAAAATAAAAAGGCTGATTCGCAAGAATCAGCCTTTTTTAAAATGGATTTCAGTTTTGGAATTATCCGATAGATATTCTTTTGAATTCAGATACCGTCAAACCTTTGCTGACACTGTCAAGGTATTGGGCGATGGTCAAGCCATTGTCTTTTACAAATGCTTGGCTCAACAAAGTGTTTTCTTTGTAGAACTTGTTCAATTTTCCCAAAGCAATTTTCTCAAGCATTTCCTCAGGCTTGCCTTCTTGTCTTGCTTGGTCTTTGCCTACTTCGATTTCTCTTTCGATCACGGAAGCATCCACACCGTCTTTGTCCACTGCTACAGGGTTCATGGCAGCAATTTGCATCGCTACATCTTTCCCAGCTTCTTCCACGTTGTTGCCTGAAGTATTGACCAATCCAACCAATACACCCAATTTACCATTGGAGTGAATGTAGGAAACAACAGTTTCGGCTTTGATGACTTCGTAATGGGAAATTTCCAATTTCTCACCGATTTTACCGGTCATTTCCACGATTTTTTCGCTGACGGTAAGGTCTTCGAAAGGCAAGCCAAGGATTTCTTCTTTGGAAGAAACATTGTTCTCAACAGCAACTTTGTGCAATGCGTTTGCGAAAGTCACAAAGCCTTCGTTTTTCGCTACAAAATCAGTTTCACAAGTCAAGGAAAGCAAAGTCCCAACAGTTCCGTCAGCGTTTACCTGGGTGATCACAACACCTTCTTTGGTTTCACGGTCTGCTCTGGAAGCGGATACTTTCTGGCCTTTTTTTCTAAGGATGTCGATCGCTTTTTCAAAATCTCCTTCAGCTTCGGTGAGGGCTTTTTTACAATCCATCATACCGGCACCGGTCATTTGTCTGAGTTTGTTTACTTCTTGTGCAGTAATAGCCATTTTTCTATCTATTAAATTGATGTTTTGGATAAAATCTTAATCTGCTTCGAAGTGAAAATTCATTTCGAAGTATTCAGGCCTCAAGAGTTTTATAAAAATAACCTGGGTTTTTTTCCTGAATCCGGGGTAATTATAGACTTCAAGGTTTTGATATTAAATGAAAAATTGAACACAGGCATAAAGCTTGTGTTCAATTTTCTATTGTTGAGGAATCATAAATGACTACTCTTTTGTTTCTACGTCAACAGCTTTTTTAGCTTCTTCTTCCTCTACCAGTTTAGCATCATCTTTATCTCTCTTTCTTTCGGAAAGACCTTCTTCGATGGCTTCGCCAAACGCTTTGATCAATAGGGAAATAGATTTGTATGCATCGTCATTGGATGGGATAGGGAAATCCACCTCGTTCGGGTTGGAGTTTGTATCCACCAATGCAAAAACAGGGATGCCAAGATTTTTCGCTTCTGAGATCGCGATGTGTTCTCTTTTGATGTCAACGACAAACAAGGCTGCTGGAAGTCTGGTAAGGTCAGCGATACCGCCCAATACGAGATCCAGTTTTTCTCTTTGTCTTGTGATCATCAATCTTTCCTTTTTCGCAAGGTTCTTGTAAGCTTCTTCTTTCATCAGTTTGTCGATGGAAGTCATCTTTTTCAAGGATTTGCGAATGGTCGCAAAGTTGGTCAACATACCACCCAACCATCTTTCGGTTACGTAAGGCATATTGAGTCTTCTTGCTTCTTCGGCTACTAGGTCTTTCGCTTGCTTTTTAGTGGCTACGAACATGACTTTTTTTCCTGAGCGTACTACTTGCTTGATTGCGTTAGATGCTTCTTCAAGGCATACAAGCGTTTTGTTTAGGTCGATGATATGGATTCCATTCTTCTCCATGAAGATATATGGTGCCATTCTTGGATCCCACTTTCTTGTTAAGTGACCGAAATGGACACCAGCATCTAGTAAGTCTTTATATTCTATATTTGCCATTAATAAATTGATTGAATCTATATAAAATGTTAAACCTGTACTATTAACGTTTAGAGAACTGGAATTTCCTTCTCGCTTTCTTACGTCCTGGTTTCTTACGTTCCACCATCCTTGGATCACGGGTAAGAAAACCTTCTTTTTTCAATGCGGGTCTGTGCTCCTCATTGATTTCGCACAAGGCTCTGGCGATGGCCATTCTTGCTGCTTCTGCCTGACCTGTGATACCACCACCGTCTACATTGATCTTGATGTCATAAGTACCGTTCTCTTTTACGAGTTCCAACGGCTGTCTTACCACGATCCTGTGTAAATCGAATGGGAAATAGGTTTCAATCGTTCTGCTGTTCACAGTGATTTCGCCATTTCCTGGTGTCATGTAGATCCTTGCAACAGATGTTTTTCTTCTACCGATTGTATTGATAACTTCCATAGACTGCTTAGATTAGAATTTAACTTCTTTAGGTTGTTGTGCAGAGTGAGGGTGTTCAGCACCTTCATAAACAAACAGGTTTCTGTACATTTGTCTTCCCAATCTGTTTTTAGGGAGCATACCTCTTACAGCTTTTTCCACCAAAATGTTTGCTGACTTTTCTTTCAACATCCTTGGGGTAGAAATTCGCTGTCCACCTGGATAGCCCGTGTGACGAACGTAAACCTTTTCGGTCCACTTCTTACCTGTTAATCTTACTTTTTCTGCATTGATGACAATTACATTGTCTCCGCAGTCTACATGAGGGGTAAAAGATGGTTTGTGCTTTCCTCTCAAGATTTTCGCTACCTCACTTGCAAACCTTCCTAGAATGGCAGATTGGGCATCCACTACTACCCAATTCTTTTCTACAGAAGCGGCATTTGCTGACTTGGTTTTATAGCTTAATGTATCCACTGTGTAACTGTTTAATTATTAGCTGATTATATATACTTCACCCTCAAAAAGGGACACAAAGATAGAAGTAATTTCTTTTTATTGCAAAACAAACTTAATTATTCCCCACATTTTCTTTGAGTTACCTGTTTTTCTCAAGCTGTTTGATCAAAACTTCGAAATCTTTTGGGTAAGGAGCCGTGACTTCGATCTTTTCCCCTTGGTTGCCCAAGAAGGCAATGGAGTAGGCATGGAGCGAAACGCGCTGCATGATCGGAAGTTCATCCGTACCCATTTTCAGGTTGAACCTTCTTTTGAGCGCCGAAAGATAAAGCGGTTTCCCGCCATAGAGTTCGTCCCCGCAAATCGGTGATTTCAGATAGGAAAGATGGATCCTGATCTGGTGCATTCTCCCGGAGATCGGCTTGCATTCGAGTAGGGTATGGGAATAGTAGGTTTTCAAAGAGGAGAAATATGTTTGTGCAGATTTCCCTTCCTTATTGACCTTGGCCACTCCCTTGTTGGTGACCGCAAGACTGCGGTCCACGAGAAAATTCTCATACTCGTGGATACCGTCCACTACGGCATGATAGACCTTGTCCACTTTCCTGCTTTCAAACTGCATGGCAATGTTTCGATAGGCTTCCGGATTCTTGGCGATGACAAGGCAACCCGAAGTTTCTTTGTCCAATCGATGACACATTTGGGCGTCCGTGGTGTAAAGCCTGGCCAGGTCCAGAATGTTCTGGGCCTCATGCCTGTCCTTCAACGTCGATAGATAAGGTGGTTTGTTGACCACGATATAATCGTTGTTTTCAAACAGAATAAGACTTTTAAAATCAATTTTTTTCATGCGGCTTGTTTCCCAATGGGCCGCAAAAGTATGGAATTTAATAAAGCAGATGAAATTTTCAGGAAACAAAATTTTAAAACCACTTCTTAATCTCCCTAAATTATAGGGAAACCCTGACTTATGTCTGTTATGCTCGGAAATTGACCTGGTCGGAATTGAGTACAGCATCTAACCAGAAAGATGTATTGAGTCCCCAAATGTGGTTGAAACTATTAGAAGAACACAGGTTGAATTCAATTCTTCAATTGTCCCGTTTTGAGTACTATGGTTTTTTGGATGGAAGTACTAGGCAAAGGCACCGCTCCATTTTTGTACATTTTTAGTATTGATCATCTGCAATCAAACTGCTTTTGGAGCAGCTGCATTATTGGGTTTTTTTTGGTTTTTCGGGAAGCACTTGATCCAGCGGAAGCTCGAAACTGAAAATTGAGCCTTTGCCAACGGTGCTGCTTACGGAAATTTTGCTTTTGTGGCCTTCCAAGATGTGTTTGACGATGGCCAAACCGAGACCTGTCCCGCCTTTTTCCCGTGATCGGCTTTTTTCAACTCGATAAAACCTTTCAAAAATCCGTTTCAAATCCTCCGGAGGAATGCCTTTTCCGTTGTCTTTCACTTCCACGGTGATTTGATTTTTGTGCGATTTTAGCCTGATTTCCACTTCTCCGCCATCATTGTTGTATTTGATGGCATTTGAAATCAGGTTCTGGCAAACCCTGAAAATCTTGTCCTTATCGGCGATTGTTTTGAAGGTTTTATCCTTGTCATAAAAAAATCGAATCAAGATGTCCCTTTTTTCGGCCTTGTGTTCCAGCTCCTCTATCAATTCCTGGAGGAGTTCTCTAAGGTCAAAGGATTCAAAGTGGAATTTGTTGACTCCACTTTCCATTTGACTCAGCGTAAGCAGGTCATGGACCAATTTATCCAAGGCATTGAGACTTTTGGCGGCCCTTTTGAGGAATTTGTACCGAACCTCCTTGTCATCAACGGCTCCGTCGAGCAAGGTATGGACATACCCCTGGGCGGCAAAAATCGGCGTTTTCAACTCATGCGAGATGTCCGCAATAAACTCTCGGCGGAATTCGGCGTTCTTTTGGAGGGTTTCTATTTCCTTGTTTTTGGCCAATGCATAGGAATTGATGGTTTTGTTGATTTTTCGAAGGGGAGAAATGGAAGTCCTATTCGATCCATCTGCAATTCCCGTAAGGTCCTTTTTCTGGATTTTTCCCAATACCGTGTAGATATGGCCGATTTCCTTGAAAATCAAAAACTCCAAAGTAACATTGATCAAAATATAGGAAACCGAAAAAGAAATGCCGCCCGCTACGATCAACAAGGTAGGGGTGGCATCATCCATCAGCATCAAGAAAGCCACTGTCAGGGCAGAAATGGCAACGGCCAGAATCAATGAAATACCCCTCGAAGTGGTCAGCATATTTTAATTCAAATCAAATTTGTATCCAACCCCTTTGACGGTCGTGATGTAATCTTCCCCTATTTTTTCCCGTACCTTTCTGATATGGACATCCACCGTTCTTGCCAGGACGAAGACATCCGCTCCCCAGATATTTTGCAATAACTCGTCTCTACTGAAGACCACATTGGGGTTTTTGGCCAAAAAATACAAAAGCTCAAATTCCTTTTTTGGAAGGGTGATGGTTTTCCCACTCTTGTCAATGGTATAACTTGTCCTGTCCACGATGAGATCCTTGATCTTGATTTGGGCCAATTCCTGTTCTTTCTTGGATTCCCTTCTGAACAACGCGGCGATTCTGCTCATCAGAGCGCGAGGCTTGATCGGTTTGTTGATGTAGTCATCCGCGCCCACATCAAATGCGGCCACCTCTGAGTATTCTTCGGACCTTGCCGTAAGAAAAATTATGAATGTGCTTTTCAACTCGGGGATTTCACGGATCTGTCGACAGGTTTCCACGCCGTCCTGATTGGGCATCATGATGTCCAGCAGAATGACATCGGGATGGAATTTTTTGGCCAGTTTGACAGCTTGAATTCCATCCTCGGCAGATTCCACTTCGTAGCCCTCTTTTTTGAGATTATAAGTGAGAATTTCTACTATATCCGGTTCGTCATCCACCACTAGGATTTTGACTTTTTGTTTTTCGCTCATACGGTTAGCGGGAAGATTTTCGCTTTTCTAAACGCTAATTTAAAGAAAGCCTTCACAAAATCGTTTTTTCATGAAGTTTACCTGTGCCAAATCAACATAAAATTCTTTTTGTATCCTCGCATGTTGCTTAATTGTTAACAAAAATTGAATTAATTGTTACGCAATCCTTTTGCTTCAGTGATTTCCATATTCAGTGAGCCCACCATCAAGCGGGCATTTATCCTTACCGGAATTTTGTTTTCGTCATTGGAAACCCAGATTTTGACTGGATGATCCCCCCTGAAGAGTTTGTTTTTCGGCATAATGGGCGAAAAAATCAAGGTTTCAAATTTCCCGAGTGCGGTCGTGATGATTTGCTTTCCCTCATATATTAACTTTAGGTTATGTATTTCCTTGTCGAAGAATCCGACGATCTTGACGGTGTCACCGGGCTTGTATTTTTTCATATCCAAAGTCCGAAGGTGGTAAAATCCGCTGACGAGGTCTTGGACATTGTGGGGGATGGGATAGTCTTTGGTGTCTACCAGCATGCTGTTGTTTCTGTCATAAAGCCTGACGATTGCATTGCGGTTTTGGTGATTAAAGAGGACTTGCTCATGTTTCCGGTACTTGCCCTCTTCAATATGACGGTAAGATTGGTGGGGGATGATCTTGGCGGTGTCGAGGTAAGTTCCCCAGTTGTCATTGACCTTGAAAAGTTTGAAAATCCCCAAGGTTTTACCATAAACGTCGATTTTGTAAGCAGGATTGTCATTGAACCGAGTGAGGTTCGAGCCGATGATCATTTTCGCTTCTGCCGCATCCAAAAAACCATAAGACACCTTGAATGTCAATTCCTCACCTTTTTTGAATGCTGTATTTTTCTGACCATAAAGAGAAAAACTCCCCAGCAGTTGAAATACTATGACAATTACTGACAATACTAAATTTTTTTTCATTAATTCCTCTTTAAGCAAAAAGCTTTCCAATTCTTATTCCAATATTTACGAAGGAATTCACTAATCTGATTAAAATATTACGATTAGCCAATACATTACCCTTAGGAGTTGTAAAACTAATTTGACACTCCAATAATCAATTAATAATTTCATATATTCAAATCAAAGATTTTTAAAACCTTTATATGGACGTAAATACAGAAAAACTTAAAGCCCTTCAGTTGACCATAGATAAACTTGAAAAAAGCTATGGAAAAGGGACAGTGATGAAACTGAGTGACAATAAGGTGCAGGATATTCCGGCCATATCCACGGGTTCTCTGGGCTTGGACATGGCTTTGGGCATTGGCGGGATTCCACGCGGCAGGGTGATTGAGATTTATGGACCGGAATCCTCCGGAAAAACTACCCTCGCGATGCATTGCATCGCAGAGGCCCAAAAAGCAGGTGGCTTGGCTGCCTTCATCGATGCGGAACACGCATTTGACAAATCCTATGCAGAGAAATTGGGGATTCAAACAGAAAACCTTCTGATTTCACAACCGGATAACGGCGAGCAGGCTTTGGAAATTGCCGAACACCTTATCCGTTCTGGAGCCATTGACATTATCGTAATAGATTCTGTGGCAGCATTGGTTCCCAAAGCGGAACTTGAAGGAGACATGGGAGACAGTAAAATGGGCCTTCAGGCACGTTTGATGTCCCAAGCCCTCCGTAAACTAACCGGAGCCATCAATAAAACAGGCTGTGCCTGTATTTTCATCAACCAACTTAGGGACAAAATCGGAGTTATGTTCGGTAGTCCAGAAACCACCACCGGTGGAAATGCCTTGAAATTCTATGCCTCTGTCCGTCTCGATATCAGAAGGATCGGTCAGATCAAAGAAGGGACTGACAATGTGATCGGAAATAGAACCAAAGTGAAAGTCGTGAAAAACAAAGTTGCGCCACCTTTTAAAGTGATCGAGTTTGATATCATGTATGGACTGGGGATTTCTAAGGTAGGTGAAATCATCGATATTGGTGTCGAACTGGAAATCATCAAAAAGGCTGGTTCTTGGTTCTCTTACGAAACCACCAAATTGGGACAGGGAAGGGATGCCGTCAAAGCATTGCTTTTGGATAATCCGGAATTGATGGAGGAATTGGAAAGCAAGATCAAGGAAAAAGCCGGCTTGGAAGCTCCAGCAAAGCCAGCGAAAGCGAAAAAGGAAAAAGAGGAAAAGGCTTAAATCAATTCCGATAATCTTAAAAATCAATTATAAAAAAGCGTGGCCGATAGCAATATCGGCCACGCTTTTTCTATTTTAAACAGACCTGATGGCTTCCACGGGGTCCAGTCTTGCGGCAAGCGTTGCCGGGACGATTCCCGATACCACCCCGATCGCAGAAGACACACCCAGTCCCAAGATGATGTTTTTCAGAGAGAGGGTAAGGTCAAGCGTGCCCACCGGAATAAAAGTGATCAAAAAGACGATCAGGATTCCTGCGATTCCACCGATCAAACTCAGGAAAATGGCTTCAAAAAGGAATTGGGAAAGAATGAAATAATTTTTTGCCCCCAATGACTTTTGGATACCAATGATATTGGTGCGCTCCTTGACGGAGACAAACATGATGTTGGCGATGCCAAAACCTCCAACCAAAATGGAAAATCCTCCGATTACCCAACCCGCAATTCCGATGACATCGAAAATGGATCCGATCGTGTTCATGATGAATTCAGACTTGTTCAGTGAAAAATTATCCTCTTGAGTAGGTTTCAACCCCCTCTTCACCCTTAACAGGCCGATCAATTCATTTTCCAAAGCGATCATCCCAATGTCCTCTTCTTTTCCCTTCACGGCGATGCTCGGTTCTATTCCATTGTTGCCCACATAATATAACTTGGTGAAGGATCCATAGGGGATAAGGCAGGATTGATCTTTGGATGCGATGTCAAAAATGCCTTCCCCCTCTTCTTCAAATAAACCAATCACTACAAATTTCCCCCCCTTCATCTTGATCTCTTTCCCAAGTGGGCTTTGACCCGGAAATAAAGTCTCGGAAATTTTTGTGCCGATGATGGCCACATTTCGGGATGAGTTGACCTCAAGTTCCGTGAAAAACCGACCTTCTTGCAAGGGGAGGTCATAAACGTCTTGGTAGGTAAAGGAAACTCCCTGGATATTGCTGCCCTGATAGGAGTTGCTGGCATGTTGAATGACGGTGTTGGCACCGGCAAAAAAAGCGACCGCTTCCGCATTCTTTAATTTGTCCTTCAGGAAAACATATTCAGAGTAGTTGTTGTACGGTCTTCGGAAATATTTCCACCAGGGATAATCAGGCCCACCTCCGCCGAAGGAAAAGCGATTTACCGTTACCACATTGCTGCCAAGGAAGCTAAAGCTGGACTTGATGTTTTTCTCCAGGGAGTCCACTAATGTGAAAACCGCAATAATGGCAAAAATACCAACTGTCACGCCCAAAAGGGAAAGAATTGTGCGGGTAAGGTTGGCTTTTAGGGCCTGCATGGCGAATCTGAGGCTCTCCCAAATCTGTTTGACAAAATGTATCATTTATTTTGGATTAAAAACTAATTCACAATATAAGTACAATTTGGTATTTTTCTTGCTAACTTTGCACTTTTTACGAAGTATCGTAAACCAAATCATAAAGCAATCTACATTCATTATATATGAAGTTATCCGATTTCAAATTCGACGTCCCCAGAAAACTTATTTCCTTGTATCCTGCAGAAAACAGAGACGAATCCCGTCTAATGGTTGTGCACAGGAAAACCGGAGAAATAGAACACCGCATTTTCAAGGATATCATTGAGTACTTTGACGAGGGTGATGTATTTGTAATGAACAACACCAAAGTTTTTCCTGCAAGATTGTATGGCAACAAAGAAAAAACCGGTGCCAAAATCGAGGTTTTCTTGTTGAGGGAACTGAACCAAGAATTGAGGCTTTGGGATGTGTTGGTGGATCCAGCAAGGAAAATCAGGGTTGGAAACAAGCTTTATTTTGGGGACAGTGATTTGGTGGCCGAGGTCATCGACAACACGACCTCAAGAGGAAGAACCATCAGGTTCCTCTTTGACGGAACGGATGAGGAGTTTTACAAAACCGTCGACACATTGGGCGAAACACCTATCTTGAAGGAATTCATCGAAAGAAGCGTAGAAGCCGAGGATAGGGAAAGATACCAAACCATTTTTGCCAAGCATGTGGGAGCTGTGGCCGCACCAACGGCCGGACTTCACTTTACTCCACATTTGCTCAAAAGATTGGAATTGAAAGGGGTCGATGTGACGCCGATCACCCTTCATGTGGGTTTGGGTACTTTCAGACAAGTGGATGTGGAAGACCTGACCAAGCATAAAATGGATTCAGAGAATTTTGATATTCCAGAAGAAACCGTCAACCTTGTCAACCGTGCCTTGGATAGCAAAAAGAGAGTAGTGTCAGTAGGTACTACAACCTTGAAAACCATCGAATCTTCGGTTACTGCCAACGGCAGGTTGAAAGAAGATCGAGGATGGACGGACAAGTTTATCACACCTCCTTACGAGTTTAAAATTGCAAATGCCTTGATCACCAACTTTCACCTTCCAGAGTCAACATTGTTGATGACGGCTTCGGCATTTGGAGGATATGACCTGATCATGAAAGCCTATCAAATCGCCATAAAGGAAAAATACAGGTTCTTCTCTTATGGAGATGCCATGTTGATTTTATAATTCATCAAAAAAAGAGCTCCAAAAGAGCTCTTTTTTTCTTTGATTTTTCGATTTTTGTGGGAAAAGGGTTTTTATTTTTTAGATCCGCCAATTACTGAAACATGAAAAAATTCGGGATTATCGTCGCAGGAGGAAATGGAACAAGAATGGGTGCCCCCATTCCAAAGCAATATTTGGAAATTGGAGGGAAACCCATATTGATGCACACCATGAAGGCGTTTTTTCAATATGACCCCACTATCAACTTGATTTTGGTGATTCCCGCAAGCGATTTTCCATTATGGAATTCCCTCTGTGACAAATTCGATTTTAAGATTCCTCATCAATTGGTGAAGGGAGGCCAAAGCCGTTTTCAATCCGTGAGGAACGGGCTGAATTCCATTTTGTCAACAGCCGGATTGGTTGCCATTCACGATGGTGTGCGGCCATTTGTAAATCAGTCGGTGATTTCAAGAAGTTATGAGGAAGCAGCAAAAAAGGGGAGTGCCATCGCGGTCATCAACCTAAAGGATTCCATTAGGAAAATATCAGGGGACGGAAAATCTAATTTTCAGGATCGGCAAGACTTTAGACTGGTCCAGACGCCCCAAACCTTTCAGCTGGAAAAAATCAAAAAAGCATTTGAGGTCCCGGAATCTAAGCAATTCACGGATGATGCCACTGTTTACGAGCAGCAAGGTTGGCAAGTAAACCTTATCGAGGGCAATCCTGAAAACATCAAGATCACAAGTCCAGAGGACATGGACTATGCCGAGTTTTTGGTCAATAGAAACAACAAGGCATAAATGAAGCTTGGGAGTGAGGGATAAGTTTCTCCAATTTACCGAAACCTCAACCAAATAATCCCCCTTGCTTGTCACTTTTTAAGAAATGTTGATTTTTTCTGCGTGATTTAACCCGTAATATGCAATAGGTTTCCAGATGGGATTGGAACCAAAAAAAATCAGATACTTGGAATAAAAATTTATCACACCAAAAGAGTGGAGATATAAAGAGTCAACACTAAATAATTATGTGTCAATCACAATATTGAATTGAGTCCGTATTGCAAAAAATGGATTTAACCGACAAAATCCTTTATTTCACCGAATTTTCTCATGGGCTAGCCTATTTGGATGGCGTTAGGCAGAAGGTGATGCATTAGATTTGGTTTATTATCTACATCCATCACAATAAATGACAAAGACATGAATAGAAAGAAAGCGCAAAATGACAATGGGAATCTCACGATAGGGTTGATCATTCTCGTAATTGGAGCAGTTTTGTTGTTCAGGAAATTGGGGGTTTTTATTCCTGGCTGGATTCTTTCCTGGCCGATGATCTTCATTGCCATTGGGGTGATCACTTTGGTCAAACATAATTTCAAAAGTGGGTTTGGGGTATTCATGTTGCTTTTTGGCTCCTTCTTTTTGGTGAAAAGGGAATTGAATCTTCCTGTCGAGATCGAGCAATACATTCTTCCTATAGGTCTTATCTTTTTGGGGCTTTTTATCATCCTTAGCCGAAGAACCAACAGTATGACGAACTGGAAGGAATGGAATGGGTTGGAGCAATCTCTTGAAAAGAATGCATTCAACTCCGCGGGAATTTTAACCCCAGATGATCCAAATGCGATCAATTCATTGGACTTAGACGTTGATGGCGGTGATGTCGTCAATTCGCAGGCGATGTTTTGTGGTATCCAAAAAAGGGTGCTTTCCAAAAAATTCAAAGGCGGAAAATTATCTGCGATCTTTGGTGGGACCGATATTGATCTCAGTCAGGCGGATTTGACTGGGCCAGCGGTTTTGGATGTTGAAGTGGCATTTGGAGGCATCAAGCTGATCGTCCCGCCACACTGGGATATCCAGATCAATGTGACCAATATGTTTGCCGGGGTGGAGGACAAAAGAATGTATCCTCAGACCAAAACGGATGGGACCAAGATTCTGAGAATCAAAGGGACGATCTTTTTTGGTGGGCTTGAAATCAAATCATTTTAAACTTCACGAAGAATGGGGATCACAGGACTCTTCAAAAGGGAAGGTGGGAGTTGGTTGAAATCCATACTTGTTTTGGTCTTGTGGATCTTAGCCTCCGCAAAACTGATCCAATCGTATGGGCCAAATTTCAATTTGGCTCTTTTGGACAGTGCTGTGCAGACGATCCTGATAGTTGGAGGTTTGTTTTTGCTGGAGAATGTGTTCAGGTTTTACTTGCCACAACGCTCCAATGCTTGGCTTGTCATCGTTTTGCCACTCGTGATGAGCGCCTTGGCACTGTACTTGGGGCATTTTGGCCTCAAGCAACTCTTCTCCGATCAAACCGAGTACCTTTTGTTTTTGGAAAAGTCATTTGCGGTTAGGGGAGCGATTGTTTTGATTTTGTTCTCGGCATGCGCGCTCTTGTTGGTTATTGCGGGGAGATTGGAGGATCAGATAAAAACCCGGCAGCGGGAAGAAATGATCATGAAGATGTCCAAGGAGGCAGAACTTCACCAATTGCGCCAGCAGCTGCAACCCCATTTTCTTTTCAATAGTCTCAATTCCATCAGTGCCCTGATTGCGAGCAATCCGGAGAAGGCAAGGGAAATGATTTTCCAGCTATCCGGATTCCTCAGGGGGACCATTCGGAAGGATGAAAAAAAGTGGGTGACAGTTCAGGAAGAGGTTTCTTACCTTCAGCTGTTTTTGGATATTGAGCGGGTGCGTTTTGGCCACAGGTTAAAAGCGGATTTCCAAGTGGAAGAAACCACTCAGTCGATAAAAATCCCCCAAATGTTGCTTCAGCCGCTTATGGAAAATGCTGTCAAGCATGGCTTGTATGGCACCATGGGTGACGTGGATATCCAATTAAATATCCGGGATGTTGGTGTTTACTTGGAAATGACCATTACCAATCCATTTGATCCCAAAGCTGGAGTATCGGCCGATGGGCTGGGATTTGGCTTGGATGCCGTAAAAAGGCGCCTTTATTTATTGTTCGGACGGCACGATCTTTTAAATTGTGGAGTCAATCAAAATCAGTTTTCAGTTGTGTTAAAGATTCCTTATGTCCATGATCCCAATCCTCATAATTGATGATGAGCCTTTGGCGGCACAGATTGTCAAGGAATACCTTTCGGATTATCCCGATTTTGAAGTGTTGAAAATCTGCGGGGATGGCTTCGAAGGGATCAAGGCAATTCAGGAGTACCAGCCCGAATTGATATTTTTGGATGTACAAATGCCCAAGATCAATGGCTTCGAGATGTTGGAGTTGCTTGACGAACCTCCATCCGTCATTTTCACCACGGCTTTTGACGAGTATGCGCTCAAGGCTTTCGATGCACATGCCGTGGATTATTTGTTGAAGCCTTTTCCAAAGGAAAGATTTTCTAAGGCGATCGCCAAATTCCTCCAGTTGGAATCCAAATCCTCCTTAAAAGAATTGATGGAATCCAATGCGCTCCCTTCCGAAGGGTATTCCAGTAGGGTAGTATTGAAGGTCAAAAACGAAATCAAAATCATTCCTGTCCAAGACATTAAATATTTTGAGGGCAATGATGACTATGTGAATGTCCATACCCAGGAAGGGAAGTTTCTGAAAAATAAAACGATGAGATTTTTTGAATCCACACTCAATCCCGATGTTTTCGTGAGGGTCCACCGTTCCTACATTGTCAAAATAGCTGAGATCACGAAAATAGAGAGTTATGAAAAAGACGGTTATCTCTTGATTCTCAGGGACGGCAAACAAATCCCGGTTAGCAAGACTGGGTTCCCGAAATTGAAGGCGGTGTTGGGGATTTAGGGAAGAGGGAAGTTATCGATACCCTTAAAAGGTGTTGGGAAAAAGCGGTGATTTCTTGGCTTGAATCCGTGTGATGCATTGCCAGCCCATTCTGACCTAAAAATGCTTAATAATCAGTCTTTATTTACTTCATCAATTCGGTGATATTCCTTATTCTCCCAATAGCCTGATTTACTTTCAGCTTCCACACCCATTGGGAAATCCAATGCATATTTGGGATTGTACTTCAGGATAGGGTACAATAAAAAATGACCCCAATGTGTTTGGGGTCATTTTTTATTTAATATTCATCCTCATTGAAAAAGAAATCGTCTTTGGTAGGATAATCTGGCCAAATCTCTTCTATATTCTCATATGGCTCACCATCATCTTCCAGTTCCTGAAGGTTTTCTACAACCTCCAAAGGAGCCCCGGAGCGGATCGCAAAATCTATCAATTCGTCCTTGGTAGCAGGCCAGGGTGCATCTTCTAGATAAGACGCAAGTTCTAATGTCCAATACATAGTGTCTTTATTTATTGTTTACCGGCTTTACGGGTTGCAAAAATAGAAATTGTTTTTAATTATCAATCTTTAACTGATTATTTGTTTGAAAGTTCCTTCAATATAAAATTTTTTACATCAACCTTTCTTTTATAAGCACTTAACTTTCTTTTCATCATGATTTCAAAATCGCTTTCCTGTGATTTGAAATTTTCCGCGTTCCCTTTGATGGTTTCCAGTTCGGTTTGGTCCCGATGAATGAGGTCTTTCAGGATGGTAGATTTGATCTGTTTTTGTTCAGCAATTGGCTTTTTGTCGAAGTCTGAATTTTTGGAGGTGGCCAGTTTGTCCAAAAAGGCTTTTTCAAATACTACTTCGGTGGAGAAGATGAAGGAGCGCATGACCAGATTGGCTTCCTTGGGTTTGCTCGGTGGCAAATTCCTCCATTCCGCCTGAATTTTTTTTGCGGCAGCCTGTACCGATGGCGTCGCTTCCTGAAGGGATAATTTTTTCATCTCTTCGTTCATCGTCTCCAGTTTTCGCATGAAGTCCCTGGGACTGAGCTGCGGCATGGACTGGATGGTCCTTTTGTACCTGCTGAAGATTCTGTTGTTTATTTTGGAAAACTCATCCCAAAGTGGCTGTCTTTTGTCAGCGGGAACCTTTCCTGATTCCTTCCATTGTTTTTGAATTTTCTTGCTGATCTCAAAGGCCCGCTTTGCATCCGCCATGTTAAAAGCATCTTGGGCTTGCGCCACAAGGGATTCGTAGACCTTTATGTTTTCCTCGGCTTGCAGAGCCAGTCCTTCGAAAAATTGTTTTCTGTTGTCAAAAAAGGAATCAATGATGTCATTAAATGTGGTTTCAAGATCCTCTTCGTATTCCTTTTCGACAGATCCTGTTTTGATCCAGCGGGTCTTGAGGCTTTTGAATTCCTCTGTGGTTTTCTTCCAGTCGGTATCGTCCTTGATTGCCTCAGCTTCCAAGATCAGTCCTTTTTTGATTTCGAGATTGCGCTCCCTGTTTTTTTTGATGATGTCCTCCAGGAAGGATTCGAGTTGGTTGAGGTCCTCGATCATGGGCACAAAGTCTCCCAGTGCGTCATATTGCAACAAGGATTCCTTCAGATGAATCAGTTTCATCAGAAAAGAGCCTTTGTTTTGATTTTCCTCGATGTCTTTTTTGAGATTGTCAACCTTACTCTTTATGGTTGAAAATCTTTCTTCGAAGTACTTGAGGGTAGAGGCTTCATCCTCTTTCACTTCCCCGATGATCCTATCGGGTTGGCTTAGAAAACCCTTCAAAAATACTTTGTTGTCCTTAATGTATCCGTACGGATGCTCCATTGCGATTTAATAGGTAGTGGCTGTTCTTTAGTTTTTTGCAAATTAATTAATTCAAAAGGATTAATCCTAAGAAAGGGGTTTTTTTGCCATCTTTGTTTTTGCAATTTTGTGAGTTGAAAAACAATAATTTATGAGCGCTGAGAAAATCATATTTTCTATGTCGGGGGTTTCAAAAATCTACCCTCCACAGAAGAAAGTTTTAAAAGACATTTATCTATCATTTTTTTATGGAGCCAAAATTGGTGTTTTGGGTCTAAACGGGTCTGGTAAAAGTTCCTTGCTGAAGATCATTGCAGGGATGGACAAGGAATTCCAAGGCGATGTGGTCTGGTCACCGGGCTATACCGTGGGCATGCTCGAGCAGGAGCCCAAGCTGGATCCCACCAAGACCGTCAAGGAGATTGTGGAGGAAGCCGTTTCGGCAACCATCGCTTTGCTCAAGGAGTTTGAGGAAATCAACGAGAAATTCATGGATCCTGCCTTGATGGATGATCCCGATGCCATGGACAAGCTTATCGACAAGCAAGGAGAAGTCCAAGCCAAGATCGACGCAGCCAATGCCTGGGAACTGGATCTTGTCCTGGAAAAGGCCATGGACGCCTTGCGTCTCCCGCCAAGCGATGCTCTTGTGGGCAATCTTTCCGGAGGCGAAAAAAGAAGGGTGGCACTATGCAGACTTTTGCTGCAGGAACCTGATGTGCTGCTCCTGGATGAACCTACCAACCATCTCGATGCAGAATCCGTGCTTTGGCTGGAGCAGCATTTGCAACAATACAAAGGAACCGTGATCGCCGTGACCCACGACAGGTACTTTTTGGACAATGTGGCCGGTTGGATTTTGGAGTTGGACAGGGGAGAAGGGATTCCCTGGAAAGGAAATTACTCCTCTTGGTTGGACCAAAAGCAGCAACGCTTAAAGCAGGAAGAGAAAACGGAATCCAAACGTCAGAAAACTTTGGAACGTGAACTCGAGTGGATTCGGATGACTCCGAAAGCCCGTCAAGCCAAAGGAAAGGCGAGATTGAGCGCTTATGACAAACTCGTCAGCGACGAAGGGAAAGAGAAAGAAGCCAAGTTGGAACTGTACATCCCGCCTGGACCAAGGTTGGGTTCCAAAGTGATCGAGGTCAACGGAGTTTCCAAAGCCTATGGAGACAAACTGCTGTTCGACAATCTTTCCTTCAATCTTCCCCAAGGTGGAATCGTCGGGATCATCGGGCCCAATGGAGCAGGTAAGTCAACCCTGTTTAAGTTGATCACCGGAAAAGAAAAAGCAGACGCAGGACATTTCGAAGTAGGAGAGACCGTCCAATTGGCCTATGTGGACCAGGAACATGACAATCTCGACCCCAACAAGTCGGTGTATGAAAGTATCTCCGGAGGCAACGAGATCATCAAACTGGGCAACAAGGAAATGAATTCCAGAGCCTATGTGAGCAAATTCAATTTCGGAGGAGCTGATCAGGAGAAAAAAGTAGGTAGCCTTTCCGGTGGCGAAAGAAACCGTGTGCACCTGGCCATGACGCTTAAGGAAGGTGGTAATTTACTCCTTCTGGATGAGCCAACCAATGATTTGGATGTGAACACGTTGAGAGCCCTTGAAGAGGCCCTTGAGAATTTCGGTGGCTGTGCAGTGGTGATTTCCCACGACAGATGGTTCTTGGATAGGATTTGTACACACATCCTCGCTTTTG
This sequence comes from Rhodonellum sp., assembly GCF_030656585.1. Lineage (NCBI taxonomy): Bacteria > Pseudomonadati > Bacteroidota > Cytophagia > Cytophagales > Cytophagaceae > Rhodonellum > Rhodonellum sp. Next base: position 25,127 of record NZ_JAUSPP010000006.1, read on the forward strand.
AGGGAGATTCTCAGGTATATTGGTTTGAAGGAAACTTCTCCGATTACGAAGAAAACAAGAAAAAACGATTGGGTGACGTGACGCCGAAAAGGATTAAGTACAAAAAGCTGAAGTAACACTAGGTTCAAGTCTTCGGAATGGTTCAAGTCTTCAGACTTTGACTTCCTTTTGAAATTTCAATTTGATGAACAAGAGAGTCTTACATATAGCCATAGCGATACATGCAGCCATCTTGGCGCCACACTACTTAGGTTATCCCTATCTGGGCAGCATCAAGGGAGCGATATGGGTATCTATGATTTTCATGCTTTTGGCTAATTTCCTCTTTTTAGTTTGGGAGTTTAAAAATAAAGAGAAGGAAATGAAGTCGAAATGATTTTCATGAATTTCAATTCTCGGATTGGTTCAAGTCTTCAGAATGGTTCAAGTCTTCAGACTTGGACCATTTTTTATTAGATCCAACACTAAGCATGCCCCGGTAATATTTCAAATAACAAATTGCTCGATTTAATCCGAAATATGCATTAGATATTAGATAACCTTATGGGGACTAAGCCGCAAGAAAACCAGACTCTTTGGAGAATAAGGCAAATAAGCGACTTGGTGGAGTCAAAAAAATAAGCAAAGTCTGATTGTCAAGAAATTTCAGGCTGGATAGGGAAGGTATAGCACAGCTTTGGAATAAAAACTCAAAAGCATATGATTATAACACGATCCTTTTAGTTTTAACCTTTTCTCCGACAAGCCTGGCCATACACACTTTTTGATTTGTGACAAACCAAAAGTAAAATATTGATTTTATTGTCCCAAAAAAAAGGATTTCTTATCGATCTGTTTCGTTCAAGTCTTCGGGCTTTGACCTAAGCCCTTTCCCGATATCCCAATCAAATCGTATCTTTTTTAAAGAATCCGCAATCATTCCCTGCCTTTTTTGTTTATTTGTTTCAGAATCCAAAACATCAGGTGTATGAGACAATTGCTATTGAGACCAGGAGCAGAAGAGTTGAATTATGAGATCAGGGGCATCGTAAAAAAAGCCCGGATGATCGAACAACTCGGCTATGAAATCACCTGGGAAAATATCGGCGATCCCATCCAAAAACACAATGTGGTGCCCGTTTGGATGAAGGAAATTGTTTCTGACCTTGTTGGCCAGGACAAATCCTACGGCTATGCAGATTCCAAGGGCGTTCTTGAAACCAGGCAATTTCTAGCGGGACTGAACAACCAAAAGCAAGGCGTTCAAATCTCCGCCGAAGATATTCTCTTCTTTAATGGCTTGGGTGATGCCATCGCCAAATTGTATCAATTCTTGATTCCGACGGCCAGGATCATAGGCCCTTCACCGGCTTACAGCACGCACAGCTCCGCCGAAGCCGCCCACGCCAATACTGCTCCGATCACTTATAAACTCGATCCGGATAACCAATGGTTTCCCGATATGGAGGATCTTTATAATAAGGTGAAATACAACCCCTCCATCGTTGGGATCCTGATCATCAATCCGGATAACCCGACTGGCATGGTATATCCCAAAGAGGTCTTGGAGGACTTCGTCAAGATTGCGCGTGAATTTCGTTTGCTGCTGATTGCGGATGAAATCTATCAAAACATCACTTATAATGGTATAAAAGCAGTTTCCCTTGCAGAAGTTGCGGGTGACTTGCCTTCTATTTCGCTGAAGGGTATTTCCAAGGAGTTTCCTTGGCCAGGTTCCCGATGTGGCTGGATGGAATTTTACAACAGAGGGGCTTCTTTGGAATTCAACAAGCTCTGTCAGACCTTGGAAAATGCCAAAATGATTGAGGTCTGCTCAACGATTCTGCCACAGCTTGCCATTCCCAGGATTATGACGCATCCGGATTATGCAGCTTACCGGCAGGATGCCAATGAGCGGATCGGCAGGCGAAGCCAAATCATGAAGGAGGTCCTGGGTGATATTCCCGGGATCAAGTTCAATCCCACACAAGGGGCGTTTTACAATACCATCGTATTCGATGAAAGCTTTTTGGATCCCAACCAATATTTGCCCATCACCGACGCAAAGGTGCAAGGGCTTTTGAGTGAGTGGTTGAAAGATACAGCCATGCCACTGGACAAGCGTTTTGTGTATTACCTTTTGGCTGCCACCAAGATTTGCGTGGTGCCGATCAGTTCTTTTTGTTCCGATTTGAGAGGATTTAGAGTGACCTTGCTTGAGGAGGATGAGGAAGTTTTTAGGGATACCTTCCATCAACTGTCCAAGGCCATCCAATTTTATCTGCAGTCGCACAAAAAGCAGATGGCCTAATTTTATTCTGTTGTTTTTGGGGGTGAAGCGCTCCACATGGACCTGACGAATGATCTTCGGGTTTCATTTTGAGGATCGGTTGAGGACAATCCTTCGTGCTCCCGGATTTCCAATTGTTCTTTTGGGTCGAAAGTCTCCTTCATGCCCTCGATGGGCGATTTCAGAAGGGAGTTCAAATCGGGTTGTCCGGCGTCAACCCAAGCGGTGTACCAAAAATCAGCAATCATCTTGATGGAGTTTTGCATTTGCCTTTCGACCTGTCCGTTGAGCATCTCGTTGTAAGCAATCGTGAAGGGCTTTGAATACACTCGGGTGTTGATTCCACCCCTTTCTTCGAAGCTGTATTTTTTGTCATCGGGAAATTTCTCGCTCAGGATTCTTTCAAAATTGAGAACGCTGTCCAGTGCGGCATGTGCATTGATCACTGCTTGCCAAGCGGTGAGTTGGGGAGAGGGAAGGTATTCGGCTTGTCCTACAAAAAAATCAAAATCATCGGAGAGCAGTTCCGGAACCCGGCTTTCCCAAAAGGCATGGATACCATTTTGGCCGGTTAGCTGTCCGTTGTAGTTCTTGGTGGTGTGAAGGGGTACATTGATGTCGGCGATATAATGGCCCAAGTCGGCGGCAAGCCGCAGGATTGCCTTGGTGTCTTTTTTCTTAAAAGCCTCCGTCAACTGTATTTTGACATGGTAAGCGTTCCAGGGGCCGATTCCATGTTGCCTCAATTCCTCTTCGGTGAAGGATTCGAGCGCCTGAGGCCAATACCTGGGCAGTTTGTACACGGCGCTGTCTCCATAATTATCGGCATCGATAAAATGTTTTTCGGCTTCACCCATGACAGCATACCGGCGTCTGTCCGGGTTGATGGCATTCTCGGTGATAAATTGAATATTGGCCTTGAAGAAGCCTATCATTTCTGGGGGAAGTGAAAAAATGGCGAGCCGATTGATCCTCCGATGAGCAAAAAATCCCCAAGCGCAAATGTCGGAGCCTGAAATGAAAAAAATCAGAAGCAAAGCTAAAAATCGATTCATATTTAAATTTAATGAAAAAAAGGATTTTAAAAAACTAAAATATAGTTATCTTTGTGGCACCCAAGGAGGGATGAGGTGAAAAAAATCTGTTGATTTTGAGACTTTATCTGGTTTAGTTTCGAAAACCGTTTGTGTTTAAGAATTAATCTGCTAAATTTGCACTCCGTTTAGGGCAAAGGAGATTGTAAAGACATTAAGTAAAATAAGATATGGCAAATCACAAATCGGCACTTAAAAGAATTCGTTCAAACGAAGCCAAGCGTTTGAGAAATAGATATCAGGCCAAAACTACAAGAACATTTATCAAAAGATTAAAGGCAACTACCGACAAGGTAGAGGCGCAAGATCTCTTGAACAAAGTGACTTCAATGATTGACAAATTGGCTAAGAAAAGCATTATTCACAAGAATAACGCAGCCAACAAAAAATCCAAATTGACCAAATTGGTCAATTCTTTGGCATAGTCTTTCGACAAAGTCAACTTAAAATGCATTTATTAAGCCTTAGTTTAAACTAAGGCTTTTTTTGTTGCCTATTATTTTCTATTTTTCATTCGCTTTTGGGAAAAGATCCTTTCAGCAAAGCACAGCAGAAAATCAGTGCAATGTTCAAATCCTTTGGCAATCGAAGGGAGGTTTTTAAGTTGATTTTTTATGGAGAAATACGAATCAATCAAAATTTCTGCTCTGGCAGAGGAGGATCGTCCAAGGGAAAAACTACTGCTCAAAGGGCGAGCTTCCCTTTCCGATGCCGAACTCGTCGCAATCCTGATCGGTTCAGGAACAAAATTTCTAAGCGCCGTTGATCTTGCCAAGCACATCCTCTCTTCGGTCAACAATGACTTGGGGGAGCTGGCAAAGTTGAGTGTGAAGGATTTGCAGCGGTTCAAGGGTATCGGCGAAGCCAAGGCGATTAGCATCGTTAGCGCCATGGAACTCGGGAGGAGAAGGAAAGTTTTTGAGCCCCAAAAGCGGATAAAAGTCACCTCCTCCTCGGATATTTATAATTACATGAAATCAGACTTGATGGATGAGACCACGGAGAGTTTTTATATTGTGTTGCTCAACCGCGCCAATTTCGTGATCCGGAAACAGCTCATCAGCAAAGGGGGTAGCAATTCAACACTTGCGGATCCAAAGATGATTTTCAAGCATGCGCTTGACCACATGGCAAGTTCCATGATCTTGGTCCATAACCATCCCTCGGGAAATCTAAGCCCCTCCGATGCCGACAGAAAACTGACCAATAAATTGGTGGAGGTTGGTAAAAATCTGGAGGTTTTGGTCCTCGATCATGTGATTTTCACAGATGTTGGCTATTTTAGCTTCGCAGATGAAGCATTGATTTGAATTTATGAAGAGCCAAAATATTTTCCTGATTATAGTAGTTTTCGTTGTCTCTGTTTCGGTTGTTTATATGCTGACCAATTCCGAAACTACGGAAGATTATATTGAAAAAATAGAAAAAGAAAGAGAGCGTCAATTTAAGTTTATCCGCTTCAACATCGATTCTCCCCTGACAGCGGAGCAGAAGCAAGGGTTTCAGGCGCTGAGTTTTTACCCCATAGATCCCGAGTTTCGAATCAAAGCCAAAATGGTACCCGTGGAGGATCGAAAAATGATCGAGGTACCACTCACGGACGGCTCAGTCGAAAAATACCTTAGGCATTCCTACGCCGAATTTGAGCTGAAGGGAAAATCCCACCGTTTGCTTCTTCTTCAGTCGGTAAAGGAGGTAGACATGAGAAATTTCTTTCTGGCCTTTGCTGATGCCACGAGTGGAGAAGAGACATATGGCGGAGGACGTTACATCAATCTTCGGCAGGATGGGAAAAACAGCATCACCATTGATTTCAATTTGGCATACAATCCCTACTGTGCCTATAATCCCGATTTTGCCTGTCCTTTGCCTCCGAAAGAGAATATTTTGGAAGTGGGTATTTTGGCCGGGGAAAAGGATTACAAAAAAGAGTAGGGAGGTTTAATGACCAAATCTGCACTTTCCACAAACCATTTGACTCCCAAATTTGAATGAGATGTTTGTGTTGGCGATTTATCCAAAGCGAAAACCAAAATTAACTCACCCAAACCTTCCTCCCTCCATCATTTCCATTAAATTTGTGCCTTATTCTGAAATAACCCAGCATTCATGAAAATTTCCATAAATAGACTCAAAGATTTTATTGCGATCGATCAAACCCCTGAAGAAATAGCGGCCTTGCTGACCGGTTCAGGCTTGGAAGTGGAGGGGATTTCGCTTTTTGAGTCTATTCCCGGAGGTTTGGAAGGAGTGGTCATCGGGGAGGTGTTGTCTTGCGAAAGACATCCCAATGCCGACAAGTTAAGTGTGACTACTGTGGATGTTGGGAATGGGATTGTCCCGATTGTATGTGGAGCATCCAATGTTGCCAAGGGACAAAAAGTGGTCATCGCCACGGAGGGGGCAACTTTATATCCAGTTTCGGGCGAACCTTTTGTAATCAAAAAAGCCAAAATCAGGGGGGAAGTTTCTCAGGGAATGATTTGTGCCGAGGATGAAATCGGTTTGGGCGAAAGCCACGAAGGCATCCTGGTGCTGGACACTCAATTGCCGAATGGCACGCCTGCATCCAAGTATTTCGATGTGGCTAGGGATCATGTATTGGAAATCGGTTTGACTCCCAATAGGGCTGATGCAGCCTCTCATTTGGGTGTTGCCAGGGACTTGAAGGCATTATTGAACAGCCCGATCTGTCTTCCTTCCGTGGATGGATTTAAAGTGGACAACCAAAATCTTTCCATATCCGTCGAGGTGGAGGACCCAAAAGACTGCCCAAGATATGCAGGATTGACGGTGTCAAACATAAAAGTTGGACCCTCCCCTGAGTGGTTGCAAAACTATCTCAAGGCCCTGGACTTGGAACCGATCAACAATATCGTGGATATCACCAATTTCATCCTGCATGATCTTGGTCAACCGCTGCACGCTTTTGATGCAGACAAGATCAAAGGGAATAAAATTATCGTGAAGACACTCCCGAAAGACACTGTGTTCTTCACCCTTGACGATAAGGAAAGGAAACTTTCCGGTGCTGAACTGATGATTTGCGATGCGTCAGAGGGCTTGTGTATCGCAGGTGTTTTTGGGGGAAAAGGATCTGGGGTTTCTTCAAGCACCCAGAGTATTTTCTTGGAAAGTGCCTGTTTTTCACCGGATATTATCCGGAAAGGAGGGCAGTTTCATGGTCTAAAGACCGACGCCTCTTTTAGGTTTGAAAGAGGGACGGATCCCAATATGCCTGTTTATGCACTGAAAAGGGCAGCAATGCTCATTCAGGAATTGGCAGGAGGCGAGATATCTTCCGAGATCATCGATGTCTATCCCAATCCCGTGGAGGACTTCAAAATACCCGTTGCCTTCAAAAACATTGATCGTCTGATCGGAAAGCAAATTGCCAAGGAGGAAATCAAAGCGATCCTGCATGGATTGGAAATAGAGGTAAGTGCTGAAACCGAAATTGGTTTTTTGGCAACGGTAAAACCCTATCGGGTGGATGTGACCCGCGAGGCGGATGTCATTGAAGAAATCCTGAGAATCTATGGCTTTGAAAATGTAGCCTTGTCAGAAAACCTGAAATCAGACTTCCTTGCCGAACATCCCGGCAAAGATCTCAACAAGCTTCAGTACCGACTCAGTGAAGCTTTGGCGGCATTAGGGTTTTATGAAATTATCACCAATTCCCTCACAAAGCCTGCTTATGTGGAAAAATCAGGTTTTTTGGAAACTTCCGAAAACGTGAACATCCTGAATCAACTCAGCGAGGATTTGAGCGTCATGCGTCAATCCCTTTTGTTCTCGGGATTGGAAGTGTTGGCCCACAATATCAATCGGCGGCAGAAGGATTTGAAAGTCTTTGAATTTGGCACCGTCTATTTCAAGGAGCAAGTTGGGTATAGGGAAGAAAAAAGACTTGGTCTTTTCATGACTGGAGACAAGGCTTCTGAAAGTTGGCTGGCACCTTCGCGAGCGGTTGGGTTTTCCGATTTGCATGCGGTGGCGGAGTTGATTTTGGAGAAGCTGAACATCGAGGGTTATGGAATGGAGATTCTCCATGATGCGCCATTTGAATATGCCTTGAAACTGACCTTGGGAGAAAAGGAACTTGGGAAAGTGGGCATGCTTCGCCAGGAAGCCTGCAAACTTGCTGGGGTGAAACAAGAAGTTCTTTTTGCCGAACTGAACTGGGATTTACTCGGTAAGAAAGCAAAAGGCTTGAAGAAGTTTCAGGAAATCTCCAAATTTCCTGAGGTACGAAGGGATTTATCTTTGGTAATCGATAAAAATGTTACATTTGACAACATTAAAAAGATTGCTTTAAAAGCCGGCGGGAAACTGTTGCAAAGAATCAACGTATTTGACTTATACCAAGGGGATAAAATAGGTGCAGATAAAAAAGCCTATGCATTGAGTTTTTATCTTCAAGATTCAGAAAACACGCTGATCGACAAAGTGATTGACAAAACAATGGATCGGCTGATCCAAAATTTCGAAACCGAGGCAGGGGCATTCATCCGAAAATAACAAAATGATTCACGAAGAACTTCAACGACTGGAAAGGCTTGCAAGTCAAGTCGGTAAAAAGCTTCAACAGATAGAACTGGAAAACATTTCGCTAAAGGAGGATTTGGCAAAGGCTGTAAAAGCGGTTGCGGAAAAGGATCAGGTATTGGAGGATTTTAAAAATCAAATTAAAATTACTAAACTTGTAAACAGCATACCGGTGGAAAACATTGAGTCTGCCGAATTAAGAGAAAAAATTAATAATTATATAAAAGAAATCGATAATATAATTGCCTATTTGTCTGAATGATATGGAAGCACTTTCAGTAAAAATAAAGATCGGAGACCGCGAATACCCTATGAAGGTAAAAGTGGAGGATGAAGCAAAAATCAGACATGCAGGTAAATTGATTAATGATAAAATAAAAAGATATAGAGACGAATTTGGTTTGGATGATCGTCAGGATTTGTTGGCCATGGTGGCTTTTGACAGCATGGTCGAATCCATGGAGCAAAACAAAATCAACACTGATGACAGTGAATTGGTGGAATCCAGTATTGTCCGAGTCAATGCCCAATTGAAATCCCTGTTATAATTATTGAAATTCGATCTGATTTGGGACTTTTTGGTGTCCGGTAGGTATATATAAACGCTAAATAACCTATGGGAATATCATTATACATTATCGTCGCAGGCCTTTTGGGGTTGGCGATTGGGGCCTTGGTGGTCGGCTTTTTTCTGAAAAACAACAACAAAAAACTGGAAGAAGAAGCCCGGGAAAAGTCCAAAATACTCATCAAAGAAGCGGAATTGACCGCTGAATCCATCAAAAAAACGAAGATTCTTGAGGCAAAGGAAAATTACCTGAAACTCAAATCAGAATTTGAGGAGGATGTCAACAAGAAGAAAGGAATCCTCCTGACCAATGAAAATAAGCTGAAGCAAAAAGAGCAGTTTTTGTCAAAGGAACTTGAGCAGATCAAGCGAAAAGAGGCCGAGCTTGACAGCAAAAAAGAAGTCCTATCCGCACAGCTCCATTCTGTGCAGGTGAAAAAAGAAGAGCTGGAAAAAGTAACCAGTCAAAGGATTTCCGACTTGGAGAAAATTGCCAACCTTTCCAAAGAAGACGCAAGGGAACAACTTGTGGAAATGCTCAAGGATGAAGCGCAGACCAAAGCTTCCTCCCATATCAAGGATATTCTTGACCAAGCCAAATTGACGGCAACCAAGCAAGCCAAAAAGATTGTTTTGGATACAATCCAAAGGACAGCGACGGAACATGCCATCGAGAATTGTGTTTCTGTTTTCAACATCGAGAGTGATGATGTCAAAGGAAAAATTATTGGTAGGGAAGGAAGGAATATCCGAGCACTGGAAGCGGCCACTGGCGTGGAAATCGTCGTGGACGACACCCCTGAAGCCATCATTATCTCGGGCTTTGATCCGGTAAGAAGAGAGATTGCAAGGCTTTCGCTACACCGCTTGGTCCAGGACGGAAGAATTCATCCCGCCAGAATCGAGGAGGTAGTCGCCAAAACTGAGAAAAACATAGAAGAGGAAATCATCGAAATCGGTGAAAGAACCTGTATCGAATTGGGAATTCACGGATTGCACCCAGAATTGATCAGAATGGTCGGGAGATTAAGATTCAGATCCTCTTACGGTCAAAATTTGTTGCAACATTCCAAGGAAGTTGCCAAGCTTTGTGCTACAATGGCTGCCGAAATGGGCTTGAACGCCAAACTTGCCAAAAGAGCGGGATTGCTTCATGATATCGGAAAGGTTTATCCAGAAGAAGCTGAACTTCCCCATGCTATCCTTGGGATGGAGCTAGCCAAAAAATATAAGGAAAACCCAGAAGTCTGCAATGCCATTGGAGCCCATCACGATGAGATCGAGATGACTTCCATGATCTCTCCTATCGTACAGGCTTCAGATGCGATATCTGGCTCCAGACCAGGTGCAAGGAGGGAAATCATGGACAGCTATATCAAAAGACTCAAAGACCTCGAAGAACTTGCGCTGGGATTTGAAGGAGTCAACAAGTGTTTTGCCATGCAGGCAGGACGTGAGTTGAGGGTAATGGTCGATGCAGACAATGTGGATGATCAAACCGCCAGTCAACTTTCCTTTGACCTTTCCCAAAAGATAGAAAAGGAAATGCAGTATCCAGGTCAGATCAAAATCACGGTTATCCGTGAAATGAGAGCTGTGAACTATGCGAAGTAATTAAACCCGTTTAATGCATTACGAACACAATTCAATATTATATTTAATTGATGTTCAATTATCTCTTGATTGCTTTTGAATTCACACTATTGGTGTCAGGAATTAGTTTTCCAATAGTCTGATTTTGATTCAGTTAAGATCTCATTTGGAAACTTAATGCATATTCTGGGTAAATGATCCCATTGGTCATTTTTAAAAGGTGTAGGAGAAATTCTACACCTTTTTTAGTTTAATTTCTTTTTCTACTTTTATCCAAAACTTAAAAATCAACAATTCCCTAACCCAACTTCTGGATGTTTTTATTTACACATTTATTCATTGGCATCGGGGAGCTTTTTTATGGTTCCTACAAAGATTTACGGATTCGTTTGGCCAAGAAAACGTTGTCTGGCCAAGACAAGGCCCTCCTGTCCAATTTGTTTCCCTATTATGCGAAACTGAACCCAAAACATAAACAGGAATTCATCGAAAAAATGGAATGGTTCATTGCTGAAAAGGCTTTTGTCCCAAGGGGTGATTTGACGAAGATCACCCAAGAAATGAAACTTCTGATTTCAGCCACTGCGGTAATGGTGACTTTCGGGTTTCGAGGAGTGACTTTAAAGCATTTTAGGAAGATATTGATCTATCCGGACGCTTATTATTCAACGGTCAATCAGCAATACCACAAAGGTGAGGTCAATCCTAAACTTGGAATCATTGTATTGTCTTGGGAAAATTTCGTGAAAGGATTTATCGATCAGCAGGATGGGGTGAACTTGGGGATCCACGAAATGGCCCATGCCATGAAGCTTGAAAATCAGATTCATTACAACAACGAAAGCAATTTTTTCAACCCGACACTTTGGGTAAGATATTCGGAAATCGCTGACGTAGAAATGAGGAAAATCCTGAAAAGAGAAAAGTCAATGTTTCGGTCAGCTGCAGCAAATAATGAGCACGAATTTTTTGCTGTGGCTTTGGAGGTTTTCTTTGAAAAATCAGCGGAGCTCAAGATTTACAATGAATCTCTTTATCAATCCTTGGTTTATTTACTTAAACAAGACCCGATAGTCCTGTCCAGAGTCAATTAAAATTATTTGTTTACAAGCGGTATTGTCATTTTTTTGGATTTTAGTGATTTTTGAAGCCAAAACAATTCACTTATGAAATTAATCAAAAACGCTCTGGCATTCGCTTTTTCAGTCTTACTATTCCTTCAGGTTTCTGCACAGGATATCAAAGTGGTCTACAAGACAGAGGTAGAAAAATTGGCAAAGAAAAAAGAGGTTCAAGATGCCTTTGCTTATATTCTTGATATAGACGGTCAAACGATATCGGACATGATTACCTTGACAGAGATTCCCGCGCCGTCCTTTGAGGAAGCTGCAAAGGGTCTGATATTCGCAGAGATGCTTCGAAAAGCTGGTGCGGATTCGGTTTGGATTGATGAAGCAGGCAATGTCATTGCTTTGAGAAAAGGGGAAAAATCTACCAAAACCATTGTGATCGATGCACACTTGGATACTGTATTTCCCATTGACACTGATGTGACTGTAAAACAAAAAGGTGATACTTTGTATGCCCCGGGAATAGCGGATGCAAATCGATCCTTGGCCATGGTTGTGGCTTTGGTAAAAACTTTAGAGCAAAAGAAAATCAGAACAGATCACGATTTATGGTTTGTGGGCTCGGTTGGTGAGGAAGGCCTTGGTGATTTAAAAGGAATGAAGCACTTGTTTCGAGAAGGTGGAAACAAGATCGATGCATTTATCGCGATTGATGGGGGTGATATTGAAGGTATTGTCAATGGTGGAATAGGCTCTCTCCGTTATAGAGTGACATTCAAAGGTTCAGGTGGGCATTCCTATGGGGCTTTTGGAATAGGAAACCCACACAATGCTTTGGCAAATACGATAGCAGGATTTGTCCCTAAAGCCGATAGTTTCACCAAGGAAGGAATCCGGACCACGTATAGTGTGTCTGTACTCGGTGGTGGCACCTCGGTAAATTCCATACCTTATGAATCGTGGATGCTGGTGGACATGCGTTCCGAAAGCCAGGAAAGGCTTCAGGGGATCAATAAATTGTTTTTGGAGTCCATTGAAGAGGGATTGCAAAAAGAAAATTTAATTGTCAAAAGAGGAGAACCTTTGACTGTAGAAATCGAAAATGAGGGAGACAGACCAAGTGGTTTGCTTGATGCTGATCATCCCTTGATTCAGCAATCGATGGCAGTTGCAAATTATCTTACGGGTAAGCAGCCCAGATTAAGTTCGAGTTCCACCAATAGCAACGTGCCCTTTTCCTTGGGAATTCCGGCAGTGACAATAGGAAGAGGAGGGCAAGCAGGTGGCGGACATAGCCTAGACGAATGGTTTCTGAACAAGGACGGACATCTCGGACTTCAGCATGCTTTGTTGCTGATCTTGTCGCAAGGAGGGATGTAAAATAGAGGGGGATTTATCCAGAAATCTTGAAGTGTCCCGGAAGAGGAGAATTTAACCCAAAACATGCACTAGGTTTCCCATTGGGTGTTGATACCACAAGAAAATCAGGCTATTGGGAGAATAAGGCCTAGCGCCGATTCGGTAAAGTCAAAAACAGTTTAAAATTGACTGATTATTAAGCAGTTTCATGTTGGAACAGAATTGGTCTTAAAAAAGGTTTAAATCAAAACGGCTCAGAATCGAAAGATCTGAGCCGTTTTTTTTCCTTATCAAGTTTTTCCGCAAAAGTGGAAATTAATGCAGGATGAAACAAAGTGGGGTTTCTTACCGCTCCACTTCCTTCAGGTTCTCCAGTTTTTTGTTTCTAAGGAATCCATTGATGTCCTCAAAATGTTCCTTCACCCTTTTGTTTCCAAACTCAAAAACCTTTGTCACCAAGCCGTCCAAAAAGTCCCTGTCGTGGGAAACGATGATCAATGTACCGTCAAAAGCTTTCAAGGCATCTTTGATGATGTCCTTGGTCTTCATGTCGAGGTGATTGGTAGGTTCATCGAGAATCAAGAGATTGACGGGTTCCAGAAGAAGTTTGATCATGGCCAATCTTGTTTTTTCCCCACCAGAGAGTACTTTGACCTTTTTCATGGAATCTTCCCCGCCAAACATAAACGCGCCAAGCATATCCTTGATTTTTTTACGTATTTCGCCCACAGCGATTCCGTCTACGGTGTCGAAAACCGTCTGGCTTTCATCGAGCAGTGAGGCTTGGTTTTGGGCGAAATACCCGATCATGGTATTGTGGGCCAATTCACATTTGCCTTTAAAATCTATTTCAGCCATGATGGCTTTGATCATGGTGGACTTTCCTTCTCCGTTTTTCCCCACAAAAGCGACTTTTTCGCCTCTTTCGATGGTCATCGTGGCATTTTTGAAAACCACATGGTCCCCGTAGGATTTGGATAAATCCTCTGCCAACACGGGATATTTGCCCGATTTGGGTGATGGGGGAAAGCGCAATTTCAATGCGGAGCTGTCCACTTCATCGATTTCCACGATGTCCAGTTTCTCCAGCATTTTCACACGGGATTGTACTTGTAGGGTTTTGGAATAAGTACCCTTGAAGCGATCGATGAACTGCTGTACGTCCGCCATCATCTTCTGTTGTTCGTCAAAGGCTTTTTGCTGGTGCTCCCTTCGCTCCCTGCGGAGTTCCAGGTAATGGCTGTATTTTGCTTTGTAATCGTATATTCTGCCCATCGTCACTTCGATGGTCCTGGTGGTGATCTTGTCCACAAATGCCCTGTCGTGGGAAATCACCACTACGGCTTTTGCCTTTTGGGTCAAAAATTCCTCCAGCCATTGGATGGACTCAATGTCCAAATGGTTGGTAGGCTCATCCAGCAAGACCAAATCGGGTTTTTGCAGAAGGATCTTGGCCAGTTCCAGCCGCATTCTCCATCCCCCCGAAAACTCGGAAGTCTGTCTCTTGAAATCTTCTCTGACAAATCCCAGTCCCAACAAAACCTTCTCAATTTCGGCTTCATAGTTGATTTCTTCGATTGCATAAAAACTCTCGCTGAGTTCGGATACCTTCTCGATGATTTTGTAATATTCATCGGATTCATAATCCGTCCGGACCGTCAATTCTTCATTCAATGCTTCGATTTCGGTTTTCATGCTCAGGTAGGAGGCAAAAGCCTTGGCCGTCTCTTCGAATACCGAACAGTCATCCGAAGTCAAAAGATGCTGGGGCAAATAGGCAATGATCGCATCCTTGGGGGCGGAAATGCCTCCGGAACTTGGTTTTGCTGCGCCTGCGATGATTTTGAGCATGGTGGATTTACCTGCGCCATTTTTGCCCATCAGGGCGATTTTGTCATTTTCATTGATGGCGAAGGATACGTTACTGAAAAGCGGCGTACCTCCATGTATTACGGTAAGGGCATCTACTGAAATCATAAATTGGGATTTTGAAGCGGCAAAGATAGTGTAATTTTAAATTACCCGGAAAGAATCAAGAGTGGTTCAGGCTCGAATTAAGCCTGGCTGGAATATCTCACCAATAGGCTGAAAAAAAACCGCTGAAGAAAATTTTTCCTTCAGCGGTTTTCATTTCCATTAAATGAATATGGATTATGCTTCGATTCCCATGGCTTTCGCCATTACGGATCCGATCTCGGCAGGAGATTCGGCCACAAGGATACCGTTTGCTTTCAAAATTCTGATTTTGGCATCAGCCGTATCATCCGCACCACCGATAATAGCACCTGCATGGCCCATCCTTCTTCCGGCTGGAGCAGTCTTGCCTGCGATGAAGCCCACAACTGGCTTTCTGTTTCCGTTTTCACGCACCCAGATGGCTGCTTCGGCTTCATAGTTTCCACCGATTTCGCCGATCATTACGATTGCATCTGTTTCAGGATCGTTCATCAGCATTTCCACGGCTTCCTTTGTAGAGGTTCCGATGATCGGATCTCCACCGATTCCAATGGCTGTTGAGATTCCCAATCCAGCCTTTGTTACTTGGTCAGCGGCTTCGTAAGTAAGTGTTCCGGATTTAGAGACAATACCGATTCTTCCTGGCTTGAAAACGAAACCAGGCATGATTCCAACTTTTGCTTCACCAGGTGTGATTACACCAGGGCAGTTTGGACCGATAAGGATGGTCCCTCTTTCCTTGATGTAAGGTTTTGCTTTCATCATGTCCGCAACAGGAATTCCTTCGGTGATTGCAATCACAACCTTGATGCCTGCGTCAGCAGCTTCCATGATGGCATCTGCTGCAAAAGCCGGTGGAACAAAAATGATGGAGGTATCCGCTCCAGTCTTTTGAACAGCTTCTTCGACAGAGTTGAAAACAGGTTTTTCAAGATGTGTAGAACCGCCTTTGCCTGGAGTTACTCCTCCTACAACGTTCGTTCCATATTCTATCATTTGCTGTGCATGGAAGGAACCTTCCGAGCCTGTAAACCCTTGCACGATCACTTTCGAATTCTTATTGACTAAAACACTCATTCTGCGATTTTTATAGTTTGCTACAAAATTAAAAGAATAAGCCCTTACTCAAAAAGAAATGGCAAACAATATCGATTTAATTTACACTAACCATATCTTTTTCTAAATTAGAGGGTGCATTGGTCGGTCTATGAAGAAAAACCTACTCTTTTTTTTATGCCTTATTTGCCTCCATCAGGCATTTTCGCAATCCTATCAGTTCAATCGACAGATTAGAGGGGTAGAATTGCCATCCAATAATATTTCCGGGATTTTGCAGGACGATATGGGTTTGATGTGGTTCACTACTGCATCAGGAATTTTTTATTCCGATGGATTCAATACTTACCCCCTGCCGGACACCATTCAAAGCCAGCTTTCCGCAAAAAGTAATTTTTTCAAAGATGAGAACGGTTTCATTTGGGTATACAGCACATATGGGGCTCCCAAGGCATTTTATTTTAGCCAAAACCAATGGTTTGAATTCTTTTTTCCAAAATCGTTTGATGAAAAAAAGCTCAACAGAATTAAGTTTGCCGTAGGGGGGGAGGGAGCTGATAAGGTATTTTTTCTCGTTTCTGATGGGGAAACTTCCTTTACCGATATTCATTCAAAAAACTGGGTCACAACAAAAAACAATCTAGGCCGGGACGGTTCCTTTGTTGGCCTTTTCAATGATAAGGGAAGCATTTACCTTTTCTTTGAAAAAGCCATCTTTCGATTTTCGGATAACGCCCTCCTACCATTTGAATTCGAAGGAATAAAGCTCCCCGCTCCAGTTGTTTCTGTCAGGATTGATGAAGAGACTGGCGGATACTTTTTTTTGGGTGAAAATTATTTGGCGTATGGAAAAAGCTTTTCAATTCCCGAGAAAATCGTCCATCAGAATTTTTCAAAGGATATCTACAGTCCAATCGACCATTTCTACCTACAAGTGGACCAAGGGAAGGTTTTTTATTTTTATAATTCCCATTTATATAAATATGATCCAAATCAAGGGTCTGCATTTGAAATAAATTCTGGTGATACCACAAAATCATTTTATATAACCACAGCTTATGTGGGAAGGGAGGGTGTTATTTGGATTGGTTCTCTTCGAGGACTGTTGAATATAAACTCCTTGAAGTTTTTGAATTATAACTCTGGGGTTTTGCTGGACGATGAAGTAACGGCTATTATAAAAATCGGGCCTGCCGAGTATCTTCTTGGGTTTAACAATGGTTTGGAGATTTGGGAAAATGGTAAGAAAAAAGTCCTTCAGGAGGATAAATCATTGGTTGGCCAACCTCGGAATAGGATAACCAATTTTTCCATGGACAAAAATGGAATTGTGTGGTTTTCCTCCAATCTCGCAGGTATAGGAAGATTTGACCCGAAAAATTTAAAACTTGACTATACACCCAGTCCGTTGAACGAGAATATTAATTCGATAAAAGCGATTGGCGACAGTCTTTTTTTTGTGAGTTGGGGAAAAATATACCTTTCCTCTATCCATCATTCCGGACCAAAGCATTTTGAGCATGAGATTAATAACCAGTTTTTGGGAAAGTTGAATCAGGATTTCTTTTTTTTTAGAAAAATAGACGTTCTCAGTGACGGAAGGTTGATTTTTGTCCAAGCAGGCGATACAAGAGCGCAGGATTTGGTGGTTGAAACGGATTCATTCATCAACGTTATCGGGTACAATTACTTGGAATCGGGAGACACACTCTTGCTGGGCACTGAGCTGGGCTTGATGTATCACCATAAGGGGAAGGTCGATTTTATGTCTTGGAATGGTGTGGTGATAAACAGGCCTGTTTATGCGCTGCTAAAAGATGCAAACAGCAATCTTTGGGTTGGGACGGATCAGGGGATTTTCATGGTCAATAACGGAATAGTCAGGCAATTTGAGGAATCCAATGGGTTGGCGGGTTCGGAAATCAACCGCGGGGCCTTGGTGGAAGGAGAAGACGGGAAAATCTAGATCGGGACGCAAAATGGACTTTCAGTTTATGACCCCAAAGAAGATGAAACAAAACCCCATTCGCCGATTGTGGATATTTTGAGCGTGGAGATCCTAGATCCAAATTTCAAGAAAACGGATTTGAATAAAATTCCTTACAACACCAATTCTGTGGAGATCAAATACAGAGCCGTTAGCTTTCTCCAGCTTTCACATTTGGAGATAAAGTACATGTTGGAAGGCTATCAAGATGATTGGGTCACATTGGAGAACCCAAGGTCCAATTTATTGGTATTCAATAATTTGCCGCCAGGGGAATACAGGTTGATGTTGCAGGCGGGAATCGGTGGTCATGGGTATTCGGAGATCATCACTTCTCCCACCTTCCTGATTTTAAAGCCCTTTTATTTGCAAAATTGGTTCGTGGGATTGATCCTCCTGTTTTTTTTGGGGATCGGTTTTCTGTTGAACAGGTTTTTGGACCAATTGCGAAAACAAGGGATTTTGAAAAAGACGATTGATCAAAAAACAATGGAAGCATTAATCACAGAAGATCATTTCAAAAATGTTTGGAACAGTTCCAAAGATGGACTGATGCTTACTTTGACAGGTGGTAAAATCCTTACGGTCAACCCTAGTTTTTCCAAATTGGTAGGCTTGTCTGAAAAGGAGCTTGAATCTTTAAGTCTCCCTGAACTCTTTAGTGATCCTGACTTTTATCTCACCCAAAAACCCGCATTTCTCAATCAAATAATTGCCTCAGAAGGGAAAGGTTTTGCGTTAGAGATGACAATGCCCTTCAAAAACGGGCCAAAGGAAGTGGAACTTTATGCCACGATTCTTAAGTCCGATTTAGAAGGAAACTCTGTTTTTCTTTGGGTCATCAGGGATATAGGAGAGAAAAAAAGCTATGAAAGAGGCTTGAAGGTTGCTAAAGAAAAGGCCGAAGAAGCCAGTGAGTTGAAATCCAATTTCCTTTCCAACATGAGCCATGAGATCCGGACCCCTTTGAATGGGATTTTGGGAACCACCGAAAATATCATGCAGGACCGTCGGGGGGATCAAGCTTTGATTTCTCAGCTCGAAATCATCCTTGAATCCGGAGAAAGATTGCTGAATACGATCAACGGTATTTTAGATTTATCCAAAATCGAAGCCAAAAAAATGCAGATTGTATACAAGCAAACCAATATTAATGATTTTCTAGGAAAAATTCTTTTACCTTTAAAATCCCTTGCGATCAAAAAAGGTTTGCTGCTGTCAGCAAAGTTCGAGGCCAAATCATTGATAGGGATGATTGACCGAAGGTACTTCGAAATGATTGTCAACAACCTTGTAGGAAATGCCATCAAATATTCCAAAAATGGTTTAATCACCGTAAAACTAAAGGAGTTGGACCAGCAGATTTGCCTAGAAGTCAGGGATAATGGGATAGGGATGAGCGAAGAATTCATGTCAAAGTTGTTCAATCCATTTGAGCAGGAAAGCCAAGGATACGGAAGGACTTTTGAAGGTTCTGGTTTAGGATTGACCATTACAAAAAACCTGGTGGAATTACTTGGCGGCACCATCCACATAGAAAGTGCCCAATCCAAAGGGACAACCGTCAAGGTGTTTTTGCCTTTTAAAAAAACCGATAACATAATTAAATGAAAATTACCCAGCTTTAACTATCATTGTATATGTTTCCACTTAGGATTTTGATTACAGAAGATGATCATGTGTCAGCGCTATTGCTTAAAAAAGCACTTGAAAAAAACAATCACCAAATCATAGGGATATCGGATTCTGGTGAGAGAGCGCTAGAAATCTTGGCCGAAAACCCAGCCGACATTGTCATGATGGACATCAATCTCGCAGGGGAGCTTGATGGCATCAAGACCACTGAAATCATCAATGAAAAATATGATATCCCAGTAGTGTACTTGAGTGCAAGTTCGGATGCGGAAACACTCACCAAAGTGGTGGGTACCAATCCAAGTGCCTACGTGATCAAGCCCTTCAATATCCGGGAGTTGAACATGGTGATCGAGTTGGCCATTTTTAAGGACCGGAAGGAAAAAGAACTTCAAAAGCTCAACAATGAGTTGGAGGAAAAAGTAAGACAGCGGACGGCCGACTTGCATGAAGCCAACAAAGAATTGACCAGAGCATTGGAGAAGGAAAGGGAAATCGGTGAGTTAAAATCAAGAATTGTGTTGAACGTTTCGCATGGTTTCAAAACTCCTTTGACCTCCATCTTGAGCTCTGCCCAATTGCTTCAAATGTATGCAGAAAAGGACCATCCCTTCAAAATAAAAATTGCCAAACATGCCCAGAAAATAGAGAATTCAGTAAGAAGTCTCAACAATCTGTTGACCTCTGTCCTGTTTTTTGGCAAGGCAGATGCCAACAAGATTGATTACAAACCGAAGAAGATGTTTACAGGGGCCTTTATCAATGAAATTATCGATGTGGTCAAAGCCGGATCTGAACATGATGTTAAAATCAATTTGATGATGGGTAAAATTCCCAAAACCATCGTTTCAGATGTGGAATTGCTTTACCAAATATTCGAGAATCTGCTATCGAATGCATTGAAATATTCCAAGGATGGCCAGGAAGTCGATTTTTCGATCTGGGCCGAAGAGGGACATCTCAAGGCCATTGTCAAAGACAGAGGGATTGGGATACCAAAATCAGAACAAGACCAGTTGTACGACCGTTTTTTCAGGGCAAAAAACGTCGGGATAATCGAGGGATCTGGATTGGGACTTTCCATTGTCAAAAAAAGCGTCGATGTTTTACAAGGCGAAATATCCTTTTTAAGTGAACAAGGCAAAGGGACGACATTTACCCTTTCCATACCCATAAACAATTAATTTGATTATGCTTGCAGCAAAAAACATTGAATTCAATTACGACAAAGTCCGAAAATTTGAGTTTCCCGATATCCAAATGAAAGAAGGGGATGAACTTTTGATTTTGGGCAAATCGGGAAGTGGGAAGACCACCATCCTCAATATCCTTGGAGGGCTGTTGAAACCGCTTTCAGGGGAAGTCATCCTTGGAGGCTCTTCCTTGTATCAACTCAAAGGTGCGAGTTTGGATAAATTCCGAGGAAAAAACATTGGCATCATCTTTCAAAAACCCCACATCTTAGCTCCTTTAACGGTTGAGGAAAATTTACGCTTGGCGAATTTTTTTGTGGGGGAGAGGGGAAAACAAAATGAGGCTCTATTGAGGGAATTGGGGATCTTCGAAAAGAGGAAATCAAAAATCAGCACCCTGAGCGAAGGGGAAGCCCAAAGGGTATCCATCGCAAGAGCACTGGCAAACAGCCCCAAACTCATCTTGGCGGATGAACCCACTTCCAGCCTCGATGATGAAAATGCCACCATCGTTATCAAACTTTTGCAGGAACAGGCCAAAAAATTCCAAGCGGCACTGATTATCGTTACGCACGACCAAAGGGTCAAGAATTTTATTTCCAATCAAGTAATCGTGGGAGGTACATTATGAACATGTTGAAGTTAAGTTGGAAATACCTGATATTCAAACCTCTGAATACCGGCCTCAATATCCTGTTGCTGGCATTAGGACTGGCCATCATCACCGTGCTGATTTTGATTCAGGATCAATTTGAAAATAAAATGACCCAAGATGCCAAGGGAATCGACTTGGTGGTTGGGGCGAAAGGAAGTCCTTTACAATTGATCCTTTCCAGTATTTACCACATTGATTATCCCACTGGGAATATTGATTTGAAAGATGCTCAGTCCATTTCTAAAAACAGACTGATTAAAAATGTGATTCCTTTAGGAATGGGGGACAATTATGAAGGTTTTAGAATCGTCGGTACCAATCATGATTATCTGGAATTGTATACAGTGGCTTTTCAAGGTGGAAGCGCTTGGGAAAAACCTTTTGATGTGGTTCTGGGAAGTGAAGTCGCCAAAAAATTAAAGTTGAATTTGGGGGATAATTTCATAGGTTCCCATGGGATTGGAAGCAGCAGTCATGAACATGATGCCCATCCTTATCGCGTCACCGGGATTTTACAACCCAAAGGGAATGTGGTGGATAATTTGATACTGACAAGCATTGAATCCGTTTGGTACACCCATGATGAAGAACATGACCACGCCAAAATGGAAGCTTCGGTCAGCAAAACGGGATTCCCGTTAACGGAGGAAGATCGGGAAGTGACCTCATTGCTCCTCCAATACCGAAACCCAATCGCAGCGGTGCAACTCCCCCGAATGATCAATAGCAAAAGTGCATTGCAGGCCGCCTCACCTTCCTTTGAAATCTCAAGATTGTTCGAATTGCTGGGGGTAGGGGTGAAGGTGATTCAAGGACTGGCGATTGTTATCATTGTGATTGCTGGGCTTGGTATTTTCATTGCGCTCTTCAATTCCCTTAAAGAAAGGAAATATGATTTGGCAGTCATGAGAACTTTAGGCGCATCGAGTGGACAGCTGTTTTTGCATATTGTTTTGGAAGGAGTGATTTTGACTTTCCTTGGGGCTTTACTGGGAATTGCCATTGGGCACCTTTTCCTAGCCATACTCGTTATGCAAAATGAACAAGGCGTTTTGGGAGGACTTACGGCAGCTGTATTCCTTAAGGAAGAATTCCTGATATTGGCATTTGCGATAGGTGTGGGCTTTATTGCCTCCTTGATCCCTGCCTGGACCGCTTATCAAACAGATATTGCCAAACAACTTACAAAATCGTAATTACGTGGCCTTATTATTGCCCTAAAATTGAAAGAATAACCCAATATGTAATCAATACATTCTAAATCAGACAGTAAGAGATGAGTTTTAAGAGAAATTTAATAGTATTTATCCTGATATTTTCTTCGGGACTTGTCTGGGGACAGGCGACACCCAGCGTTTGGAAAGACCTATCGGAGGTTACCTATAAAATAGGGCAGGATGAATTTGGCGAGCTTTATCTTCCTGTTTTTGGGGATAAAATCAAAAAACTGGAAGGAAAAATGGTTGAGGCTGATGGATACATTATCCCCTTTGAAGGGATGTTTAAGCCTGAGCATATTATACTTTCTTCACTTCCATTGGCAGAGTGTTTCTTTTGCGGTTCTGGAGGGCCAGAGACGGTGATGGAGGTCATGTTGAACTCACCTATCAAATACACCTCTAAGCGGGTTAAAGTGAGGGGTAGGCTTACCCTCAACGACCGAGACCCCGAAAAATTAATGTATATTCTCAATGATGCGGTATTGCTGACGAATTAAAAAAAAAAACTCCGGATTATCCGGAGTTTTTTTGTTCCATTTCCTGGAAAGCCTGGATCAGCTCCTTGGTGATCTTCCCCGGTTTTCCATTTCCTATTTGTCGATCATCGATTCGGGTGACAGGAAGTATTTTTTTGGTGGTACTCGTCATGAAGACCTCGTCTGCAGCCAATGTTTCGTCAAAGCCAATCGGCTGGATTTTGATGGATCCGCTCAATTCCAGAACTCTTTTTCTGGTAATTCCATGCAATACATTTTGGTCCGGGGTGAAGATTTCCCCGTTTTTAATCACAAAGATATTGCTCCTGGAACTTTCCGAAATTAAACCATTGTGATGGTAAATCACGTCTTCTGCACCTTCTTTTTTCCAATCGGAACTTAACCAAACAGGGAAGGTGTAATTTGTCGTTTTGATTTCTGCAAGTGCACGGACGTGTTCAATGCTGGAAAGCTTGACTCCTTTGGTGTATTTCTGTTCCCCTGGAAACATCAAGTCCTCACAGAAAATGAACAAATCCCCTTTGGCAGGAGAAAAGTGATTGTCGGACATCCCTCCAGACAAGAGCATTCTGATACCTCCTTGTCGAAGATCGTTCTTTTCAATAAGTTCAAGGATGATGTTTCGGAGTGTTTCCTTGTTGAAGTCCAAAGGAAGATAGGTCTTTTGAGCCGAGCCAATAAACCTGTCCAAATAATCAGTCAGAAATAAAGGGACAAAATTTTCAGTCCTGAAAAAATCAAAGATTCCATACCCCCTGATCAACCCAATATCCATGGGATGAAGAGTGGCTTCGGAAGAGGGGATTATTTGGTTTCGAGCAAAGCAAAGTGGTTTCATAAAAATATTTAATGGTTTGAAGCTTATTATTTGAAGAAAACTATATATTTGCAATTATGTTGCAAGTAATTAAAAGATTATCCGCGCAATCTGCAGATGTATTGGGAATTTCAGCGTCCTTGTTATGCATGGTCCATTGTTTGGCATTTCCCTTGTTCATTTCCGTAGGCTATATTTTTCAACACGGCGAAGAACCGGGTCATGATCATTGGCATTTTGTGGATTATTTGTTTATTGGGCTTGCTTTGTGGGCGGTTTTCCATGCATCCAAAAATACACAATCCAAAGGGATTAAAATAGCACTTTGGATTGCTGTTATTGTTTTTTCCATCTCAGTCTCATTGCATGATTTAGCCCCTTGGATGGTGTTTGTTTCAGTGGCCTCTTCCTTGGCATTGGTGATTTTTCATATTCTTAACTGGAAATTTCATCGAAAATGTAACGTTATAAGAAAATAAATTCCCTTTTTAATTTAATTAATTCTAAATTGCAAGAGTTAATTAAATTGTATATGAATTCAAGTTTAAAATATTTGTTTTTTTATTTTTTATTTATTCTTTTTTCGTCTTGCAGTCCAAATGATGAAGAATCCAATGACTTGCTTAAAGAAGAAGTCATCGCCATTCATGATGAAGTGATGCCCAAAATGGGAGAGCTGAAATCCCTCCACAAAGAGATTTTGCTGAAGATAGATTTGCTCAAATCAGATTCATCAAAAAATGCGGCAGATATCCAAGAGTTACAGGTCTTGGCAAATAATCTTGATGCATCCTTTGAGGGTATGTTTATTTGGATGCGTCAGTTTAAATCCACCTATGAAGGAATGAACGAGGAAGAGATTACCCAATACCTACTCGAACAGAAAAAAATGGTCGAAAAAGTGAATCTCGACATCAAAAAGAACTTGGCTGAAGCCAAGTCGGAATTGGATAAATCCTGATTGGCCCGTTTCGATTTTATTCTTTCAAATAAACCTCCACTTGTGGGATGCTGATCAAGCCTTTTTCGTTTCCCCAAATATTGTACAAATAAGTGCTGATTTGGGCGATTTCAATGTTTGTCAGCTTGGGGTTTGCCGGCATGGCTTGGTTGTATGAATTGCCATTTACCATGATTTCACCCTCCATTCCATTTTTTATCAATCGTACGGTTCTACCGATATCTTCAACCATGTAATCCGATGGGTTCAATGGGGGGATCAATTTACCCAAACCTTTGCCATCATCTTTATGACAATTGGCGCAGTGCTGTCCGTAAAGGAGCTTGCCTTCCAAGGCATATTGCATCACTTTAGTGTCTGAAATATGGGCAAGTGAATTTCCGCTTCTGTCTGCCTCGGGTTTGCACCCACTTGACAAAACAAGCATTATTCCGATAATCAAAGCAAACTTTTCGTGTTTCATTCCTTTTTGGGCAATAGTTTTGGAATGTCATTCATCAATCGATTGACTTGATCTTCCTTGGTGCCGTCATAGACTCCCCTGATCCTCCCATTCTGATCAACGAGTACAAAGGCTCCCGAGTGAAGAAATCCCCCAGGTTCTTGTTGGTCTTCCATCGCTGTAGTCAAGTAACTGGTCTGTCCGATTTCGAAGATCTTCTCCTGGTCACCGGTGAGGAAATACCAGGTGGAGGCGTCTTCAATGCCCAATCTTTGAGAATAATCCTTTAACAATGCCACAGTGTCGTGTTTGGGATCTATGGTGTGGCTTAGGATTTTGAAGTCTGGATTGTCCTTGAATTTTTCATGTACCCGAAGCATCTGCGTCTTCATAACCGGACAGATGGTTGGGCAAGTAGTGAAAAAAAAGTCTGCCACATACACTTTTCCTTCCAAATCCGCATTGGTAATTGATATGCTGTCTTGGTTGAGAAAGGAGAATGCTGCGATTTTGTGATATACCGTATCGGTAACCGTCTTGCCTTCCATTTCAAATGAATCGACATGCCAATTGCCCAATATAGGCAGGGGTGTGCCTTTCTCGTTTTCTTTCTCCGTACAATTTGAGAAAAGGAAAAGGATTCCAAGAAGGCTGAATAAAAGCTGTTTGTTGTAGATCATGTAATTTTTTTCAAGAGTGTTTCAGGGATTCTTTTCCCTGATTCTTCTGTATAATTTTATGCCAAGCATCAATAGAATACCCAACCCGATCAATCCGACCAAGGCCCAAATCATATCCACCGTGTTTTTCAGGACAATTAGAAATACGATTGCAAAGAGCAGGAGGGTTGCGGCTTCATTCCATATACGTAACTGATTTGAGGTCCATTTGGCTATTCCTTTTTGCAATTCTTTGTATTGATAATGACATTTGATATGATACAGATAGAGTAAGAACACAAAAGCCAGCTTGGCCTGCATAAATCCCAACTGCATGTATCCCCATCGGTAGGTCAACACCCATATTCCAAAAACCAAAGTAAGAATCGCGGAGGGCCACGTTATACCAAGCCACAATCTTTTTGCCATCAGGTTGAACTGGGGGACCAATACCTTTCGTTCTTCTTCTGGTTTTTCCAAGGCCTCGGTCTGGTAGATGAAAAGTCTCACGATGTAAAATAATCCTGCAAACCAGGTAACTATAAAAATGATATGGAGTGCTTTAATGTATTCGAAAGCCATTGTGGTAATTTTCAGCTAAATTATGGCTTAATCTTCAAAGTACCTGAAAAACATGTCAAATAGATATCCTTTTTATGTAATTATATTAATAGTTGTTGCGCTCCTTTTCTGGATTGGTAAGGAATCCTTTACCCAACCTGGAGTGGGGGATTTGGAACTTGATTTTGAGGAAATGGCGAGCTTTCGAAATGAGAACAATACCGGACCTGTTCTTCGGGTGTATGCTGTATTTGCTCCCGATACTCTCTGGGATGTGATGCGCAAATATGGAGAATTTATGCCCCACACCAAGTACGGAAATACAAAGGTGTTTTTCTTTGGTCAAAAAAATGCAACACCCACAAAGGTGGGGCCTGATGAACCGTTTTTCGATATTTCTTATCAGGAGCATTGTATAGGGGTTTACGAAAAATCGGCGATGGGTCAAGAGCGTTTCAGGAGGTATCCTTTTCAATAAAATACTTACCTTCACATTCAAAACGAACAGGAATCAATCAACTTTTAAATTTTGAAACGAAAAGAAAGGCTTTCGGAAAGCGCCTATATTCAGGGGGTTTTGTCAGGTGATAGGGTTGTCCTAAGCAGAGCCATTACTTTGGTGGAAAGTACCCTTCCAGCAGATCAGGAATTGGCCGAGGCGGTGGTTTCAGGAATATTGTCCCACACAGGAAATTCCATCCGGATCGGCATCACCGGTGTCCCCGGCGTGGGAAAGAGTACGTTTATCGAGACTTTTGGGAAGATTGTTGTAGACAAAGGGTTGAAATTGGCGGTACTGGCCATAGACCCCAGCAGCCAAAAGACAGGGGGGAGCATTTTGGGAGACAAAACAAGGATGGAAACCCTAGCTGCCGACAAGCGGGCATATATCCGGCCCAGCCCTACAGGGAGCACCTTGGGCGGAGTGAGTGCAAGAACCAGGGAAGCCATGTTGCTTTGTGAAGCAGCGGGATTTGATGTCATTTTTATTGAAACAGTTGGTGTCGGACAGTCAGAAATCGCGGTCAGGGGGATGGTAGATTTTTTCCTGCTGTTGATGTTGGCGGGAGCAGGGGATGAGCTTCAGGGGATCAAAAAGGGGATCATCGAAATCTGTGATGCTTTGGTGATCAATAAGGCAGATGGGGACAACTTGCCAATGGCCAAAAGGGCCCAAAGGGAATATGCCAACGCTTTGCATCTTTTCCCCATACGGGAGAGCGGCTGGTTGCCCAAGGTGAAAATTTGCTCCGCAGTGGAAAAAACGGGTCTGGTGGGAATTTGGGAGATGATCTCTGAATATCGGGACTTGACCAAGGCCAATGGCTTTTATGATGCCAATAGAGCCGAACAAAGAGGGAACTGGATGCATGAGCACATTGGGTATTTGCTGAAAAACCAATTCTACCAGGATTCTCTGATCCAAGAAAAACTAAAAAAGAACCTACCCGCAGTCAAGTCAGGTGCGCTTTCCGCTATTGCAATCGCAAAGGAGTTGGTTGAGCTTTTTATGGAAGGGAAGGCAAAAAAATAAGTTGTTTATGCCTTAATGTTTTCAATTGCCAATAAGGGTTTGCAATCAACTCCCTAATATCAATAAGACCTCATTTTGAATTTTTTCTTCAATTCTTCAACTGCATTTCTTAAGGTGGTATCGGTTTCGATCATGTCGTTTACAGTTTGAACGGCATGGATGACGGTGCTGTGGTCTCTTCCTCCAAAATGGTATCCTATGGATTTCAAGGAATGGTTGGTGAACTCCTTGGAAAAATACATCGCCACCTGTCTGGCGGTTACGATTTCCTTTTTTCTTGTTTTTGCCTTCAAGTCGTCCAGCTTGATGTCAAAATAATCCGAAACTGTCTTTTGGATAAAATCTATCCCGACTTCTGTTTCAATGTCCTTGACAATGTTTTTCATTATCGTCTTCGCCAAGGAAAGGTCAATCTCCACTCGGTTGAGTGAGGCATGTGCCAAAAGCGAAATCATGACACCTTCTAATTCCCTAACATTGGTATCGACGGTATAGGCCAAATATTCAATCACATCGTCGGGGATGAAAATCCCTTCTGATTGCATCTTTCTTTTGATGATGGCCACCCTGGTTTCAAAATCAGGCATTTGCAAATCCGCTGTCAATCCCCACTTGAATCGGGAAAGCAACCTTTCTTCCAATCCCTTAAGATCCCTTGGCGGACGATCCGAGGTCATGATGATTTGTTTTTTATTTTGATGAAGATGGTTGAAAATGTGGAAAAACATTTCTTGGGTTCGGTCTTTTCCTGCCAAAAATTGGATATCGTCAATGATCAAGACATCCACCTGCATGTAAAAATTGGTGAAACTTTTCACGTTACCATCCTTGATGGAATCCATAAATTGGTTCACGAATTTTTCAGAGGATACATAGAGCACAAATTTATCCTCAGGACCGTTTTTGATCTCATTTCCGATCGCTTGTACCAAATGGGTCTTTCCAAGTCCAACTCCTCCATATACCATCAAGGGGTTGAAGGAGGTGATTCCCGGTTTGGTCGCCACGGCAAATCCCGCCGATCTCGCAAGCCTATTACAATCCCCCTCTATATAGGTGTTGAAACTGTAATTTGGGTTCAGATTGGATTGAAGAAGCGTATCGCTGTGGAGGGATTGCATGTCAAATGGACTTCTGCTCTCCACCGAAAGTGGTGTTTTTTTTGTTGCATTGGAGGTGGTCCCTTGTGGAAAACTCACCACATATGGTTGGTTTTGGGAATTCCCTTTGTCCACGACCACTGCATATTCCAAACGGCCGTTACCGCCAAGGACGGATTTGATGGCCAATTTCAATACTTGCACATAATTGTCTTCCAACCATTCGTAAAAAAATTGACTTGGAACTTGGATCGTAAGGCTGCTTCCGTCTAATCTTACCGGATTAATGGGTCTAAACCAAGTTGAAAAGCTCTGCTCATTTACATGTGGTTCGATC
This sequence comes from Rhodonellum sp., assembly GCF_030656585.1. Lineage (NCBI taxonomy): Bacteria > Pseudomonadati > Bacteroidota > Cytophagia > Cytophagales > Cytophagaceae > Rhodonellum > Rhodonellum sp. Next base: position 54,238 of record NZ_JAUSPP010000006.1, read on the forward strand.
ACACGCAAACATTCATTCCATACTGCATTGGCCTCTGAACTCATTTAAACCGATAAAATTGTGTTGTGAAAAGTAATGATGAAACTCCCTGTTTTTCTTCAAGGGGATCAAATTTGGGGAAAATATATTTAAATAAAAAATCAATTTCTGCTTGACTTTCTAATAAATAGGCAGGTTTTGGCTGCTCGCATAATTTATTCTATTTTCTTTGGTAAACTCAAAATCCACTTTGCCCAATCGCAATGCTCCGGTTCCGGATTGATTTACCACCGTAGTAAAGCCCTGTGGTCCAATTATCAATTTTGGTTCATCCAAAAATGTATGTGTATGACCTCCAATGATTAGGTCAATTCCCTCCACTTGAGCGGCCAACTTTAGATCATCTATTTTTTTGCTTTGGTAAGAATGGCCC